>DIHT01000104.1 GCA_002420305.1 Akkermansiaceae bacterium UBA5689 | reverse complement strand
CGATGGAGTGATTCCGCTGGCTCTGTTTCCCTGTCAGGATTGGAAGAATATTGATGCCATCGTAGGGCCGTTTGGCCAGTGGGAGGGCAGCGATAGCAGAAATTGTGGGAAAGTAATCGCTACTGACACATGGGACCTTGACGTCACGGGGTTGCAATGTACCGGCCCACTCGACGAGCGCGGGGACACGTAACCCTCCCTCGTAGAGACTGCGTTTGCGTCCCCGGAAATCACCGGCAGTTCCCTGTGAATTTCCCCGCGGTCCTGGATTTCCCTCCGGTCCATTGTCACTTGAAAAGCACAGCATGGTATTGCTTTCGATCCCGAGCTTTCGGAGATGCATGCGAAGCCGCCCCATCTGGGCGTCGAGTGCGGTGATACAGCTGAAATATTGCTGCTGATTATCGGGCAGGCCTTGATAGTGGGCCTTCATATACTCGGGATGACCAACAACCGGAAGGTGGGGAGCGTGAAACCAGATAGCGACAAAGAATGGGGTTTTCTGTTCCGTGGCACGGCTGATGAACGGGAGAGCCCTGTCCATAACCATCTTGGAGGTGCAGCCCTTGAGGGGCTCAGCGAGTGGTTTTCCATTATGCCAGAAAAGGGCCCGCATGTCTCCGTCGCGAGCGGCCGCACAATGCCCATTCTCAGGATCGTAGGGGTTGTAAGTGGCGATTGAGAACTCGCTGGCAAACCACTCGCTGAAACCCGCCATCCGTGGAGTCATGAAGTTCCGCCCAGCCTTCCGCCCGGCCCCCTTGCCACTGAAGTCAGGGCTGAGAGTGCCAAGATGCCATTTGCCGAACATACCGCTGGTGTACCCTTTCATGGAGAGAAGCTCTGGAAGGCTGATTTCTTTCTCGCGGAGGTGTCCAGTGTTGGCGGTCGGAATGCCATAGCGGAAGGGATTACGACCCGTGAGACAGCTCCCGCGGGTTGGGGAGCAGACTGGAGCTCCGGCGTAAAAGCGGGTGAGCCGCACCCCCGCTTCGGCCATCTCATCGAGATGAGGAGTAATGATCTTTGGGTGGCCATTGAACCCGGAGTCTCCCCATCCCAGGTCATCAGCCATGCAGAGGATGAAATTGGGGGTGTTAGTCCCTTCGGCAAAATAGGGAGAGCTGAGGAGAAGCAGGAAAGGGAGAAAAAGCCGGATCATGGTGATCGAGTAATATACTGGTAGGGTTGACAATAAGGGTGGCTTGCGGCCCGATGGTTTACGATATGAATCGATTGCTTTATTTGCTGCCAGCGTTGCTGTGCGGAATCAGCCCGCTCAAGGCTGATGACTGGCCTCAGTGGCTCGGTAAAGGTCGAGACGCAACATGGCGCGAGGAAGGAGTGGTCCGGCGATTGCCGGAGGGAGGTCCCGCTGTGGTCTGGAGGGCGCCGGTAAGCACCGGTTATTCCGGCCCCGCTGTTTCCAGGGGAAGGGTCTACCTGATGGATCTCATCATTGACGAAGGGAAAATCATTAATGATGCGGGCGCGCAGGCAAAACTGGCGGGCAGGGAAAGAGTTCTTTGTCTGGACGCCTCAACGGGAAAAATGCTCTGGAGTCATGAAGAGCGGCGAGACTATGAGGTGTCTTATCCCGGGGGACCCAGAGCGACTCCGACGGTGGTGGACGATCAGGTATTCACACTTGGGACCATGGGTCACCTTGCCTGCTTTACAACGGACGGGAAGGTCCAGTGGCAGAAGAACCTAGCAGAGGAGTACGGTGCACCTCTACCGATGTGGGGGCACTCCTCTCCCCCGCTGGTCCATGGGGAGATGATCATCTGCATGGTTGGAGGGGAAGGCTCGCTGATCGTGGCTTTCGATCGTCTGACGGGAAAGGAGATATGGAGGGCTCTCTCCGCACGTCATGGTGGCTACTGTCCTCTCCAGATTGTGGACCATGGAGGAGCCCAGCAGCTCATTGCCTGGCATCCAGCTGGGGTAACGGGACACGATCCAGAAACTGGCAAGGTATATTGGAGTGTGCCAATAAAGCCGACGAATGGATCAGCAATCGCGATGCCAAGAAAGCTGGGCAACAGGCTGTTCGTTAGTGGATACAATCGTATCGGCGGAATGATCGAATTAAGTAATGAGCGCCCTGCAGCGAAGATTTTGTGGAGGAGTGGTCCGAAAGAAGGAGTATACCCTGTCAATAGTACGCCCTATCTTCTGGATGGTATTATCTATGGCGTTGACGTCGACAGGAGCGCGTTGATGGCGGTAGAGATGGAATCCGGAAAGCGCCTCTGGGAAAGTCGAGCTCCCTGCCTCTCCAAGGAAATCGCTGCCCGGTCCAGAGTTCCACGGTATGGAACCGCCTTTCTGGTCTACCATCCAGGCAACAAGCAGTTCTGGATCCTTGGCGAAATGGGGGATCTCATTGTGGCGGAGCTTTCACCGCAAGGATACCGCGAGGTGAGTCGTGCGCGGGTTCTGGAGCCCACTAACACTTCTGGCTCAAGGAAGGTGCTCTGGAGTCATCCCGCCTTTGCGATGCGTTCCGTTTTTCTCCGAAACGACAAGGAGCTCATCCGGATTGACCTTGCAGAGTGAGAGAACCCTGATTTCGGAGTTGGAGAATGTCGTTTGTGATATATCACTGGACCCTCCTGCGTAAGAGAACATAGATATTATTATGAAACCACTCGCTGCTACTATACTGTTGTTTTGCCATCTTCTGGTCCTCCCATGTGTGGCGGATCATCACAAGGAATCCGGTTGGAAAGATCTTTTCAACGGTAAGGATCTCAGTGGATTTACCCAGCGAAACGGGTCCGCCACATATGAGGTGGTCGATGGGACCATTTTAGGAACTACCGCGAAGGGCAGTCCCAACTCGTTCCTGTGTACGGACAAGAAATATGGAGACTTTGAGCTGACTTTTGAGGTCAAGTGCCACAATCGATTGAACTCAGGGGTGCAGATCCGGTCTAAGACCAAGAATGATGACCCCAAGCAGCGGGTGAATGGTCCGCAGATCGAGATCGAGGCGAGCGGCGCCAAAGGCGCGGAAGCTGGTTACGTCTACGGTGAGGCTTGCTATGGATGGATGACTCCGGAGGAGAGTCGTAAGCCGCACAAGCACTTCAAGGACGGCGAGTGGAACAAGTATCTCGTAAAAGCGAAAGGGTCACGGATCCAAGTCTGGGTGAATGGAGAGCAAGTCTCTGATCTCGTCCACGAGAAAGCCTTTGAGAGTCATCCGAGTGGGTTTATTGGCCTGCAGGTTCATGGGGTCGGAAACGCGGGGCCCTTTACGGTGGCCTGGCGGAATCTTAAGATTCGCGAATCTAGATAGGTTCGAGGCGCGGAACACCGGGGAGGGCGGTAGTTTTGCAGGTGCCGCCCCGGTAGGGACGGCGTCCTGAAGCTGTGCGACGATGCTGGGTGAATCGTGGCTTGGTATTGTGCGAAGGAGGAATATCGCTACCGTTGGAGGAGAAACCGATGAATCAACAAGAAATGGATAAATACCGTTCCCTCCATGGACTCCCGGAGCTTGCCGGCGTGGCGACCTTTGCTGGTGCTGCGGGGCCGGGTATCGGGGTGCAAGATTGCGTAGACCGTCTGAAGTGCTTCCACTATGCGTTGCAGCGCACGTGGCAGGTGCTCCTGACCCGAATTGCCTGTGAGCCGATTTATGAGTTGAAAATGGGTTATAGCTATCATGCGCATCTTGTTGCAGAACACATTACCCTGCTCAGGGACCGTGTTGCAGAATTGCGCCATCCGCCCCTGCGTCTGCACCGCGTTCCTGACCAGAGCCTTCAGGGTTTGTTTGATGAAATTCGAAACGCGCCGGATTGCGGGATGGTAATGGAAGGACTCTATCGGGTGGCGCTTCCCGCTCTGCGTGAGAGCATGAAGGAATACAGCAATGATACCAACCCCCTGACTGATGCTCCGAGCCTCCGGCATTTACGGGTCATTCTACCGGAACTGGAGGAGATGATTGGGTGGGGAGAGGCATCCTGCAAGGCGCTGGAAGAGGCCAATCCTGACCCGCATGAAGACCTGCCGGAGTGGCGAGAAGAATTGAAGGGCTGGCTTGCAGCTGCGGGTGGGCTGGCGGCAACCAGAGAGCCAGTTACCGCGCCGAATCCACGCTACTCTTCCGAGGAATTTGTCTATGACAGCACGCCTAAAAGGGACGAGAGGTTTCCTGATCCATACAACATGGGAGTGCACGCGGAGGAGTTTTTGCACGACTCATCATTTGAGAGTCGGGATAAGGTCTTCATGATGTTCTTCAAACGTCTGAGGGAAATAGATGTCCCGGAAATGATGGCTTCGATTCTCTATGAAACGGTCACAGGAAAGGGAGAAGAAGAGGGAAGCAAGAGGCCGTGGGGGTTTTACAGGGACATGACCCGTCAGCTATGGGATGAGGCTCGACATGCCATGATGGGCGAAGTGGGCTTTGCTCGCTCAGGGGTTAACTGGCCGGCTACAGTTCGGGTCAATTCTACGTGGTCGAAGGGGCTGAACCAGCAGCTGACCCCGCGGGAGCGTCATGCGGTTCTCTGGTTCATTGAGCAGGGGCTCATGTCGAAGACCGGAAAGCGTTTCGAATGGGAGCTGGGAACGGATTCAGGTGACGCGTTCTCCGAGTTGATTCAGGATTTCGACTGGGCGGATGAGGTGCTGCATGCGCGGATCGGACGGGAATGGTATGTGAAGGATTTTGAAACAACCGAGGCTGCTGCGGAATATGGGAATGCCTGCTGGGACAAGGTTGTTTCTGAGTGGGAGAAGTGGAAGGAAGAGGGGTTGACTGAGCACCATAACTGGTGGCCTGATCTTTACAGGGAGGTGTGCAAGAACCGGGGAGAGGAACCCGACCCCCGGGTAGTTGCGTATGACCGGAGTTACGCCGAGACGAGGGCGGACCTGCAAAAAATCGACTCCGACAGTTAGAGGGACGCCTGCCTCGGTATAAATCAGGGAAGGAGAATACCTTCTTCGATCATCTTCTGTTTCGACCAACGGGGGCGGATGCGGGCCGGGGTTGGTTTGCCTGTGATCCGGTCAAACTCATCAGGAGTTCTCAACCGAGGGGTCTTTTCCTGCGTTCGGACCCGCCACTGCCGATACTCAGCGCGCAGGCGCGCGAGCGTGTCCTCATGAGCAGGCAGTCCTGCGATATTCCTGAGTTCATGAGGATCTGCTTTGAGATCGTAAAGCTCTTCCCGCGGTCTCGGTGCAAGGAAGCAGCTGGATTGCACCTCCGGCAGGGTTCCTGCTGCCCTCAGGCGCTGCATTTCCTTGAAGGTGTCGCTTCGGGCCGCATCGGCCGGGGGCGTTGCCGGAAGATCCGCATAGTGGTTCACGATGTATTTGAAGCGTTTGTCCCTTACTGCGCGTGAGCGGTCTTCATAATCGTGCCAGTTTTTCTCGGCAAATACTGCATCACGGATAGCGGTGTCTTTTCCCTCGAGCAGCGAGGTAAAGCTTTTTCCCACGTAGGACGGCCCGGCCGGGAACCCAGCAAGAGCGAGGATTGTAGGAGCAAGGTCAATTGCGCTGACAAGTTGGCGACAGCGTGAAGCAGGCTTGATCGTAGACGGCCAGCGAATGATGAGTGGTGTCCGAATTCCGCTGTCGTAAAGAGAGGTCTTATCACGAGGAAAAGGACGCCCGTTATCACTGAGGAAGATCACCATCGTATTATCAGCTGCTTTTTGGATCTCGAGCTCGTTGAGAACGAGCCCCACGAAGCGGTCAAGCCTGCGAATCTCGTCGTAATATCTGGCGTAGTCCCGGCGCACCAGATCGGTATCCGGATGATAGGGAGGGAGGAGGACGTCCTCCGGAGGGTGAGGCTGTGTAGAGATCCGATCCTCATAGGGACGGTGAGGGTCGACGGCTGCGAGCCAGAGGAAAAAGGGCTTTTGTGGATCTCTTTCACGCAGAAGGTTTACCCACTCGGTGCATCCGCTCCGATCATCACCCGTCGAGGACTCCGCAAACTTATCGTTGGCTCCGGCTCCCGGATTTGCGGGGAGTTGGAAACCTGAAGTGTCCACCTCCCGGACCATGGAAAAGTGCTCGCGCATGGCCTCGCCGAGATGCCATTTGCCTGCTGCTGCGACAAAGTATCCTGCAAGCTTCAGGCGCTCAGGGAAAATTTTCTGCGATTCTGGTATCGGCCAGTGGAGCTGCTCCGCGCCTGTCTGGTGAGGGTATCGGCCGGTGAGGATGCTCGCACGGCTCGGGGAGCATGAGCTGGAGGTGAGAAACGCCTGATCGAAGCACATTCCCTGGGAGGCAAGTTGGTCGAGATTTGGAGTGTGAACCTTTGTGTTGCCAAAGGCGCCGATATCGTCCCAGGCAAGGTCATCAGCCAGAATAACAATAAAATTAGGGAGATCCTTTGTTCTCCTGCCCTCCTGCTCTCCGGTGGCGTAGCTACAGAGGCTAGATAAGAGAAGGGCGAGGTGCAGTGCGGCGTGGGCAAAAAAGAAGTGGCAAACAGACACGGGAATAGAGGGTGTGAACATCTTCTCTAGCTAGTCTCCCGGGGCCCGCAAAGTCCTAAGCGTTTTTGTGGGTTGGAAACTGGCCTTCCGTTGTCTTACGATGACCGTATGAGTTTCTCTAGGCGAAATTTTATCAGTAGAGCGGCCCTTACAGCAGGGGGACTTGGTCTGTCTGCCGGACGAGGTCTCTCTGCGCCCGCAAAAATTGATACGCCGTTCAAGCACTCAGTGATGGGCTGGTGTTTTGGGGGTCGAGGGGTGAAGCCCAAAGAGCTGGGAGAGTGGTGCGTCAAGCTTGGCATGCACGGGATGGAGGGAATTCCGCAGGCAGCCTATAAGGATGTGATGGAACTTGGTCTTGAGATCTCCCTGGTTGGAAGCCATGGATTTGCGCAGGGGCCATGTGATCCAAAATATACGGAAATGGTGATCGAAAAGTTGAAGGATGGCATCGAGGTGGCAAGCCAGGTCAAGGCGAAGCGAGTCATTACCTTTACGGGAATGAGATACGACGGGATGGACGATGCCAAGGCGGCTCAGCTCTGTGTGGATACGTGGAAAAAGGTGGTTCCTCTTGCCGAGAAGAAAGGGATCACGATCTGTTTTGAGCACCTTAACTCGAGAGCCACGGAGGGGAAGATGACCGGCCATGCTGGCTACTTCGGGGACGATGTCGATTTTTGTGTGGATCTCGTCAAGCAGGTAGGTTCGGAGAACTTCAAGCTGCTCTTTGATATTTACCATGTGGAAATCATGAATGGGGATGTCATTCGGCGGATCCGGGAATACAAGGATTACATCGGGCATTACCACACGGCGGGAAATCCGGGTAGGGGAGAGATAGACGCCAGTCAGGAGATCAATTATCCGCCGATTATCAGGGAGATCATTAAGACGGGATTCACAGATTACGTCGCGCAGGAGTTTATTCCGACATGGGAGGACCCCTTCAAATCCCTCAAGCATGGAGTGGAGACCTGTATTGTCCGCTAACGGTCTTGATTGCCTGTCCTGCGCCCTCGTCCGATACGTGCTGAGGCTGCGCTGTCAGGCGCTCCTCAAAGCTGATCGGCGAGGGTTTCCGCGATGGGGTTTAGCCAGTGCTTGGTATCCTCAATGGTAAGCGACTTGGAGACGGCGAAGTCGGCCTTGAAAACACGCCTCGCGAGGGTCTCAACGGTTCTGGGATCATTGAAAGAGATATTGAGCTCATGGCTGATCTGCAGGCTGTGGGTATCGAAGTTCGTTGCGCCAACAGTTGCCCATCCGTCGCAGATAGCCGCTTTCATGTGGGTCATCCCGGGGTAGCGGTAGACTTTGGCGCCAGCTCGCAGGAGTTCGCCTGCAGCCTGGTGGTTAGCAATCTCCATGATTTCTTCGAAGGGGAGTTTGGGAATGATTACCCTGACGTCAACGCCGCGCCGGCAGGCTCCAAGAAGAGCATCAAGGATGCGGTCGCTGGTGATGTATTCGTTCTCAATCCAAATGCGGCTGCGGCTCGCTCTGATGGCTTCCAGGATCGCAGTGAGGGGTTCCCGGCGGCCTTCAAGGAGATTGGTTCTCAGAATGCGAACCGGGAATGATTTGGAAGAAGGTAAACCGGCTCTCGCGGGTGAGGGCGGAGGCGGGAAGAGAAGAGCAAGGTCTCCCAGTGGATGGGCGGTGCGCCATTTTTTGTTAAATTCATTCTGGAGCTGGTTCACCACGGGACCTTTGACGCGAACCATCAGATCGTGCCATTCTGAGTAGTATTCTCGTCCAATATTTATTCCTCCGAGCAGGGCGGTTTTGCCGTCGAAAACGAGCAACTTGCAATGATCGATGATGGCCCAAGGATCCAGAATACGGCGAAGCTGGAGCTCTGAGTCGCGGCGAAGATAGGTAGTAATGTCTGGAACGGCTCGGAATCCCGGAGGGCCTGGGGTGGTTGGGTTGAGACTTGCGGAAATCGTGGACCCAATGTCATCCAGAAGAATTCTGGTAGGGATAGCCCTTGCTCGTTGCTTCACCATGTCAGCGTAGGCGACGCTGATATCATCGTTATCCCAGATGTAGAGCTGGAGGTCGATGGACTCACGGGCCAGGCGAAGCTCTTCTTCCAGGGCGGGGAAAAATTCTTTCCCATCGAGAAGAATCTCAACGGTGCCAAGCTCAGGTGCGGGAAGCCCGATCCGAGTCAGCCCTGTTGAGAATTCCTGGCTACCGGGGAGTCCTGCTGCTCGAGGGCCGGGGTCCAGTGGAAAGGGGATGTTTCCCCGGAACAACTCCTCGGTCCGCTCTGCCAGCATCGCGAGCCCCATTCTTGTTGAGGTGATCGGGCTGCGAACCTTAGCCAGAATCGCCCCTCGACTTGCCATGGCACAAATCTGGACTGTGCTGACGAGAGGGCCGTTGACCTGGGTATTGGGCCTGTTGCTACAGGAAAGGGTTGTCAGGCAGGCGATGAGGGCGAGCAGAATCAGGAGTCGTGGCGGAAACAGGGTCTTCATTGATTCGACTTCTCTACCCTCGCGCGTAGAGCGTCTGTGGAGGAAAGGAAAACTGGAGGATCCAAACAAGAGGAGGACTTTGCTGTCGAGCCAGAACGGGATTCGTTCGAGAGAAGCTCATGGTAGCGATGACTCACAAGGGTCGGGTGCTTTTGTTGAGAGGGCTTTGGGACGAGCGAGCAACCCGACTATGACGAGGCCTTCAAGTATGGGGAAAAGCAAAAGACCGGGTCTCTCCAGCGGCAGGAGGGACTGGGGCGATTTTCCAAAAAGCCACCCCTGCGCAACGCAGAGTGCAAGCCCTAGCAGGCAAGAGGTGACAAGAATCGCGCGAACTCGTGAGGGAATGACGCGGGAGGTGTGAGCGGGGAGAACACAAAAAAGGAGAATGAGCGGAAGATAAATTAGCAGCAGGCGGGAGAAATCAATTCCCAGCAGGAGTACTGTGGTGAGGTGAAAGAGAGGAATAGAAAGCAAGATCCAACGCCGGAAGGCGCGCAGGATGACAAGGGGGACGCAGAGCTCAAACCAGACGGTGAGCTGATCGAACAACTCCCACGACCATCCAGGGAGGTGTTCCAGAGACCAAGCGAGAAGAGGGGCGCTTTTGCCGTAACCATAAAAGTAGGTCAGCGCCCAGGAAAGAGAGGCCTGGGAGTCGAAGCTGAGCCATGAAATTTTGGCCAGCCCGGAGGAGGCGAAGTAGACGGTCAGACAAAAGGTTAAACTTGTTTCCGGCCATCTGCCGCGAAGGTTCAGAAGAAAAGGACAAAGGAGAATGATAAAATCGTGGTCAATCTTGCCTGTTGAGTAGGTCAGGCCGCTTGTCACGATAAGAAGGCCGCTCAGAAGTGCGCCGACTCGCCATTGGCCTACACCGACGACCCAGAGGGCAAGCAGGGCGTAGGTTGCGAATTCAATGACAATGATTACCCACGGAGCGGGAAAGGCTTCGAGGAGAGTGAAGGGGCCCAGCGGCGGGTGGAAATGCTCTGCACTCAGGCTGGCGACCGAGTAGGCTGATTTAAGAGGAAAAAGAAGAACAATCAGCCCGAGGTAGACGCACCGGCTCAGGAGCAGTGCATCATCACGATGCAGCGAGGGAATTCTAATCATGGATGACATCCTCCTCGCCGATCAGTTCTGGAGGGCTATCGAGTGGAGCATGAATCTTGTAGGCAGACCACTCAACGCCGGGGAAATCTCCGGGGTTTCCAGGGCGAGGGTTGCTGGTTCGAACAGAATGCCCAATCAGGAACTGCTGGTAAGCAGCTCCTTTAAACCTTGGGGCAAGCTTAGAAAAATCCTTCTGGGCGGGAACTCCGAGGGTTTCATGCCGTAGGAGTCGGTCATGGGCCGGAAGGGAGGGAATGTTTTTCGTTTCCCTGTAAAAGGGCACATAGATGGTTCTATCCTGCTGGAGATGTCCTGCGAACATGGGTCCCTGAAGGGAGGGATAAGGTTCGCCAACGCTGAAGGTGACAATGCAATGCGCAGCGGCAAGCGCGTAAGAGCCCAGCACAAGAAGGCTTCTGCGGGTTCGAGATGGTGGGGGCACCCCGTAGTCAACCGTGCGCGAGCCCGAGCCGTCAACGCAATCCGGAAGGTCGTCGTTATTCCATACCCGAAGTGTCCGGATCTATTTCACCGTTTCTTCCTCCTCGATGCCAAGAAGGACCCGGGCCTCTTGCATTGGACGGGCCTCTGACCATTCCCTTGCCTGTCGACGCATCGTATTGATCGCTTCACGGTGGGCATTTCGGGTTTCGTCGCGGTCGCTTTCGAAAGGAGCTTCGGGCCAGTCCCAGTTGTCGGTTCGGAAAGAGGGGATGGGAATAATGCGTTCATGATGTCCACTGTTGACGGCATTTCCCAGGGGGTTTCTCGCCCAAGCATAGCGAACGGCCACCGGTTCTGGAACGAGAGGACTCCAGACCTTGAGCTTACGTTCATCTTTTTGCTCGCGGCTGCGATCGTCCTTTCCCTTGACGATAAATTCGGCCCGGGCGGGAACGAAATGACGATCTTTTCCGGCAACGGCGAATCCCTCGAAGGGGCGCCCATCGTGAACTCGGACCATGCCGTTGAAGGAGAGAATGATATGATCTCCGCTGATTTCAGTGTGCTCAAGGGTTGTGGGGTTCCACTTGAGCTGAGTCTGCCCGTATTGCGTTGCAAGAGCCCACCGGGCCATCCGTTCACCGTGGAGGACCTTTTTATGGGGATGATAAAAAGGGACCTGTTGATCGTAGGCAGGCATGAAACATACGTGATTCAGAGCCTTCGCGGCCTTGAACTGTCCCTCTCGAATGAAAGGCGCTGCATCGACCATACGGATTTCATAGTTATCCCGCGTTTGCGGCTGCCCTCCTGGGGTCAGACCAATGATGCCAAAGGGCATTGCATCGTCGCGAAACGCTTCCCGCCAGTTCTCGATCATGGCCTGTATGACTGAGGCGTAGAGGCGTGGTCGCGCATTACCCAGCGCGTTATTGTATCCTTGGTTAAAGATCGCGCCCTTGATGTTGGCTTCGCTGAACGAGGCTAGCATGCCGTTGAAGGAGGCTCCGGGGTTGTTACGGTCGGAGGCGGGATCCTGGTCGGGTTCCGTGGGTTTTGGGTTGGGTTTCTCCCCCCGGGCTTTTCTGCGTTCACTGTCCTTTTCCCAGCGTTGGATGCGCGCCTGCAAGCTGGCGGCAGCATCATAGGCAGCGATCTTGCTGTCCCATTCCTCGAGGAGTCCTCGTGCTGCTGGAATCTTCTTCAGAGTGCTTCTCGAGGTCCAAGCTTCAATGGTTGTGCCTCCCCATGAATTATCAATCAGCCCGATGGGGATACCCGACACAAGGTGAAGCCGTTTTCCAAAGATATAGCCAATGGCACTGAAGCGTTCGATGGCTTTGGGTGTACACTGAGACCAGCTGCCTTTCTGCTCGTGACGCCGGGTCCAGGAGTTGAACTCATTAAGCCGGTCCATGTCTGTGAAAGCCACGGGGCTGGCTTGCTGGGGGACGGTCATAAGGCGGATCATGGGGTGATTGGCGGAAGAGACTTCCATGTCTCCGTGGTAGACGTAGCTGATCTCATCTTCCATGTTACTCTGCCCTCCGCAGATCCAGACATCACCGACCAGAATATTGTCGTAGGTGATCGTGGTATCACCGCTCTGGATGACCAGAGCCTTTCCCTGAGAGCTGACGGGGAGAGCTTCCAGTTCCATCTGCCAGTTTCCCTGTGCGTCCGCTTTGACGGTGAGATCGCGGATAGAAAATCGTACTCTGACGTTTTCCCCAGGTTGGGAGGTGCCCCAGATCCGGATGGGCTTGTCTCTTTGAATGACCATGTGGTCACCAAAGAAGTGAGCAACAGCGAGTTCGGCCCCGAGCAGGCAGGGGAGGGGCGCAAGAGTCAGCAAGAGCAGGAAGGCCGGGAAATACTTCATGAGTGGGGTATCGCATGCCTGTGCAAAAAGCGCAATGGCGTCCGGGGCGCAGTATCTTGGCAGACGGATTCGTTTCCTCCACAAGCCTAAAACAACCGAAAGGTCGCGCTTGGAATGGTCTGGCTACCAGCTTAAGAGCTGGTTGTGCGGAAATCCGCCGCAGAAACCCACATGCAAGGAGGAGCCCATGCAGTTGCTTTGTCGTGGCTGGCATGCGGCCTAGGTGTGTGCGCGCTTGTTGCCATGCAGGCACAGGCCGCGGACGAAAAGGGCCTTATCCTGCGACTTGAGACCTTGGCAGGGAAAAGCGATACCCGTGAATCACGGACGGTCACTTTACATGTGCCAAAGGGGCAAAGTCCTTCACCCTTTCTGAGGGGCAGTGACTTCACGGCGCGTTGGGAGGGGAAACTCCTCCTTGAGAAGAGGAGTCGGCTTGTGTTTCACCTCGAGGGAACAGGAGAGGCCAAGTTGCGTATTGATGATGATCTGATCGTTTCAGCAATTGGAACGCCAAGTGAGTCAAAGCGCCTTAGTAGTGGAGAGCACGATATCGTTGTAGAGTATCAACCTCCGGTTGGGGATGACGCGACCTTGAGATTGCTCTGGGAAGGGAGGGATTTCTCCAAGGAGCCAATCGACCCGGAGGTGTTTCGTCACGACGGGAGTGATGCAGCTCTCGAGGGATTCTCGGCTCTGCGCCGGGGTCGATCCCTCGTGGCTCAGAAACGTTGTGGATCGTGTCACAGTTCCGGGATAGAGGAGCTGATGCCAGAGTTGCTGCTCAAGGGGCCATCGCTTGATGGGATTGGAGGCCGACTGCGCCATGGCTGGCTTACCCGATGGATTCTTGATCCGCGCAAGATGCGTCCTCAATCACACATGCCAGCTGTATTTCGAGGCGAGGGTGCGGAGGAGAAGGCCGCTCATGTTGCGGCCTATCTTTCTGCCGGATCTGACCCCGGAGGAGCGGATCCACTTCCTGAAAAGGAAAGGATAGAGAAAGGGGGGACTATTTTTCGACAGCAGAACTGTATCTCATGCCATACCCTTGCAGAGACTGGTGAGGGACAGCGGATCGGGCTTGGAGGTGTGGGGATGAAGTTTCATCCGGAGGCGCTGGTGAAGTTTCTTCAGGATCCTGCGGAATTTCATCAGGGGACACGCATGCCTGCTTTTGGTTTTGATGAGGAGGAAGCTCTTTCAGTGGCTTCCTTCCTTCGTTCGCTGGGAGCAAAGACGGATTCGCAGCCCCTCAAGGGTGATGCTTCGAAGGGGCGGGTTCTGGCGCAATCAGCGGGCTGTTTCAACTGTCACGAACGAGAAGGGGAACAAAAGGAGAGCCTGACCAAGATTGGCCTTTTTGATCTTACCTCCTCCGAGTGCTCCGAGGTTGGTTATGAGCTTTCGGGTGAGATGGCTGCGGAGCTTCGGGCATTCTTGACGGCGGAATCGGGGCAGGACTCTCTGGCTCAATTCATCCCTGCGGAATATGCCGAGCGTCAATATCAGGAATTGCGCTGCAACGCCTGCCACACCAGAGATGGAGAGGAGTCTCTGCGAAGTAATTTTCTGGAGGAGGTTTCTCGCCTCGGAGCCTCTGACGAAAAGGTAGACGAGGCCAAGCCTGCAGGTCTTGCCGGTCCTCCCCCACTGGATCATCTGGGCTTCAAGCTGAAGCTCGATTGGCGGACAAGACTCTTCGCGGGAGAAATTCAGCCGAAGGTGCGGAGATGGTTGCCTGACCG
>DIHT01000172.1 GCA_002420305.1 Akkermansiaceae bacterium UBA5689 | reverse complement strand
TCGGTCGAATACGTCCTCTATACATCCATGTCCCCAGCCGACTCTAGACAGGGCTGGTCCTCCTCCGAGGCTTTTTTGCCCAAGGTATTCTGCATGTAGATACTGTCCGTCGAAATAAGCAAGGTCGACTCCTCTACACATGCTTAGGAGCACTTTTTCCGCCTGAAGACTCTTGTTTAGCTCGTCCTCACCTAGGTTCGCTTTGGAGAGGCAAATGGGAGATAGTTTCTCGTGGTCAGTACTGAAGACGAACGATTTCCCACCATGGTCAATCCGGTAGCCAAGGCATTCGGTGGCGCCGTGATAAGACCTAAATCCTTGGACTGTTGTAGATCCAATTTTGATGGGCTCACTTAGATCCTGTACGTTCCATGCCTGGTCTGGATGCGGCGCATCATTGCGACTATCGAATCTGAGCTCGGTTCCCTGGAACGAAGCTGTCATTGCAGTGTAGTCCACTGGATCATCGAGATAGGTGCTCTCTGTCGTCGTGTGCGAGAAGACGCCAAACCGTGAATCAAGCGAGGCGAGGAAGCCGGAACAGCCAAACACGTGAATATTGATTGGCGGATCTGCAAAGCAGATTTCAGCGAAGGGAATCCCACTGCGATGGTCAAGATGACCATGCGTTCCGAAGAGGTAGATGTCGTTGAGAACATTTCCTCTGCGCTTATGTAAAATTTCTTGCGCGCAACGACGTAGCCCACTGCCACAATCGAGAATAATTATGTTTCCTTCAGAGGTCTCAATCTCGATACAGGTCGTCTCACCTCCAAAGACCGTGGGATAGCTTACAGGAATTTGACTAACAATCTCCTCGGTAGAACCCCGAAAGAGGTGACGAAGCTCTATGAGGCCAGATTCACTAAAAATTCGCTCTTTGATATAGGATAATGCGGCTTCCGAAACTTTCTCCGTATGCTCCCGTATTTCCTCTGGAGAGCCTACGGATGGACAGCTACCGCGCGTACCCCAGAGCGTGATTCGCATATTTTCGGGAGCGGGCACTGTTTAAGTGAAGGTTTGGTGGCAAGCTAAACGGCGGTTTATACCAAAAGGCCCCGATCCTCTAGGGAAGAGACACTTCAACCCGATAAATTGTAGCGGCTTCTGGGGCAACTTCGTCAGTTAGTGAGATAGTCTCATCTACAGTTAAAGGTCCTTGCGTGGGAAGGGAAGTCCAAGCCCCGGTGACGCGGTTCAAGCGCTGCAGGGTGTAGAGCCTGCCGGCTTTTCCATCGCACTGTGCCGAGAAGGTAGATCCGTTTTTTGTAAGTCGTTTGAGTCTTAGCGAGTCCGCTGAACTGTTAGGGTCTGTTCCGGCAGTATATTCGTTTATATTAGTTGCTCCGTCCTGATCTGGATCGGCATTGTCTGCTGAATCGCCTAAGTTGGCGGTAGTGCCGAAATTCGCTTGCCTCCAAGTCTCGAGGGGGCTCGCAACAGACTCCGTCTGGTAAGTGAAAGTGATATTGGTGAGCTGACCCCCAGTAACGGTTATGTTCTGCTCAGCAGGGCGTTCGAAACCGTCGACCTCTCGGAACTGTACTCTGTATGTTCCTGGACTCATGTTAAAATTACGACTCCCGCTGGGGCGCCATCTTGACTCCGGAACCAGCTGCCATCCCGCACCCGCTCCATTCACCGAAGGGGGATCAAGCAGAATACGAATAGCTCCAGGTTGAGAATCGTTCAGGTTCCCGGCAACACTCGTGTGAGTAATGCCGCCGCCCGTGTTGTTTTCTCCACCGTTGCCACTTGTTTCAGCACGAAGGAAAAGCTCTACTACGTCACTATCGATTGCCCTGACCACAGCTTGGCCTGCACCACCAAGGTAGATTGCGGAGGGGTAAAAGGAACCATTGGAGTGGCGGGTGAATAGTGGTCCCCCGGAGATTCCTCCGAGGCCGTAGATTTCAGAGCTAGTCCATGTCTCGCCAAAGGCCGGTATCAGAGGGGTATTGAAGATTGGGGTGGCATGTATTTTGCCAACGTCCTCACTCCTGACGCCATCGACTGGATATCCCGCTAACATCTTCTCTGCTGAGGAGCTGAGGAATTCATTTTCGTCCATGGCGTCACTGGCAAGAAAACCAGCGACACCTCCCCGTCCCGCTTCTTCCTGAAAGTAAAGGACCGCGTAATCTAGGTTCTGCGAGTCTGGAGTACCAACACCAGGTTCTACCCCTGGCTCTTGCCTAGCATCTGCATACCCTGCCGCCAGATAGAATCCCCGGGGAGTTTGAGGGGTGGGTTCGTAATCCGGGCTATGACGCTGAAAGAGCCATTGTAAATCTGTGACGAAGCTCAAGGAACCATCATCAAAAACGACGTGTCCAGCGGTAGCGACAACACGGCGCTTGACCACAAATCCCGTACTTCCTCCAGATGAACTCCGAATTTGACCAATAAAAGCGAGGGGTAGGTCTTCGTTGGCAGACGCGTCGGCGGAAACCGCAATCGGACCGTCTCCTGTTTGTTCATTAGAGGCAAAATAGGTTAGGGTAAGAGCCGAAAAATTATCCCCTTCCACGGTAACCGAGGTCGTCGGCGGAGTCGCCCGGCCAGCTACTGGTTTGCTTTCAATCAGATACACCCCCGGAGCGAGGTCTTCTACAGCGGATCCACTATTACGCCAGTCCGTCTCGCCAATGAAGCGCCACTGTGCTCGGGAAGCCTCTGGGACATTTGGATCAGCAAGGTTATCTGGTTTAAGTGAAACCGTCAGGGTTCCTTCTCCCGGCGTGGGACTCAGGAAATAGAAGCTATCAACCTGGATGCTTTCACCACTGCTAACACTTATGAGCTCAGAGGGTGGGTGAACGTAGCCTGCGACTGGACGATACTCAATCCGTCGGTCACCACTAGTGAGGTTTGCAACCGTCGCTTCTGAAAGGCGCCATTGGCCCTCGCCGGCAAAGCGCCACCCTCCGATAGACGGCGGGCTCAGGGTCACGGTCACCTGGCTGCTGGCAGGATTCGGAGGGTCCGGGAACGTCTGATCGAGTCCAGAAAGCAGGCTCAGTGAAAAAATTCCGATTTCGCTCAGCCCTGTGCCCCCAGGACCTACTGCCCTGACCCGGTAGTAGTAGGTGGTCCCCTGGGTCAGCCCGGTTAGAGTCGCGACAACTTCTGTTTGCCCTTCTCCAGAAACAGATGCCGGGGTAGTAGTCTCCAGAGTGGCTTCCTCAACAGAAAGGTCTTCGGGCCAGTATTCGAAATAGATAGTCGTGGCTTGAGATCCTAATGGGTCGACCGTTCCTCTTACCCGAGCGCGCGTAGTCGATAGTGCTTCTGCTTCTCCAAGCACTGCCACGGGAGGAGTAAGGGTTCGGAAGCTGCCCTGCCCGCTTACCGCAAAACCTCCAGCACTTGCAGCTATCATGCGATAATAATATGTCCGGCCAGGCTCCAAGCCGGCAAGCTGTGCGCTGACGCGGGTGTCATTATTTCCTCGAATAATCCTCGATGAAGGCCCAAGCGGACCGTTAGGGTTTGCGTTACCTTCTGCAGGCAAGTCGATCTCTACGGTATTAGAAAAATTGTTGTCATCTGAGCCATACTCAAAGGTAACTGTAGAATCAAAATTTCTCGCATTGACCATTCCGTTGAGGCGAACACTAGTCGGAGTAAGATCGCTGATAGCAGTCACTCTCACTTCCGGTTCCGCCAGAGTAGAGAAGCTCAGCGAGTCGCTGACGGATTCTCCAAGGTCACTAGAGACGCGAAAACGGTATTGATAGGTCGTCCCTGGTTCGAGGTTTTCCAGCGTTCTTCCAACTGTTATTCCCTGGTATCCAGCTAGTGAGGTTGGGATTGAAACTGAGGACGAAAAATTGGTTCCTTCCGGTCCAAATTCGATTCGAACTTCAGATATCAGAGCTCCCCTTGGATTGACACTAGAGCGAACGGTAGCGTTCGTGCGATTGAGCCCTTCCCGAGGCGTAGGGGGTGCAAGCAGATAAGTGGTGGGAGTCCCGCGAAACACCATCCGGTAGATTCGGCCAGCCGTGTCATCAGCTGACTGAACTCCGTAAAGGTCACCATTAGGACCAGCTACAAGAGGGCCAAAAGGAACCTCCCCGGGTTGAAATGCATGAAAAGTAGTTACGATACCCCTAGGAGTCATCATATAGACTGTAGGATTTTCAAAACGTCCCCCAGGGCCAGCTGTCCCGTAAAAATTGCCATCCGCTCCCTCTACGAGTGAAGCGTCGGGATTAGCTCCGTGGTCTTCAGCTTCATTTCCACCAAAGGCAAACAGAGAAGTGAATTCTCCACTCAGAGATATCTTAAAAATCGTCCCCTGGCCTTGCGGCCCCCCTGCACTCGTCGTGCCGTAGAGGGTTCCATCAGATCCAAGCAGCAGCGCCCCAAGAGGAGCTGATCCAAGTGCTGGGGCTTCTTCTCCCGTGAAGTCAAGGAGAGTAATGAGAACTCCCTCTGGCGTAAGCTCGAAGAGAGTGCCCACGTCATTCATACCTCCGGCCCTCGTCGTGCCATACAGACTTCCATTTCCTGCCAGGGTGAGGGCAGAAGGATTGGCCCCCCGGCTGTCGCCATCTATACCGGTAAATTCAATAAGTGTTGTGAACACCCCTTCGGAGGTAATTCTGAAAATTGTCCCGACACCATCGGCGCCGTCAGACGGGGTGGTTCCGTAAAAATGCCCATCGTTCCCCAGCGTCAAAGGGCTTTCAGGACTGCCCTCCGGGTTGTCGAATTCGAACAACGTGAGTGCATCTCCATCAGGGCTTATTCGAAAGACAGTGCCACCATCGTTGCCCCCTCCTCCTGAGGTCACACCGTAGAAATTCTCGTCTTGGCCTTCCACAAGTGGAGCCAGGGGTCCTCGTCCTGGTAGAGTGCCTGCGGTCCCAGTAAATTCGGCCAATCTCTCGATTATACCAGCCGGGGTCATTTGAAAGACGGTGCCTGAGTCTGTCGCACCGTCGAAGTAAGTTGTGCCGTAAAAGTAGCCATTACTCCCCAAGACCACCGCAGCAAGTGGCGCCGCTCCAGCCCCGCCGCCTCTAAGTGAGGCAAAGTCGACCAAGGTCGTCATGGACCCATCAGAATCGAGCCGGAAAGCGGTCCCTACATCATTGCTACCGAATCCTCCCGCCTGAGTAGTGCCATAGAGTTCTCCATTACCCCCGAGGACAAGGCTGTTCGGGACCGATCCTATATTTGCTCCTCCATTACCGGTAAACTCGATCACGGTGGTCAACGTTCCTGAAATGCTCGCCCTAAATATTGTGCCACTATCCCCGGATCCTCCGAGCTGAGTGGTGCCGTAGAAATCCCCATCAACCCCTTGTATGAGACCATCGAAAGGTTGGCTGCCTTGGCTTGGATCACCCAACCCATCGAATGATACAATTTCGGCATATGTCCCTTCAGGGCTTATTTGAAATACGCTACCTTGCCCCGTGTTCCCACCGAAAGCAGTTGTGCCGTAGAAGTTATTATCGCGGCCCCGAATGAGGTGATATGGCCCAAAATTCGATGCCTGAAGAGTTCCAAAATCGAACAAGGTAGTAATGATCCCGGCGGGAGACACCCTGAAAATTGTTCCGGCATCATGAACTCCACCGGACTCGGTAGTGCCAAAAAGACTACCATCAGGACATTCCACCAACGTAGTGGCAGGTTCAACGGGACCGTCAAAACTTGCAACATGACTAAAAGCCCCCGTGGCCGAGATTCTGAATACCGTCGAGTTGCCCTCGTTTCCGCCATTCATGCTCGTGCCATAGAAGTCTCCATCGCTTCCCTGGACGAGGCCACCTCCTACCAGAATACTCTCTGGGAATTCGTAGAGAATTGTAAACTCTCCTTCTGGAGTCATTGTGAAGAAGCGCTCGCTTTGATCAAATCGGGCGGTTCCGTAAAATTGCCCGTCCCGGCATTGGAGGAGGGTTGCCTCGAATCCAGTGCCCGGAACAGGCCCCACACTTCCAGTGAATTCAGCAAGGGTTTGAACCTCATTTGATGGGCTTATTCTGAAGATCGTTCCATAATCATTTTCTCCTCCAATGCTCGCTATGCCATAGGAGGAGCCATCAACGGCTTGGAGTAACATCTGGGGCATGCGGCCGGTTGACGCTGCAAAGGTATAGACTGGCTGGAAAGCAGGATGGATGGACCAGTCCAGAGTGAAGTCACCAGACTCATCATCGTACCCAGTCACTCGAAGCCAATAACTTGTGCCGTCGATTGCGTCCCAGGTGACCACTGAATCTCCGCTCGAATCCTGAGGGTCGCTTTCGTCCAACAAGTCGAGGTCTCCTAGTGATGAATCTGGTTCCCCACCAAATAGAGTCAGTTGGGTGTCAAAATCTCCACTGGCCCGGATACTAAAGGTTCCGGTCGCTGGAGCTTCCCACAGATACCAGACCGAACTCCCGGAGCTCCAGCCAGCCGTTTCTGCCCGCTCGTCTTCTTCCATTGTCGCGGAGACGTTGGAGCCGGTGAGTGAGCCAAAGTCGTCCAGGTCGGAAAGTAAAGTGGCCCCCGTAAAGGCGTCATTTAATACAGGTAGCGGTGATGTCCACGTCAGAGAGAAATCCCCGGACTCATTGTCGGCACTACTGACCCTGAACCAGTAGCTCCGCCCCGCGACAGCGTTCACCAAAAGCGTCTCAACCTCGGAGGCTATTACGCTATCGCTTTCTCCGATTTCACTAAGGGTGTCACCAGCCTCTTCCAGAACGGTAAGCTGTGTATCGAAGTCCCCAAGGACACTTACCGTAACCTCTGCCGATATTGGAGCTTCCCAAGAATACCATACGGATCGATACGCTTGGAATCCATCAACCGTTGTGGGTTCGCTTGGTTCAAGAGAAGCATTATCGTTAGTACCGAGCACCACTCCCGATGCTCCAAAAAGAACCTCGGAGCTAATAAAGTCATCATTGGGTGGCGCCTGCCCGAGAGCTGTATTTCCGAAGATGAGAACAAGGACGCAGGCCAAGCTGGGCTGTCCGATTTTTACGGCCTGCCCGAGCAACCTGGACAATCTGGGAACGAATTTATCGGTCCTGCAGAAAAATTCTTTATCGCTCATCAGGGTTTTAATACTTGGCCCTTTCTCCGGATCTAAAAGACAAATTTTAGCGCGGCTAGAAGTCCAGGCTGATCATTTGAATGAGTCGATCTACTCTCAACGATTGCTCGGGCTCTCGACAGCGGTGTAGGGTTAAGTCGCGTAGACGCACTAAAAACATGCCGCAATCCCTTCTGAGGGAGGTTTATGGATATCGACCGTTTCGACTTGTTTGAAATTACGGAAGGCGCTAAGCGCTATCAGCCTATGGAAAAGGCAAGTCGATTGCTTTGCTGCCGATCGGGTTTGCTCAGGGGAATTTTGTCTTTGGGGCTTATCTGCTGCAACGTTGTCAGCAGAACCGATGGGCAGGATGCAAAGGTCCTATCCGTCGAGAATATCGCTCAAGCTGCACGGGATGGAGGATCGTGGAAACCTGCCGCAAAAGATCTATCTCTAGCGGTTGGAGATAGATTCAGAACGAGACAGCGAAGTCGAGCCACGCTTAAGCTCACGGATCTCTACACGATGCGTCTGAAGCAATTTACCACCGTTCAGCTGACTTCAGCACTATTTGAAGACGACAAGTCGAAATTAGATCTTATCCGAGGTGCCGCTTTTATTTTCAGCCGTGCCAAAGATGGCGAAATCGATATTTCTACACCGGCGGCGAACGGGGCAATGAGGGGGACCCAACTTTTCGTGGAAGTCTCCGAGGGCGGCATGTCAAAATTTCAAGTGCTCGAAGGAAGAGTCTTGATGAAAAATGCCTCGGGAGAACTAGAGCTAAAAGCTGGTGAGGCTGGCGAGGCATTACCTGGACAGCCACCGCGAAAAACAGCGTCTATCATCAGCACGAACCTACTCCAATGGGCACTATATTACCCAGCCATTCTCGAGCCGTCCGACCTCGAAATGAGCGCCCCTGACCAGCAGGTAGTTGCGAAGTCATTAAAATCCTACCGCGAAGGAGACTTACTTGGAGCAATAGAATATTTTCCTGAGGAAGTTGAATTAGGCGTTGGGGGGAGACTTTATCAGGCAGGGATTCTGCTTGGAGTCGGGCAGATCGATGAGGCACGCGCTTCGCTTGACCTGGTCAACAAGAACCACCCAGTGCGCCGTGCTCTCGAACGGATGATCGCTGCGGTTAAATTCACCGAGCAGGAGCAGTGGGGTGAGGAAGTCCTGACCACCATGGGAGAAGCTTTAGCGGAAAGTTATTACCTCCAATCGCGTTCTGACTTGTTTGGTGCTCGGGTTGCGGCAAGGAGAGCTGTCACGCTGGCCCCCGACAATGGATATGCGTGGGCGAGACTGGCTGAGTTAGAGTTTTCTTTCGCCCGGACAGGCGAAGCGGGTGCGGCACTGTCCAAAGCGTTACAGCTTGCCCCGAGGAACGCTCAGGCCCATGCGCTGAAGGGATTTATCCTTAGCGCAGATAACTACATCTCGGAGGCGGCTGAATCATTCAAAGAAGCAGTGCGTCTTGATGGAGCGCTGGGGAACGGTTGGCTAGGACTGGGCCTTACGAAGATCAAGAGAGGAGATCTCATAGGCGGTCGGGCGGACATTCAGACAGCGGCCACTGTGGAGCCGACGGTTGCAGGATTTCATAGCTATCTGGGAAAAGCATTCAGTATGGAGGGACGTCCCTTGGAGGCACGTAAAGACCTGGAGCTAGCGAAGACCCTTGATCCTAATGATCCTACGCCCCTGCTCTATTCTGCTCTGGAATTACAGAAAGGGAATCGTCCCAATGAGGCTATTGCAGAACTCGAGAGGTCAATAGAGCTCAATAATAATCGCCGGGTCTTCCGTTCCCGGCAACTACTCGACCAGGACAGGGCGGTAAGGAACGCTAATCTTGCGAAGATTTACCAGAATGCCGGGATGGGCGATGTTGCAGTTCGCGAGGCTACGCTCGCAGTTGAAAATGATTATACCAACTCCTCAGCTCATCTGTTTCTGGCCAACTCTTTTGACGCCTTGAGGGATCGGAAAAGGATCGAGCTCCGATATGAAACTCCCTGGTTCAATGAGCTGCTTCTTTCCAACCTAATGTCTCCCGTAGGAGGAGGTCAGTTGTCCCAGTTCGTATCCCAGCAGGAGTATTCTAAACTCCTAGAGGAAGATGGGATTGGAGGAAGTTTTTCCAGTGAATGGCGTAGCACTGAGGAGCTTCTTTCTAACGCCTCGGTATTTGGTACCCATGGGAACGTAAGCTTTGGAATTGATGCTTATTACCGCGACGACCAAGGCACACGCCCGAATTCGCAGGCGAACCTTGAAGAACTCTACGCCCAGTTGAAGTGGCAACCTCTCCCTGATGATATATTTTACTTTTTGGGAAAATGGGCGAACCAGGCGAGCGGAGATAATTTTGAGACCTATGATAACCGCCCGTTGGCGCCAGGGCTTGATTTTGAGGAGAATCAGGAGCCAGGCCTTTTGTTGGGAGGATGGAACCATCGATGGTCTCCAGGCTCTCACACCCTCTTGTTGCTTGGGCGCTTGAGTGCAGACCAGAAACTTACTGATCCCTCGGCGCAGCAGTTATTGTTTGAGAGAGACAGCAGGGCACTACGGCCCGGCTTGCTCCAATCAGATCAATTTGGATTCGACCAATTCTCAGACCCCTCGCTCAGCGATGGTGCCACGCCTGCAGTAGACCTCGCGCCGGACTGGCAATCGCTCGTTTTTTCAGATGCATTGCTCCGTGGTATTCAGCCATATTTGGGCAGGGGCGAGGTCATTGGAGTAAGCTCGGCACCTTTCGAGTTCGATACCCGAAGGTCCTTTGAAACATACACCGCGGAACTTCAGCAAATCCTTCAGACGGACCAGAATCTATTGATCGCGGGTGGCCGCTTTCAGTTCGGATCGTTCGAGACGGAAAATACTCTTTCGTTGGTGAGGCCAAATTTCGCGGGCGGTTTTCCTACCCCGGCTACCCGCCAAACCACGGATGCTGATTTTCGGAGAGTCACGGCCTATGGTTATGACTACTGGAAGGCTGCCCGGGATCTCACCCTAATTGGAGGTGTATCGTATGACAGAATCGAGCACCCAGACAATTTCCGAAATCCCCCAGTCAATGAGAGGCAGCGAAAGAACGACAGGGTTTCAGGAAAAGTAGGATTTACATATACTCCGTCAAGGAAGCTTGCTGTTAGGGGAGTATATACTGAAGGAATGGGAGGCGTTACTTTTGACGAAAGTGTCCGCCTGGAGCCGGTACAACTCGCCGGCTTTAACCAAGCCTATCGGACAGTTCTTTCAGAATCGATCGCAGGTTCAGTTGAAAATCCGTTGTTCCGGATCATGGGGTTGAGCGTAGAGGGCAGTCTGCCAAGTAGGACTTGGTGGGGAGCGAACGTGCGAGTTATAGAGCAAGATGTCGATCGAACCATTGGAGCGTTCACCGGTTTCGATTCCACGGTGTTTCCAATTTCACCAGCATTTTTCCCCGATAGCACTGATCAAACTCTCGCTTACCGGGAGGTAGCCCTGGGTTTTTCGGTAAACCAGTTGTTAGGAAATGATTTCGCATTGGGTGCTGGATACAGGATGACTCGTTCAGACTTGAGAACAGTGTTTCCAGAAATGCTCGGAACTGGGATAGCAAGTGCACGCCGCGACGATAGCGCAATTCTTCACGAAGTTGGCTTGAATGCTCACTGGAACTCTCCAGCAGGATATTTTGCCATGTTGGAGGCTAATCTTTATGCGCAAGACCTCGACGACGATCCCCAAGGCACGGCTCCGGGTGAATTTGCCCGTAGTGGAGATCACGCCTTTCACGTGAATGCGATGGTTGGTTACCGCTTTAACGAAAATCGTTGCGAGGTAAGTGCTGGAGTTCTGAATATCACCGACGCTGATTACCGCTTTAGCCCCTTGAGCCCCTATGGGAACATTGCGCGCGAACGGACGATCGTGCTTAGATGCCGAATTAGCTTTTAAGTCATCATGGCTCGGAAAAAAAAATCAAAACCTACAAAAACTGCAGGAGAACTCGTGCTGCGCCTGGTTGCCTCAGTCTTGGGTATAGGACTCGCTATCACGGTTGGACATTTAGGGCTAGGTAGGGTTGGCGACTCAGTCCGGTATTTAAGCTACGACCTTCCATATGTTACTTTCTCGGATACATCTGCAGATGAAGTGGTCATCGTCTACCTCGATAAGTTAGACGGAGAGTCTCTAGACCGGAGCCAGCAGGCCGCATTGTTAGACGAGCTAGGAAAAGCTGGTGCCCGAGCTGTCGTTTATGATTTGATTTTTGACCGCCCGTCAGAAGATCCCTCTGTCGACGAGGCCTTTGCAGCTGCGATGCTACGCTTCCGTGGGGTAGATGAAGATTGGAATCCTATCGAAGGTGAGACCCGGCGCCATGTGTTTCTTGCCTGTGGCCGTGAAAGTTATGAGCAGGCAGGTGTCATTGTAGAACGACTGATTCCTCCAAACGACCAGCTCATTGGAGCTGCAGATGATTTTGGAATCGTCACCTTTGTGACCGGGAAGAACTTTACAGTACGTGAATTGGTCACAGGAACGCCAGATGAGCCATCATTAACTTGGAAGGCGGCCGAGGTTTTGGGTGGAGAACTGACTGAAGAGGATCGGCTACAGCCGAAGCGCTGGCTGAATTACGCCGGACCTCCTCGACGTGCAGGTGTAACAAAGCAAGCACCAGCAATTCTTTCTCTGGGGGCTGCAGAGGTCATGGGAGGAGTTCCAAGTCTCCTCCGGGATAAGATCGTGGTGGTTGGGGCAAGACCTGGGATCGTTGGTGAAGAGCTAGGTCTTGATCTGTTTTCCACACCTTTCCACCGCCTCGATGTTAAGGGGGAGTTGCCATATATGAGCGGTCCCGAGGTGCAAGCAAATGGGCTACTCAATCTCCTGCGCCAAAACTGGCTAATCAGGTCCAGCGAAAGGTTTGACACTCTACTGGTAATTTTCGCCGGGGTGTTAGTGGGCTTGCTCTTTTCCTGCGTCCGGCCTCTCTATGCGTTGATCCTGGCCGTCATGTGCGTGGCGGCTCTTGCAGCTTCAGGAGTTATCAGCATGACACAAAGCAATGTGTGGTTTCCTTGGAGCGTAGTGGCATTTCTTCAGGTCCCCGTTTCCCTCGGTTGGGGAACAGGATCTCGCTATTACATTGAGCGCTTCTTTAGAGTCAGGATCAGTAAGGAGCAGGAGCAACTGAAAGAAGCCTTCAAAAAATATCTGTCTCCACAAATGCTCGACAAACTTTCCGAGGATGGCTTCAAGATGAAGTTCGGAGGAGAGAAGGTGGAGGCGGCAATGATCTTCACCGACCTTGAATCCTTCACCAACATGTGCGAGCGAGTTGGCGACGCTGAGCGTATCGTGGAAGCGCTGAGCGACTATTTTGAGCGAACGACCACCCATATCTTCGAGTATGATGGTGTAGTCATTAAATTTATTGGAGACGCTATTTTTGCAGCCTGGGGAGCGCCAATCGTTGACCCCCAGTCATCACTAAATGCAGCAAAGGCTGCATGGTATCTATCTAAAGATGATACTCTGGCAGTCGAAGGCGTGACCTTAAAAACCCGGATCGGGGTTCATTTTGGTGAAGTGGTTGCAGGAAATATAGGAAGCCGGCAACGAGTAGATTACACGATGATTGGAGATCCAGTAAACGTAGCGGCTCGCCTTGAAGGCTTAAACAAGATGTTTGGGACAAGGATCCTGATAAGTGAGGAGATTGAAAGTCGCTTGGATAGTGAATTTCACACAAGAAAGGTCGGGCGATTTCGGGTTAAAGGCCGCAGGGAGCCAACTGCAGTTTTTGAACTGGTTGGACCGGTTGCTGAAATCGAGAAGCCGGCGTGGGTAGACCCTTACGCCTTGGGTATCGCCGCTCTCGAAAGCAACAATTTCGAGGAAGCTCGAAGTCGCTTTGAAGAGGTAGACCGCATGAGAGGAGAAACTGGAGATGGCCCTTCGAGGTTCTATCTACGACTCCTGGAAAATGGTGAACCGATCAGCCATGGGGTTTACGATATGACTAAGAAATAACATGTTTTTCGAGCCTTTCATTTGGTTCGTAACTCTGTGGAACCAGAAGATAGTGCAATTCGCTTCCCGTTCTTGCTGATGTTGAGACTTCTGCCGTTTATTGCGCTCATAATTTTGGGCATAGGTTGTGCGTTTTATTTTTTAATGCCGCGGGAAGGAAGCAATGTCTCGGAAAATAAGGATTCGGGACCGAACATTCCCAAAATATCGGTAAATCGGAACGCGTCTTGGGCAGGAGAGATTGGGCCTACTGCGAGCACGGAATTATTGTCTTCCATCGAGAAAAATCTGACAACGATTCCCATTGCTGAAGCAGTTGTTGAAATTGAGGACTTCTTGATAGGAGGCGAAGACCGCACAACCGGGTTAAGTCTAAGGATAGCGAAGGATGGAAGGCTTGCTGGTTGGCCGACTCTGCGAGTGTTTCTCCTCGATCTTCTTCTCAAGCTTAATCCCGAAGAGGCATCACGGATAAGCAGAGAAATACTTTCAGCATATACTTCAGCAGACGAGTGGGCCATCGCCTTGAGAAATGTGGCCAAAGGAGAGGATTCCGTTGAAAATCGAGAATACCTGCGCAAGCAAACAGAAGCTTTGATTACCAATGCGGAGTGGCAGCAAAACCCATCTGTGGGCTTTCTGAACGCGTTTGACGTTTTAGTATATGTCGAATCTACGGAGTCACTGCCGCTTCTTTCAGGGCTCGTCCAACGGAAGGATCGTAACGATCTAGCACACGCTGCATTTCTTACGCTTGACCGTTTGGTGCAGCGTCAACCCTCGAAAATGTTGTCTTTACTGAAAGAAGATCTGGCCCTTCAGCAAAGCAGACCGGAAATGACGGCGCAGCAATTTGCTCGGGCCGACCTTCGGGACGTATTGCAGCAGGACATCGTCAAGGAGTGGCTTATTGACTCGTCCCGGACCTCGACCGAACTAGAGAATTTCGCTGCAATCTATCCCAACAATAATAGATTGGTTTCAAACAACCTTCTGACCTTCGACGCACAGACTTCGGGAACTGAGTTGCGAAAACATGACAGGGAGGTTTTGGAAGTTATTCGTCGCTGGCAAAAGGATCCCTCACTTGAAATTCGCTCCCGGTATCTCAGGACCATGGAGTCACGTATTTCCAATTTTATTAATAACGCAGACTAGAAGACCCTCTGATCCGAGAAGAGGGCCTGCTTTTTCTATCCTCAAATGAAGGCGCTTAAGGCGTTGGAGGGCATGGGATACGTCCTCTCTGGGAGGACCTAAAAGACTCGCGAGAAACGAAATTAGAATCTTTTCGACAAACCCGCGATAGACGGTAAAGACGTAAGTGAAACAGAACATGCCCAAACACTCACGAGATCAATGAGCACGAATGAAAATCAGCTACCCGCACAAGGATTTCTTGCCAGCTTGGCGGATCACGAACGGGAGGCACTGCACGGGCTCGGTGAAGAGTTGAGTTTCGGCGAAGCGGAACCTGTTATCCAAGAAGGGACGTCACAGGATCACCTTTACGTTTTGCTCAAAGGTCGCTGTAAAGTGCTGCAAAAACATGTCGCGCCAGCGGTTACCGCCTGGCTCGAGGAAGGAGATTCGTTCGGAGAAGTCAATTTGTTCGATTTAGAACAACAGGGAGCAAGTGCTTCAGTCCAAGGAGCCGAAAATATTGTGGTTTGGCGCATCGACCGCAATAGCCTCAATACATTTATTGCAAGTCACCCCGATGCAAGTCTTAGGCTTGTTGTCGGTCTCGCTACGCTTCTTTCCAAGCGTCTTCGTTCAGTTAACGAACACGTTAAGAAGATGTCGGTTTGGACAAGATCGTAACCCTACGTGCAGAGATCGCTATTTTTGCGGAAGACAACGCGGGGTATTGTGGCCACCATAGTCGTTGTGCGTTTAGCGATTGGAGCGCATTGCCTCCTTACCCCACCCCGCGACCTCCAACCCGAACTCAGGGAGTTTCTCAGCGGATCTCGTTAGCAACTCCCAACCGCTTCCTCTTCCAAAGCGACACAGTCTGCACCGGCTGTTACCTATTCCTGTAATTCAACGCTTTCCGCTCGCGGGGGCGGTGTAGGATGTGGCTCGGTTCCTTATCGGAAACCACCACCAAGTGCTAGGTAGAGCGACAAGCGGTTTTGAATATGAGCACTTCGCGACTGAATAAGGTTACGTTTGACATCCAAAGCGCGGCGCTGGGCGACTAGCAGGTTTGTAAGGTTCGAAAGACCTTCCTCATAGAGTCGCTGCGTTTTCTGCTCAGCTGCAGTTGCCGCGGTCGATGCAGCTTCTAGTGCGCTAATCTCACGATTGATAAATCCTTCTCTGCTCAGGGCGGTTTCAACTTCCTGAAAAGCTTCCAGAACCGCCTGAGCCCAGTCCGCTGCAGCCTCTTCTTGTTGGGCACGTGCTTGTTGTCTCCGGGCCGGAATAGCGCCGCCGTCAAAAATCGGCTGAGAGAGACCCGCGGCCATCGACCACAAAAAGTTTTTGGTATTTAGTAGATCAAAGAGTTGGCTGCTTGTGGTTCCGGCATTACCGCTCAGAACTAAACGCGGTAACTTTAGTTTGTCGGCAGCCTCTCGCCGCAGGCGGGCTGCGTCTAATCTGGCCCGGCCGGCACGCAAGTCGGGACGACGCAGCAATAGCTCGGAAGGGAGCCCTGCTGGCACTAGAGAGATCTGGGGCAGAGTTGTTGGAGCAATCTGTTTTCCATCCGGATGACGCCCCAGTAATACGTCGAGAGCACGCAGTTCCTGCGCCTGCTGGCGCTCAGCACCATGCCGCCCTGCCCTGCTTGAGGCCAAGCTTGCGCGTGCGAGATTTACTTCGACCACTGTCGCAATTCCGCCTTCGACTTGGTCTTCTACTGCCTCGAGGGTTTTAAGATAGCTAGCGATGGTTTCATCAGCGAGTTGCAACAACTGCTGGTTTGTGGCGAGGCGGCACCAGTTCCGCACAACGGCGATCGCCAGAGAAAACCGTAGGGCTTGATCAGCATTTACTAAAACCTCGGCGTCGAAGCTCGCGGCATCACCTTGGAGCGAGAGTCGATCCCACAAATCAAGTTCCCACTGCACACTTGGGCCAAACATGAAATTGTTTGTAGAGCTCAGGAACCGGTTATCCGTACGCGCGGCTTCCGCGTTTGCGCCGACACTTGGAAGGCTCAAGGATTTACGCTGAATGACAACACTCCGGGCCGCACGAACACGTGCGGCTGATGCCTGCAAAGTTAAATTATTGGCAAGGGCCTGATTTACCAAGTTGGTCAATTCTGGCGAAGCAAAGTCGATAAGCCAGGCACGACTTTCTGGGACATCCCCGGTTGCCGTAGGGGACGACCAAGACGTCCGAATCGGAGCTTGAACCTGTTCACGCGAATCTTGGACGGTCTTACAACTCGTGAGCAAGGTGCCACTGACGGCAATAATTATGAATGGTAAACGATACACTATGTTAATTCCGATGAAATGATTTCGGAGATACTCTGGCTAAACGAGCTCGTCGACGAGCTGTTTCGCCAGCTCGTCTTGGTCTTCTTAATTCGGTTCAAACGGTTTGTCTGCTTATCATTCTTTGGAACATTCCCGCCTCATCTTTAAGAGCATCGAATGTTCCCTGCTGTTCAACTTTTCCTTGATTGAGAACGATTACCTGATCGGCATCTTCGATAGTACTCAGCCGGTGGGCGATGACGAGTCTGGTGACTTTTCGCCGAGCGACGCTGCGACTTACAATCTCTTGAGTTCGATTATCGAGAGCGCTGGTTGCCTCATCGAACAATAGAATTCTGGGGTTGGTTGCCAGAGCCCGAGCGATCAATAGACGCTGCCGCTGCCCACCTGAAAGGTTGCCACCGCCCTCACTGACAAGTGTGTGCATTCCCATCGGCATGGCTTTGATATCTTCATCTAACCCGGCATCCCGAGCCGCGTTCCAAGCCTCATCCAGAGTTATGACCAGCCCAGACGCTATATTCTCAAAGATGCTTCCTGCGGAGATCGATGCGGTCTGAAGCACAGTCCCAATTTGCCTCCGTATAGAGCAAATATCGAGCCCGCT
>DIHT01000087.1:107971-111316 GCA_002420305.1 Akkermansiaceae bacterium UBA5689 | reverse complement strand
CCTCGTTCGGGGACCGGAAAGGTGAAAACGTGAGCTTCGGCAAGCTTCTCACCATCCTCGGGGGCATGTTCCTCGGTGGCATGATTCTCAATCTAATGCCCTGCGTCTTTCCCGTGATCGGCATCAAAATCATGAGCTTCGTCCAGCAAGCCGGGGAAGATCGACGGAAGATTCTGAACCATGGAGTTATCTACGCGGCAGGGGTAATTCTCTCTTTCTGGGTCCTCTCCGGCCTATTGCTGGCCCTGAGAGAAGGCACTATCGGCAACGGGGGACAGGAAGTCACATGGGGCTATCAGCTACAGAACCCGTGGGTCTTATGGGGCCTTATGCTCGTGATGTTCACCCTGGCCATGAACATGTTCGGCGTCTTTGAAATTGGAGCCTCCGCAACCAGCGTGGGCAGCAATCTCACCCGCAAGCAGGGAGCCGCCGGTTCCTTCTTCTCCGGGGTGCTTGCCACCGTGGTTGCCACACCATGCTCTGCTCCTTTTCTCGGAGTCGCAATCGGTCTGGCCTTCAACCTCTCTCCCCTCCTCTTCCTTCTAGCATTCACAGTAATGGCACTCGGCCTCGCCTTCCCCTACGTCCTGCTTTCTGCATTCCCAAAATTGGTTCAACGACTTCCTCGGCCAGGTCCGTGGATGGAATCCTTCAAACAAGCAATGGCATTCCTTCTTTTTGGCACCACAGGCTTTCTCCTCTGGTCGTTTCTCTCCTTGAAGGACGTGGGCCTCCCGAAAATGCTACCGATCGTTCTTGGCCTTACCATGATCGGGATTGCCTGCTGGGTCTATGGTCGCTGGTGCGTCGTGTCACGGACCAAGCCCACACGTATTATTGGCTACCTTCTCGTATTCGCATTCGCCTCAATGGGAGTATTATACTCTAAACCTCCCGCCGAGGGGCTGAAATGGGAGACTTGGAGCCCTGAAGCGGTCGAGGAGGCCCTTTCTACTGGCAGACCCGTTTACGTGGACTTCACCGCAACGTGGTGCGCCACCTGCCAGGTAAATAAATCGAGAGCTTACAATGGAAAGGTTCAGGCTCTCTTTTCCAAGTACAACGTCCTCGCCTTAAAGGCCGATTACACCAATTACGACTCTCGAATATCGACCATCCTCGCTGAGCTCAAACGACGCGCTGTTCCGGTAAACGCCCTTTATCGGCCCGGAAAACCTGAACCCGTGCTGACCAAGGAACTCTTTGGCTCCACCTATATGGCCAACTTCATCACCGAGCACCTCGAGCCACAGGGGCAACCCTGACCTCCGGTCAGAAGTCTCGCCTTACGAATATCACCAACGCCAGCCCAGCGACGGCCAATTCGTAGAGGAGGCTACTCCCTAGATCCTTCCAGACAGGATGGCGCTGATCAGCTGCCCGCTCTATCTCGGTATTGCGCTCTGGGATGTCGTCAATCGGATCCCTTAGCAATAACGCCAAGAGACTCTTTCCAGCCAACGCTCCACGGCTCTCATCCACTCTGATCAGGGAGCGCATCTGACCGCCTACCGCGCGAGTCTTCGGGAGAGCGAGACGGGCTGAATCCAGCACCCAATGAATACGGACCATGAAATCCTCTGAACTCTCCCTCGGCTCCACCTCGTCGTGATCGGCTTCTTCCCAATCGAGCTCAATACCCATTTGGGGCACGGTATAGGCGAACTGATGGGAGACATCTTCCCCCCACTCCACGAGGACCGACCCACCCCATACCAGCAGCGCCGCAAAGAGCCCCAGAATCATGGACCCTGACCAGACTGAAATAAGAACATGGACTGCATAGACAAAACTGAAAGACAACACGACCAGAGGAACGGCCCAGAAAACACTCATGTTCCAATCCCCGAAACGAAGACCAAGGCTCAGGTAGACGATCAGACTAAAGGGCAGCACCTGCATCAGAACGAACAACAGGCTTCCGAGATATTTTCCGAGAAACAGGGTGACCCGGGCCGGTGGCTTGGAAAGGGCGAAATCAATCGAACCCTTCTGGATGAATTCCGGAAAAATCGAGGCACACGAAATCAACCCAAGCACAATAGCGCAGAATCCCAGCCAGTATGGAATAATGACATTGGTAAAGAGCAGAAGGTAGAGCTCTTTCGCTTCCGCGGTGCCCATACGGAAAAGCTCACTCTCAAAGGCGAGCAATCCGAAAAGCGCGGACACGCCCCCTTCACTGAAACCAATCGAGGCGTAAATCAGGCCGATCAACCCAGACAGGACCAAAACCACCCAGAAAAGCCGCCTTGCACGAAGCATTCTGAAAGAGTCCAGAAGGAGCACCCAGAGGACTCTCATGACCGCTCCCCTTCCTCCCTTAAGCCCTGTTTCTCTACGATCGACTCCATGAAGAGATCTTCGAGAGATTGGTGAGATTTTCTTACCTCCAGTATTACCACTCCGGCTGCGCGGAGAGCATCAAGAACCTCCTGAAGCGGACCGGGATCAGCACCTTGTAGCGTGATCTCCCTCTCGCTAACAGAGTGCACGATCCTCCGAATGCGAGAAGCTACCTCTTCGGGCAAAGAACCCTCAACGACCACTTGAAAGCCAAGACTACCTGCAGTCAGATCTGAGAGTGCGCCCTGGCGGACAACCTGCCCCTCCTTCAGGATAGCAATAGAGTCGCACAGAGTTTCCAACTCGCCTAAAAGATGACTGTTAACAAACACGGTCACTCCATCATCACGCAGCTTTTGCAGAATGTTGCGCATATGATACCGGCCCTCTGGGTCAACCCCATCAGTAGGCTCATCAAGAATCACAAGACGTGGTGAGTTCACAAGAGCTTGAGCAAGCCCGATTCTCTGAACCATTCCCTTGGAGTAGGTTTTGATCGCTCGATCTTGCGCTCCTCCACTCATTCCTACCAAGTCGAGCAGACCGTCAACCTCTTCAGGATTCACCCTGACGCCTCCCAGTCCGGCGGCATAACCGATGACCTGCCTCCCTGTCAGGTAGGCTGGGAACCTCGAATGCTCGGGAAGATAACCGACCTTTCGAAGGGTTGGCTTGTGCCCGACCCGGCTACCGAGAAGGCTACCACTGCATCTCGTAGGGCGAATAATCGTTGTAAGAATCTTAACTAGGGTGCTCTTGCCTGCCCCATTCGGGCCCAGCAATCCAAATATGGAGCCCTCGGGAACCTGCAACGAGATCCCTCGTAGCGCCTGAACCCTCCCTCGATACGTCTTCTCAACTCCTGCGATATCAACAGCGCATCCTGCCATCAGATCCTCCATATAGGAGAAGAAACCGGGTCGAGCAAGAAAGGATCGGGCTACAAACGTTCGTGTCCTTCCTGTTTGCACAACCGCTGGAGACCCTCTATCTTCC
>DIHT01000087.1:82569-107565 GCA_002420305.1 Akkermansiaceae bacterium UBA5689 | reverse complement strand
AGCAACCTCCCGAAAACCAAGATGAAAGAATTCGCGGCAGACGCCAAAGCCATTCCAGAAGGCTCGGAAACGATCTCACTGGGGGCAGGATGCTTCTGGTGCGTGGAGGCCGTCTATCAGCAGCTAGAGGGTGTCCACTCGGTTGTATCGGGCTACATGGGCGGCTTTGTTCCTAACCCCACTTACGAACAGATCTGTCAGAAGAACACCGGACACGTGGAAGTAGTTCAGGTAGTTTTTGATCCAAAAAAGATTCCGGCGTCAGACATCCTGGCTTGGTTCTGGGAATTGCACGACCCAACCAGTAAGGACCAGCAGGGAGCCGACAAGGGACCGCAGTATCGCTCAGCAGTATTTTATCATTTCGAGGAGCAGAAAAAGGTGACCGAAGCGTCCATGAAAGCAGCCCAGAAACTGTTCACGAAGCCAATCGTGACCGAGATCCGTAAGGCCGAAAAATTCTGGGTCGCCGAGGATTACCACCAGAATTTTTATTTCCTGAATAAGAAAAGGAACGGATATTGTCGCGTAGTAATACAGCCTAAGCTGTTAAAGCTTAAGCTCAAAGACTGACACAGAACTTACCCTAGTAAGCACCAAGCCGCGAACCACATCGGAGGGTTTGACATGAGGGACGCGGGTTGCCCTCCAGCTTAGGAGGGGGCGGCCTAGTCATGATTAGGGCCTTGCAAGCGTAGTGAAGGTAGTTAACTTTTCTTAAGTGCCTGCAGGCTATGAGTATCAGATCGACCACCGCGTCATTCATGGCGCGGCGTGGGATCACGTGACCTTGGACGACCTCGAACACTACATGGCTGATGCCTCCCGTCTGCCTAGCGACCTGAGGGGCGCAGTCGAGTATCTTGACCTTAGCGAGGTAATCACCCTCCAAGTCAGCATGGTAGGCGCCCTCCAGTTGGCACCTTGGTATGAGTCTTTGATCGACCGCGGCATCAGCGGATCCGTCATTTTCGCTCCCGACGAGGAAGTTTATGAGATCGCGGAGACCATCGTTGCGACTTGCGCCCAAGTGGGCGGGGGTCTACCGGACGGCTACCGGCTCACCTCTACGCCTGTAGCTCTAAGAAACGTCCACCATTTTCTTAAGCAGGGGTCTACTAGAAAGGCGCCAACCCGTCCCGCGCAGGTTGCATAGACTTCCTCGAGGGCGGCTAGCGGAGTGGAGCTAGCAGCGATCTCCCTCAAGGAAAACAGCGTCGGGTCTCGGCTCGTCCTTTCCGACTGCACCTTTGGCAGCACTATTGGGACACGCACTCCCGACCTACCTACCAATTACGGATATCGTCTGCCGTTCCGTTCTTACCGTCCGGCCCAAGGGACCAGAGATCGAAGTCGGGATTTTCCTGATCCGGACCTCCCCTTTCATTACGGAAGCGCCAGGCGTTTCCCCACGGATCGACCACCGCTACAGGCAAGGGTGTCCCCTTTTTATCGATTAGGTTTCTGGGATTGGTGTTCGGGTCTAAATCCGCCCAGTAGGGCACCAGCCCTTCATCAGGGCGGCCATCAAGAGCTCCATCATCCGCAGTCCCTGCGATACCATCCGCGCCCACTCCATCGCAATAAAGCATGCGGTAAATTATGAGTCCACTTTGGGCCTCGATATCTCTCTCAGTCGTCTCAGGGAGAAACCCGGCATCGGTCTGATACTCGGTGATCTTCATGTTGAAGGTCTCCATCTGCGTCCTCGCCTTGTCGATGGCGGACTTCCGGTTCACGTAGGATGACACCCCTATGACCATCCCCGAAAGGATCATGATAATGGTCACAACGGTCAGCAACTCCACAAGGGTAAACCCTCGGTAATCTCTGGCTCTAAGTGGTTTAGGAGCGGTTTCCATTTCGAGATCGGATTGTTCAGATGAACCGGAATCTACTGTTGCATCTGCTGAATAATCTTAATCAGAGGTAGGAACAATGCAAATACAATTGCCCCGACAACAAGAGCAAGGAAGACGATCATTATCGGCTCCAAAACGGAGGTTAGCGCTGTGACCGCATTATCAACCTCATCGTCGTATACGTCGGCAATTTTGAGCAGCATCTCCGGTAGCTGCCCAGTCTCCTCTCCCACGTCCACCATACTGATTACCATGGATGGGAAGACCCCACTCGCCCGGAGAGGCTGCACAATTGACTCCCCCTCCTTAACCGATTCGTGAACCTTATTAATCGCCTCAGATATCACCACATTTCCAGCAGTTTCCTTGGTGATGTTGAGCGCCTGCAGAATAGGAACACCTGAGGTCACCAATGTTCCGAGGGTCCGGGAAAAACGAGACACCGCACTCTTTCTCTGGATCTCACCGAAAAGGGGTATCTTGAGCTTCAATTGGTCCAGGAGACCCCGGCCCGTCTTCGTTCGGCCCCAAAGCTGGAACCCAAGATAAACCAAAAAGACGCCCCCAAGAATCCATACCGCATTGGGTGCAACGACAGGTCTTGCCATCATGAATTCCGAGAAACCGAAGACAACCTGAGAAATCTTGGGAAGTTCCGCACCAGCCATGTCATTGAACATCTCCTTGAACTTCGGCACAATGAACAGCATCAGGAAGGTCACGATCGCGACGGCGATGAACATGACGATCACAGGATAGACCATCGCGGCCACAATCTTGTTCTTCAACTTATGGGCTTTCTCCTGGTATTCAGCCAGACGAGTCAGGACCACTTCGAGAACACCTCCAAGCTCTCCAGCCTTCACCATATTGACATAGAGTTTATCAAAAATTTTGGGATGCTGCGCCAGGCTCTCTGAGAAGGTGGAGCCTCCCTGAACGGAATCAGCCAGCGAATTGATCGTACCACGAAGCACCTGATTCGGTTCCTGCTTACCTAACACCGTCAATCCCCGGAGGAGAGGTAGTCCGGAGTCAATCAATGTGGCAAGCTGACGCGTAAAGATCATCAGCACCTTGGGCTTAATTCGGCCTCCTGTAGTCCCTCGGGCCTTTTTCCTGCCCCTAGCCTTTGCTGCAGCTTTTTTTCCTGCGGCACCGAGAGTCCCTTTTCCCTGCTCTACAATCCCAGTTGGATAGAAGCCCTGATTCCGAAGCTGGCTAGTCGCCTCGGCTTCGGATCCAGCCTGAAGTGTTCCGGTTTGCTGTGTTCCCTGCTGGTCGATTGCAGTATACTGAAAATTAGGCATGGGTCTGGTTTGTCTTACGTTTTGGAAATGGTAGCGGAAAGGATGAAAGAGGGCTTACTGGGGCACTAGGTATATTTGAGAACCTCTTCGATTGTGGTGACTCCCTCGTAAATGTTGCGCAGGCCGTCTTCGCGCAGAGTGGACATCCCGAGCTCGATAGCCTTCTGTTTCAGAGCCACGGTCGGCGCACGGTCGGTGATCATCTCCCGGATTGGGTCCGACACACTGAGGAGCTCAAAAAGTCCCCGGCGCCCTCTTAGACCAGTCTCCGCGCAGACCTCGCATCCTCTTCCTGTGTAGAAATGCTTGTCCCCGAGCTCGTGGGCTGAAAGACCCAGCTGATTGAGGACCGCCTCGTTGGGCTCGTAACTATCGCGACAGTCCTTGCAGATAGTCCTGACCAATCGCTGTGCTAAAACACCCTCAAGGGAGGCAGCAACAAGGAAAGGCTCCGTTCCCATATCGACTAATCGGGTCACCGACCCTGCTGCATCATTTGTGTGCAAGGTCGAGAGCACAAGGTGCCCGGTCAGGGACGCTTGGATAGCAATTTGCGCGGTCTCCAAGTCCCGAATCTCACCAACAAGAATTTTATCGGGGTCCTGCCGGAGAAAGGCTCGAAGAATTCTAGCAAAGCTGAGGTCAATCGCCTCGTTTACTGGCACCTGAATGATACCATCAATGTCGTACTCCACAGGATCCTCTGCAGTGAGAAGCTTCGTGTCGATGGTGTTAATCTCCTTGAGCGCAGCATAAAGCGTCGTTGTCTTTCCTGCCCCGGTTGGCCCCGTCACCACGAAAATTCCATTCGGCTTTTTAATCGTGGTATTGACATAATCCTCTACATGCTTCGGAAGCCCCAGAACGCTCAGAGACATGTTCACATTAGAGCGATCAAGAACTCGGAGGACTACACTCTCCCCGTATGAGGTCGGCAGCGAGGAGACCCGAAGATCTACCTGTTGATCGCCAATCTGCTTTACGATCCTTCCATCCTGCGGCACGCGGCGCTCGGCGATGTTCATGTTGGACATCACCTTGACCCGCGACAGAATCGGTAGCGCAAGGTGGATCGGCGGTGGCGCCATCTCGTAAAGGGACCCGTCTACCCTGTAGCGGATCTTGAAATCCTTCTCAAATGGCTCGAAGTGGATATCAGAGGCGCGCTCCTTGATCGCTTGATAGATGACCAAGTCAACATAGCGAACGATCGGCGCGGAGTTCGCTTCATCAGCCAGCTCCTGATCAGAGAGCTCCTTCCCGTCAGTATCCAACTCACCCAGCAGCTCGGCCATTGCCGCACCCTCATCAGCACCGCCACCGTAGGCCTCATTGATCTTCTTTTCGATGATATAGTCGGGCGCAACAACGACCTTGACCTCTTTGCCGAGTGCAAAGCGCAGATCCTCGGGGGTCTGCGGATTCATCGGATCAAGCAGAGCAACAGTGATGCCCTCCGCATCAAAATTAATCGGTAATGCGCCATGAAGGCGTGCCATCGCAGCGGGAATGACTGCTAAAAGCTCCTCAGGAGGAAGAAATTCAGAAAGATCAACAAGGTCAGCTCCAAGCTCCTGGGCTATAATCCCCCACATATCCTCTCTGGACTGAACCACCTGGAAATCAGTCAGAATATCCCCCACATCCTTCCCACTTGCATCCATCTCATGGAGCATGTCCTCCGCAAGGGAACTGTCGATCATTCCCCGGGAAACGAAGATGTCCAAGACGTTACGATTTTCCATTGGTGTTTGGTGAAATAAGTTCGGTATTAATCGGCGTCGGACATTGTGACCGAGATTACTTCCGAGGCCGAAGTCACGCCGGCAAGAACCTTTCTGATGCCGTCCTCTCGCAGAGTCCGCATGCCAAGCTCGCGCGCTCGACGGCGTAGTTGGGGCGTGCTGAGGTTTTCATTGATTAGGTGTCGCACCTCGTCGTCGACCTTGAAGATTTCAAAAATACCCTGACGCCCGCGGTATCCCGATTGCCGGCAGGTTTCGCATCCCACAGGCCCCATGATCGAACTCTCTTCCAGCTGGGCGGGATCCAGGCGTAACATCCGCATCTCGGCATCACTTAACTCCGCAGGTCCCTTGCAATCCTTGCATAGGGCCCGAACAAGACGTTGGGCCATCACCGCCCGAACAGCTGAAGCAATCAAGAATCGCTGCACCCCAATATCAGCCAGACGTGCGACCGCACTCGGAGCATCGTTGGTATGAAGAGTCGAAAATACGAGGTGTCCGGTCAGCGAGGCGTTGATCGCAATACTGGCGGTCTCCACATCACGAATTTCTCCAACCATGATAATATTCGGAGCCTGCCGTAACATTGCACGCAAGGCTGCCCCGAAGGTCATTCCGATATCCGATTTAACCATCACCTGGTTAATCCCGGGAAGCTGATACTCAATAGGGTCCTCGACCGTAATGATCTTGCGATCAGGCTTGTTGATATAGTTCAGACACGCGTAGAGCGTCGTAGTCTTCCCTGACCCCGTAGGACCTGTAACAAGAATGATGCCATCCGGAAGACCCATCATTTCCCGCATGATCGCTTCATCGTCAGTGAAAAATCCCAACTCTGGGAGCCCGAGGAGAAGCGAGGATTTATCGAGAATCCGCATCACGATACTCTCGCCATGGTTACTCGGGACCGTGGACACTCGAAGATCCACCTCTTTACCCCCGATCCTCATCTGAATTCGACCATCCTGAGGAATCCGCTTCTCAGCGATACTCATAGTACCACTCATCACCTTAACCCTTGCGACAATCGCAGGGAGAAGGCGCTTGGGGTGACTCTCTACTTCCACCAGCCGGCCGTCCACCCGGAATCGAATCCGCAATGTCGTCTCTAGTGGCTCCACGTGAATATCCGATGCACGCATCCGGAAAGCTTCCAATAGCATATTGGAGACCATCCGAATGATTGGGGCGTCGTTGGCATCTGCCTCCTCCGTCTCACCTTCGGTGATAACCGTAAAAGAAGTTCCAGTGTCGGTCTCTTCTGTCTCCACGCCATAGTTGTCGTGGAGAACCTTGGTGATCGCCGATGGCGTCGAGGAAACAAAGCTGACCTCTCGTCCCACTACATGCGGCAGACTATCCAAGGTTTCAAAATCCAGTGCATCCGCTACTGCCACGGTCATGTAGGTCCCGTCATCCTGGAGAGGCACAGCCTGAAATCTTTGAGCGACCTCAACATCCATCGCTTGAAACACCTGCTCTGTGAAAGGATGCCCGCCTAAGTCGACGTAATCCGTCCCTGCACTCTCTGCGATTGTCTGGGCCACCTGCTCCTCTGTTACATCACCTACCGCGACCAGAAGATCGACGACCCCTTGGTTGGGGCTTACGCCGTCACGCGCTTTCGTGATTTCTTCGGGGGTCACAGTTCCCCGCTCAACTAACAGTTCGCTGAGATAGTCTTGATTTGAATACACGATTGGCAACAGGTAGATGTCACCCCGGAGAACCCGGAAGGGGGTATCGGGGACGGGGAAAGATGCTCAAACCGCCCCCAGTTGGCAATCCTCTATTTACCCTGAGATCACCCAATTGTCACACTCCCGGAAGCCCGGCGAGAAGACTCTCTTGCAGAGCGTCCATTTCATCCCGAGAGCTCTTGGTGCCATCCTCGTATCCCACCAGATGAAGTATCCCATGCACCAGATATAGAGTGATTTCTCGCTCCAGCGGGGAATTAAACTCCTCCGACTGCCTTTGAGCCGTTTCAACGCTGATTAGAATCTCCCCTTCCGCACCGTAGGGAAAGGTGATCACGTCGGTAGGCTCAGGATTGTCCATGAATTGTGTATGCACGAGGGATATCTCCTTATCACCGATCAGCGAAACTTCGACAGATTCGGGAGGGCTCACCCGTGCCAGGCCTGCCTTCGTGACCTCCTGGAGCACCGCATCCCCTGCCCTCATCAGGCTCTCGACAAACACACCAGAAATGGGACAGATGGTCTGTCTGTTATGAACTTGGACCCGGGGGCGTGGCATACTTACACCGGGTCTTGCTCAGGATTTCCCCACGACCTTGCGCCGATGCTTCTCCCATTCCTCCACTGGCACCACATTCCCTGTCCGCCCGGAGGACCGCGCTTCGTCTGGGGCCTCTACCCCTGAGGAATCTTCACGCTTTGGATAGTCGATACGACTGTGCATCATGCTTTGAAGCGTCTTGGTAAAGCTGGCCCGCATCTTCTTAAGGTCGCTCACCGTTAGACCGCAATTATCGAGCTGACCATCCTTGATTCGATTAAAGACAATCTCATCCACCAGAGATCTTATCTTACTAGGCGTAGGTTTCTGTAGGGTCCGCGCCGCACTCTCAACCGCATCCGCAAGGGAGATAATTCCGCTCTCTCTTGTCTGAGGACTAGGACCCGGATAGCGAAAGTTTTTCGCGTCAACGACAGGTAGATCCTCAGGGTTCTCCAATCCTTCTTGGACCTTCTCCTCTTCCATCTTTCTCTGCTCCTCTGCCTTCCGATAGAAGAAATACACTAGTGAATCTCCATGGTGCTCCCGGATGACGTCAACAATTCTTGGATTCAGTTTATTCTTGATCGCCATGTCGACACCATCTTTCACATGGGCAATAACCACCAATGCACTCATCGTTGGAGTCAAGGCATCATGAGGATTTGATTCTCCCTGATTCTCAATGAAGTAAGCGGGCTTCTGAAGCTTACCTATATCGTGGAAATAGGAACACACTCTACACATCATCGGATTGGCCCCAATCTTTTCGGCTGCTGCCTCCGACAAAGACGCAACCACCATGCTGTGATGAAAGGTTCCCGGGGCTTCCAACTGCATACGCCGAAGCAGCTTATGATTCAGGTCACTCAACTCCAGCCAGCTTATATCCGTTGTGAGGCTGAAAGCTGACTCCAACAAAGGAAGAAGACCGCTGACAATCATTCCTGTAATCAGGCCAATACCAAAAGCCGTCGCAATTTCGACTCCAAGGAGTTGCCACTCCAGAAGCCCTCCATCAGCCAACGAACCGAGACCGATCATCTGAAACGAACACGCCACCAGAACTGCAGCCCCGCCGATATAGAACCCTGCTCTCAGCAGCCGCCCCCGCTTGCGGACCTGCAGAGTTACAAGAACTGCTACCGCGCCACACACCACACTCATTACCAAGTAGGGCAAGACCGAATTCTGGGGCATCAGGAAGGCGCCCAGCAGAGACGCGGTGGCCACCGCATAAAGGCCAACCCCGGTCCCCAACAGAACTCCAAGAATCAATGGAGCGAATGCATACGGAACAAGCAACAGCTTGAATGGACCTCCAAGAGAGGGGTTTGTATCAACCATAACCGTTGCGAGCCAAATAGCAGACAGTTGAAACGCCAAGCAGCACAGGACGAGGAAGACGTGACTGTTTCGCTGCGTCACTTTGCGAAAAAGAACTTCCAAAAGGGCGAGACACAATCCCCCGGCTACCAGACACGAGAATCCAGCTCTGAGGCTTGCCCCGCCGCCAGTGGTTGTCCCCACAAAATTGAATGCCAAAACCGCCGCGAAAAGAGCGAGCAAAAAATATAGCCCATAGCGAAGGACGATGCTGCGGTCGAGGCTGGCGGCCAATGCCCGGTCGGAATGGGTCCGGCGCTTCTTACCGGAAGACAAACCCTGCTGAGTGAGGCGGCGGCGCCTGATTGAATCAAAAAGCTCCACGGGTGAATGGGGACGTTCGGAACGCTGGTCGGCGAGGAACCCCCCGCGCTGCGGAAACCGTTTTAGCGGCAATTGTGCAGTTTTTCAACGTCATTCAACCTCCTGCCGCGTCACCTTGACTCACCCTTTCCTCTTGCAGCCCCATTTTTATTGGAGTTCCTATAATTTTCATAGGCATCAATTATTTCACTCACGACAGGGTGGCGGACCACGTCTCCCCTCGAAAAACGGATAAATTTTACTCCAGGAACATCATCCATGGCTGCCTCAGCCTCAACAAGTCCAGAGGCGATACCGTCGGCGAGGTCCACCTGACTCCCGTCTCCGGTAACTACGCAAGAAGATCCCTCTCCAAGACGGGTCAACAGCATAAACATTTGCTCCCGCGTCGTATTCTGAGCCTCGTCAAGAATCACGCATGAGCTCGCAAGCGTGCGGCCACGCATATATGCAAGCGGCGCAATTTCAATGGTTCCATCCTCGAGATATCGATTCCCTTCCTCAGGTTCAAGAAGATCATGAATGGCATCATAGAGTGGACGGAGATAAGGGGCCACTTTCTCCTGTAGGTCTCCGGGAAGAAAACCCAAAGCCTCACCGGCCTCTACTGCAGGACGGGTAAGAATCACCCGTGTAATCTCTCCTCTTTTGAGCCGGCACAACGCCATCGCCATTGCCAAATAGGTTTTTCCAGTTCCTGCCGGTCCAATACCAAACACTACCGGGTGCGACTCCATAGCCCTGAGGTAGTCTTGCTGGTGCGGACTACGGGGCGTAACTGCTTTCCGTGTCCGAGAACCAAGCAACCTCGTCGCAGTGAGATCGGACAGGCCCCTACTCTGCTTTCCCACAACCATGTCGACTGCCTGCCGAAAATCCCGCTTATGAATAGACACCCCCGAACGGCGAGCTTCTTCGAGATCGGCAAATAGTTTCTTTGCCAAGTCCAAGCCCGCTCGCGATCCGCTGAACAAGATCCACCCGTCCCGGGTGACTACCCTCACTCCAAGAGACTGCTCGATATAATTCACCTCCCTCGCATCATTCGCGAAAAGCGAGTGCAGGAACTGAGGGGTTTCAAATTCCAATTTTAGTTGGTTCTCAGGGACTGGGGGCTGACTCATCGTGGCTTCTGAACGTTTGTGCATGGACGGCACGTATTGAACAAGTCCTCAGTCGCATCCAATCCCCAAGGCTGCCAAAGACAGAATCGCCGCTTCCTCGCATACTGAGCTACAGAAACGGAGCTGGTCTCTCTCGCAGGAGGCACAACAGAAATACTGACGATTGCAACGGCTCCAACTGCAATTGACATAACGGTCCGAAGCTACACCACAATGCAGGCATCGAGATACCACTGTTGAGCCAGCTGTATGATTCACCTCTACCGCTATTCTTTGATCGAATACATAGCACTTACCCGCGAAACCCTCCCCTTCGATCCCTGCCTCTTTTCCATACGATACGATTCCTCCATCCAGTTGGCACACGTCGGAGAATCCTTCCCGCAGGAGGAACCCGCTGAACTTTTCACAACGGATCCCCCCGGTGCAGTAAGTCATTATCTTTTTCCCTTCTAGCCGACTCCGATTTTCTCTCACCCAGCCCGGCAGCTCACGAAAATTTTCAACCGGCGGCAAAAGGGCTCCTTCGAAATGCCCTAGTTCCCACTCATATTGGTTTCGGGCATCTACCAGAACGGTATTGTCGTCCCTCATCAAATCTCGCCATTGCGCCGGAGTGAGATACTCTCCGGTAGTTTCATCGGGCGAAAAATCGTCCTTTCCGAGATCCAAGGTCACCACTTCGTCTCGCCGTTTGATACTTAGCTTGGGAAAGGCATGTCCCGAAGCAGGATCCACCTTGAATTGGATACCCTCCGTCCTGGGATCCTCATTTAGAACCTTCATGTAGCTTTCGGTCATTTCCCGTTGCCCCGAAACAGTCCCATTCAGTCCCTCATCGGCAATCAGAATGCGACCCCGCAATTCCAGCGCCTCACACAGTTTCAAATGCTCGGCCAGATAACCTGCCGAGTCCTCGAGAGGCCGGTAGAGGTAATATAGCAGGATCTGATAGGAATCTACGCTGATGCCTGAATTCAGGGTCTTGACCCTCCGTTTGCCAATTCCAAATTCCCCTCTTTGGAAAATAGACTCTGGCCCACGGATGATTCGGCCCTTTGATTCCAATTCCGCCCGTCAACAAGGCACAGGAAGAGACAGAAGACCACTTAAGGCCTCTTCATCGATAAAACCGCAATTTACGGGGCAAATTCCCGCGTCGCTTCTCGACAACGGACTTAACCTCCCTATCCTCCCGCCCCCCCGCTAAGCCAATGGCAAGTAACAACCAGCCCCTGCCCGGTTTCAGGGACTTCCCACCTCGTGAACGTCTCCTGTCCCGCTATTTGTTCGAGATCTGGAAACGGGTCGCCAAGCGCTATGGATTTTCCGAATACGAAGGCCCTATTCTGGAGTCGGCGGATCTCTACCTCAGGAAATCGGGTGGAGAGCTAGGCGAACAACTCTTTCGCTTCGAGGACAAGGGAGGAAGAGATGTTGTCCTTCGCCCCGAGCTAACTGCCTCCCTCGCCCGAATCTCTGCTGGGCAGCAGAGAGACTACCCCAAGCCCTTGAAGTGGTTTGAAATCGGACGATGCTTCCGATACGAAAAACCTCAGCGAGGACGTCTACGCGAATTTTATCAGTTTAATGCGGACATTCTCGGGGAAACCTCTCCGGCGGCAGACGCTGAGCTCATCGCCTTGTCGATTGATGTCATGCGTGAACTTGGATTCGGCGAGGATGACTTCTCAATCCGTCTATCGGACCGTCAGGCGTGGATCAACTTCGCTCAAGGTCATGAAATCGCTCCCTCGGACCTCGATTCTTTCCTTCAGATTGTCGATAAGATCGAGCGAGATCCGGCCGAAAAGATAAAGGAAAAGCTAAAGCCTTTCTCCGTCGACTTGGAAACAGTGCGCAACTTCATCTCCACTGCAGGGGACTCCTGCTCGGAAAATCTGTCTGAAGTTCTCAAAGATCTCGGAGCTCGTAATCTCAACAGATTCGTCGAGGTCGACCTCTCGATTGTTCGAGGGCTGGCCTATTACACTGGGGTAGTTTTTGAGGTTTTTGATTCAGGAAAGAACCTTCGCTCAGTCGCTGGAGGTGGACGCTACGATACTCTTGTTTCGATTGTAACTGACGGCTCCTCGGACCTCGCCGCAACGGGATACGCAATGGGAGACTGTGTGATTTCCGAGCTGATCAAGGAAGTTCCTGCCGCACTGATCCAATATCAGGCATGGCTGCAGACGCAGGCAACCTGTGAAGTCTACATTGTAATTGCTGATGAATCAAAGCGCTCGAACGCCCTGTCTCTGGGACACGCGATTCGAGACAGCGGCTTGGCAGCGGATTGGCCCCTTTCTCCTGTGAAGATCAACAAGCAGTTTAAAGCTGCCGATCATACTCTTGCGCGATTCGCTCTAGTGGTTGGAAGCGAGTTCCCAGATCTCAAACTCAAAAATCTTAATAGCCGAACCGAGGAAACAATTCCGGCTGGAAGCAATACTATCGATGTCATCAAGGCGCGTCTCGAAGCGCCTGATGGACCTTTAATTGCATAGCCAATCGGATCATCCGAGCTCTACGAAAGAAGACACTCATAACCGAACCTCAATGAGAACACACCATTGCAACGAACTACGAGCCGACAATCAGGGAGAAACAGTGACTCTTACTGGATGGGTCAATTCATCACGGGATCATGGTGGGGTTATCTTTATTGATTTACGGGACCGCGAGGGACTCACCCAGTGCGTATTCCGTCCGGAGGAGTCCTCCGAGTCTGCCAAGGCCTCACACTCTCTCCGTGCGGAAGATGTCGTCGAGGTAACTGGCAAGGTAGAACCAAGACCGGAAATCGATGGCAACAGCACCGTAAATCCCGAGCTTCCTACAGGTGAAATCGAGGTGGCGGCCACCGCTCTCACTATTGTTAACAAGGCAAAGGTCCTTCCGTTCCAACTGGACAAGGAACTCTCCAATGAGGACCTCAGGCTCAGTCACAGGTTCCTTGATCTCCGGCGCCCCCGGATGAATCAGAACCTACGAATCCGTCACCGAGTCACCAAAGCGGCTCGTGATTACCTGGATTCCCATGGGTTTATAGAGGTGGAAACCCCAATTCTTTCCAAATCTACGCCCGAGGGAGCACGCGACTTCTTGGTTCCATCCCGAATGCACCCGGGATCCTTTTATGCCCTTCCGCAAGCCCCACAACAATACAAGCAGCTGCTGATGGTTGCCGGGATTGAGCGCTACTTTCAGGTAGCTCGCTGCTTCAGGGACGAGGACCTAAGAGCCGACCGGCAACCCGAATTTACTCAAGTGGATGTTGAGGGCTCCTTCACTGATCAGGAAGAAATCATAGAACTCATGGAGGGCTGCCTCTCTGCCATGTTCAAAGCAGGCCGTGATGCCGATATACCCATCCCCTTCGAGCGTATGACATGGCATGATGCTATGAATCAATTTGGATCTGACAAACCAGATCGCCGGTTTGGAATCCAAATCCAAGACCTCAGCGAACTCTTTGCGGATAGCGGGTTCAAAGTCTTTTCGGGGGCGGTGAAAAACGGCGGGGTCGTAAAGGCTATCAACGCAAAAGGCTTCTCCGGGATTACAACAGGCCAGGTCGACAAGCTCACTGAAATCGCCGTCAACCATGGAGCAAAAGGCCTGGCCTACATCCAAGTGCGCGGTGAGGACCCATCCACCTGGCGATCTCCCATCACCAAGTTCTTCAACGAAGAGGAGCTACTGGGGTTGAAGGATAAACTCAACGTCGAGGAAGGTGATCTCGTTCTTTTCGCTGCTGATCAGTGGGAATCCGCCTGTGAAATTCTTGGCAGGATACGACTCGAATGCGCCTCCATGCAGTCACTTCTTCAGGGCCGTGAAGGAGAGTTTGATTTCTTATGGGTCACCGAGTTTCCCCTGCTCGCCTACGACGAGGAGTCAGACAATTGGTCCGCTGTTCACCATCCGTTCACAAGGCCTATTGACGCGGATCAGGAGCAGCTTCAGCAGGGGAATTACTCTAACCTCCGCGCCCAAGCCTATGACGTTGTTCTCAATGGCCACGAATTAGGAGGCGGATCCATCCGAATACATGAGAAGGAACTCCAGTCTGCGATGTTCACCGCCCTCGGAATCAGCGAAGAACAGGCAGCCAAAGAATTTGGCCACATCCTTGAGGCCTTTGAATTCGGTGCGCCTCCTCATGGGGGCATTGCTCTCGGACTGGATCGTATCGTAATGCTCATTGCCGGAGAGCAGTCGATTCGTGAAGTAATTGCATTCCCAAAAAACAACAAAGGTAGCGATCTCATGTCCGCGAGCCCGGCACCTGCTGAACCGGTCCAGCTCAGAGATCTGCGTATCAAGACCACGGTTCCTGATCCGGAGCCCGAGGCCTGACCTAACGGACACCCTGCCTGACAGCTTGCATTCTGCCCATTGACTCTGCACGGTGGAGCCTGAAATTTTTCGTCTGATCTTCCATGAAACCTTTTCCCGTCTTTCTTATCGTTCTAGGAACGGCGTGCCCCCTTCTGAAAAGTGAAGTGGAGGAAGACATTCCCTATGGAATCGAGGCGGTAACGGGGCTTCGCTCAGCCTACAGCTACCGGGGCTTTGAACTGGCAGATTCCACGCTCGATTTTCAATTGGAAACAGAGGTAACCATCAACAACGACCTCTCTCTGGCTACAGGTGGCTGGATTGCTTCCGAGCTGGGTGGCCAATTTGAGGAAAAGACGGGATTTCTCGAGCTCCGGACCACCCTTGGAGACGCCTTCACGGCTAGTGCCTCGATAGGCTATCACGCTTACAGCAACAGTGTCATTCGAAGCGGCTTCGATATCTCGGGAACCTTTACCTGGTATGCCGATACTGCTTGGAATTTCTCCACCTCCATAGCTCATGACTGCGGAGCAGGAGGTTGGCACGGCGAGCTAGCGAGCCACTGGTACAAACGACTATCAGACGACGCCTTCCTCTCGGGTAAGCTAGGGATATCAGGCACTGAAGACTACTATGGTCACTCAGGCCTCGGCGACCTTAGCGGGCGCCTTTCATTGACCTACAACGTCAACACCATGCTTTCGGTAACTCCGTTTGCAGGATGGTCTTACGAACTTCGCCATCGCGATGGTAACGAGATCCACGCAGGCGTCTGGCTCGAGGTATCTTTCTAGAGGACCAGTTCATGGCAGGCCCTTGAGGGCCGCGGTATCACCGCTCCCAACACCACTTACTCCTCATTTGTCGGCCGGCGCCCTCCCTCGCCCTCCCCGCGGCCCCGCGGCCGGCCTCGATCCGATCCTTCGAGTTTTCCATTTTGGTCTCGATCCATTTTATTAAATATCTTTCGGCGCTCACCCACTGGGATGCCCCGCTGGCGCGGGCCCCTCGCCCATTCCTCGAAGGTCAGGCCGCCATCCTTGTTCACATCCAATCTTTCGATTTCAGCAGGATGTAGTGGAGAACCCGGTCGCCGCGAGAAATCCGCTGCAGTCAGAACCTTGTTTCCATCGCGATCCATCCGGGAAAACATGGCCTCAAGCCGGTCGGCGCTCCACCCCTTAACCCTTGGATTCCTACTGAACTCATCAAGAGTGATCCGCCCATCCTTATTGCTGTCGTGCCCCCTGACAGAAGGAGGAATCGAGCTTGGTAGTTCCTCCAGGGTTATCTCCCCGTCATCGTTCTTGTCCAGATGGTCAAAGAGACGACGTCGTCCTGCCTCTCCTAGTGAAGCCGCCCGGCCGGACGACCCAAACTCAGCAAACGAGACCTTGAGATCACCGTTTGTATCGTATTCGGACATAAAGCCCTTCACCGAAAGAGGACGATGGCTCCTGTCGCCCTTTCCTCCCCTCATGGGACCTTTGCGATTCTCCTCGGAAGGCGCTTTCCCTCCACCACCCTGCGCACTGAGCGGCAGAGCCATCGCCACAATGAGAACGAGGGACTTGCAGAATGACTTCATTAAAGTACGGTTGCCGAGGAGAATTGAGCCGACAGGCTTCTGCCTGACAGCCTGCATTTGATAGAACCGCCCATCGGTCTCAAAGTTCCTCCAGAAAGCTAAATTCTGTGAAATATCCGCATCCAGCTTAATCGAATGCAAAACACTCCGCACATCTCTGACCTTCTCAGTCAGGGAAACCCTTCAATTTCCTTCGAATTCTTCCCTCCTAAATCAGCCGAGGCATCAGATCGACTTTTTTCCACAATCCACGAACTGAAGCAGCTTAATCCCTCATTTGTCAGTGTCACCTACGGAGCCGGAGGTTCCACTCGCGAGCTGACTCACAAACTCGTGCTCAGGATAACGGAGGAAACCACAATACCGGCAATTCCTCATCTCACCTGCGTCAACCACAGTCGGGCCGAAATCTCAGAAATTCTCTCCGGATATGCGAACGCCGAGATTCCCGCAATCCTTGCCCTGCGCGGCGATCCCCCAGAGGAAAACCCCGAATACAACCGGGCTAAGGATGCCTTCTGCTATGCAGCCGACCTCGTGTGCTTCATCCAGAATTTTAACCGGGAAACCAGCAATCCACGGAAAAGGTTCGGAGTTGGGGTTGCGGCATTCCCGGAGGGGCATCCAGATACCCAGAACCGCCTCAAGGAAATGGATTACCTCCGACAAAAAGTCGATTCTGGAGCGGACTACATCTGCACGCAGTTATTTTTCAACAACTACTCCTTCCTTGATTTCCGGGACCGTTGCCGCCTCGCCGGAATCCACATTCCGATTATTGCAGGCATCATGCCGATCACGACAAAATCTGGCATGGTGAGAATGGCAGACCTCGCCGCCGGTGTTCACTTTCCCGCTCAGTTGCAACGCATGCTTTTCAGCGCTCAAGATGACCCAGTTGCTTTTGAAAAAGCGGGAACGGATTACGCGACCTCCCAATGTCGCGAGCTTCTCGCGGAAGGCGTCGATGGCCTCCATTTCTACACCCTGAACCGGAGCGGCGCTACGGCACAGATCGCCACCGCGCTCGACCTTGGTCAGAAATAAAATGGGGCACGAAACTTAATTCTTCGCATGCTCGAGAATTTTCTCTGCCAGCTCCGAGCCTGCCACGGGAAGGCTGTTGTTGAGATCGAGCTTCAACCAGCGCAACCCACTGTTCTCCTCCACCGGAAACAACTCTGATAGAACTGGGGATCGCTTCTCCTCGAACGCCTTTGGGTGGAGCCCCAGGCTAACAGCCCCTACGAGGTAAGGAATACTACGATAGCTTGCCCTCGCCTCTTCTTCCCTCCGCATCACCTCCTGGCCGAATACCTGAGATTGAAAAATCGTACGAATTTTCTCGTCACTATCGGATAGCTCCCGGGCAGCCTGTGCCGCCGTTACAAGGTCGAATTCGGACCCGGCGTTTTCGATATCTGTTCCCCCATCAGAGGAAGGCTCCCCCCCGAGGTTTTCCGTCTTATAGATCGCGATAGACACCTCCTTATCGGAAGGCCGCCTCGACATGAACTCGCCTTCAAGCTGAACATGATCTTTGGCAGAGAGGTTGATGCCTGTAAACATTGCCACATTTCTGCCTGTCTCCATGGTGAAGCCACCGGTGCGAAAGCGCACCTTCTTGTAACTTCGGTAACGATCAACCAGCGAAATAACATCAAGCAACTCAACTTCATCCGTCACGATGATCTCGTCCTCAGGACCCAGATCCACCTGGACAGACACCGTGATCCCGCTGGATCCGTAAGGAGACCCCCCCAACTTCACCGCTCCGGAAATTCTACCCTGCAGCACTGCCGCCACCTCCGGTTGAACACACCCTTGCAACGGAAAACCTTCCATCATTCCCTTGGCGTCAACCTGAGGGTTCACTATGGGGCCATTCACCGTTCCAGAAAGCGTGATTCGCCCATCTCCTTTCCCAAACTGAGCCTGAACAATTTTAATTCCGGCTTTCGAAACATCGAGCTCAAGAGCCTCAACTCTCATATCACGGAGCCAATTTTGGCTGAATGTACCACCAAGCATTTTAAGCTTCCACCCAGACGCACTTCGCTTGGCGCTCAGTTTCGTATTCTTGATTGCCCCGGCTGTAGATGTCGAATAGCCCCAAGCAATCGAGGCATCCTCTATCTCGACATGATCAAAATCAAATCTTTCTACTGAACCGAAGATCACTCCGAAGACCCCATCGGCATCGAGAGTTTCAGATCCCGATTTTACCTTCATAGCCAGACGCTCAACGCTGATTGAATCCCCTCTCCACAAACCCAAAATACCGGCCGTAACCCGCATCCTCGTTTTAATGTTCCGTGCACTCAAGCTGTCAAAAAAAGTTTCCTCAGAGCCCACCATTTCTAAGCTGCTTAGCTCCAGAATCCCCTCTTTCCTTGCCGTGGAGCCGATTTCAGCAGATTCCGCATTCAAGCCTTCCTCGATCGCAACCCGAATCCCTTCACCGAAGCTCGGCGCAAACGGCCTCCTCAGGAGGTAGGCATAAACTACTACAAGGCCGATTAGGAGCAGAAGGGCGACCCGAAGCCCCATTCTGGTCACCCAACTCATTAATGCTGAAGAGGCTCCACCCCCTCCGTGAACCAATTGGAAAAGTAAGCCCTGACTCGTCACCCAAGCGCTCATACGAGCCCGGAATTCCTCCAATTTCTTCTGATTCTCCTGCATTGGTAACAACCCGCCTGACCTGAAAGATAAGGTTTGAACCGGTAAATTGCCAATCTGATTTCGCTCGTCTTTGGGCCAGTCACCCTTTTCCCTCGCCGACAGGCACTCGCTCCACTATTCAACCGCCAGTGGATGACGATTCCTACAAAGTAAGGCTCGATATATTTGAGGGCCCTCTCGATCTCCTGCTTTATCTCATTAAGAAGGATGAGATCGATATTTACGATATTTCCATCGAGGGAATTACCAAGCAATACCTTGATTACATCGAGACCTTCAAGCTCCTCAACATCGACCTCGCCTCAGAATTTATCGTGATGGCTGCCAATCTGATGTACATCAAGAGTAGAACTCTGTTGCCTCGCAGCGAGCAACCTCCAGAAGAGGACTGTGAAGAAGATGACCCTCGGTGGGAACTCATCAGGCAACTGATTGAATATAAGAAGTTCAAAGATGCCGCTGGAACTCTGGCTGAAAAAGCCCGCGAACAGGAGGACATCTTTGCCCATATCCCCGAAAAGCCCCCGACCACGAACAAGGAATCGGCTCCCCTGGCAGAGATTTCGATTTTTGACCTGATTCGAGCCTTCCAGGGTGTCCTGAAGCGGTTTGAGGAAGCTCATGATCTTGGGGACATCATCGACGACCGCTTTACCGTCTCCGATAAGATGGAGCTCCTGCTGAACAACTTCAGCCCGGGACAGAGCATGACATTCAAGTCTCTTTTCGCCTCTGCCTCGACCAAGTCCGAGGTCATCGTGACCTTCCTCGCCCTCCTGGAACTGATGAAACTGAATCAATTCCTGGTCTGTCAGGACCATATTCTCGGAGAGATTGAGATTGAACGACGTGCTGGCACCTGAGATCGCCATGGAACACAGGAGTTCAGGAAAGCCCGGCCGCATCGCTCTTTTTGGTGGAACTTACGATCCTGTCCACCTTGGTCACCTCGCGATTGCGAGGGCCGCGAAAAACGCTCTCAACCTTGACCTGGTGATTTTTATTCCATGCCGGCAGTCTCCTCACAAAGATGATTCTCCGCTTGCGAGTCAGGTACAACGTCTCGCGATGTTAGATCTTGCCCTGGCGGATGAGTCATGGGCAGAGAGCAGTGATATAGAGCATCTCCTACCAGAGCCCTCATTTTCTTGGGTCACCGCTGAGGCAATGACCGAGATTCATCCGGACGCCAAACTCTACTGGCTAATGGGAGCCGATCAGTGGTCGACAATCGAAGCCTGGTCTCGTCCATCCTACCTCGCTGAATTGGTCGAATTTATCGTCCACGACCGAGGCGCCCCGCCTAGGGTCATCACAGGGTTCCAGGCGCATCATATCGAGGGTCACCACCCTGCGTCGGCCACTGAAATACGAGCACAGCCCGCAACTAGAATATCAGATGAATGGCTTCACCCTGATGTAGTGCATTACCTAAAGGCAGAATCTATCTACTCATGATCGGCTTGACTTATCCGCTTATGAACGAGAATGGTGGTGTAGCGGATTTTTAAAACATGAAAGCTCCCTTCTCCTCAATTTGTTTGTCTGTAGCGCTGGTTATCTTTCCTTTGTGGTGCACCGCGCAAGAAACCTCGCAGGCCCAGGACACAGATAGCGAAGATGTGGTTCCACAGTGGCAGAAGGACTTTGAGGCACTTGGAACCGCGAAGCGGGCGTCCTATCGTGATAAGCTGAAAGAAGCGGGCCGACTGTTTAACCAGAAGAGAATTATCGAGGCCTTGAATGAGCTGGCAGACGCTCAGAGAATCTTCCCAAATGAACCGGGCGCCCTCAACTTGGTTGGCGCCTGCCATGTCGAGTTTCGGAACTTTAGCAAAGCCCGCGCCGCTTTTGAGGAGGCCCTCAAACTCCAGGATGATTATGTCCAAAGCCTCAAGGTTCTTAATGGCGAGGCAAGAGCTCGCAGAATTAAACCTGTGCTCAATATTCTCTTCAACCTGGTTGAGATGGACTTCGTGACAAGCCAATGGGCAGATTGCGTTGAGCGCATTGAGGGACTGCTACCGGATATGGATCCATCGGATCTCACAATGATCAGGCTACTTGAGTTCAAATATCTTCTCTGCAAACTCAAGCTTGGAAATACCGATCAGGCTCGAACCCTTGCCAAGAAATACGACTTCCGCGACGACTACCCATACTACTACTACGCGAATGCCGCCCTTGCCTACCATGACGAGAACGAGGCGGAGGCGGAGCGGTGGCGCGGCAGCGCACGACGAGTCTTCAGGCGGCCCTCTACTCTGGCAGCCTGGGAGGACACCATGATAGAAATTGGTTTCGTCAAAAGCTTCTACGGAGGAGCCAAATAGCCGGTCAATCAACAGCACCTACAACTCTCCCGCTCAGGACCGGGGCAAATTCGCTGAGAGGGAAGCACTCCACCCGCTCAAGCTTGATCCCATAGAGATCTGCGATTTCGGGAGCATCGGACTCACGGTAGATTTCGTTGTAATAAATTTCCTCAATACCGTAGGAGCAAAGTGTCTGCATACAGGAAGTACACGGCATAGTGGTAGTCGCCACAATTCGTGCCTCTCCCCGCCTGAAAAGACTGCAGAGGTTGATCTCGGCATGGAGCATGAACTTCTGACGCCCGTCCCGATCGTCCCAGAATCCTGGCGGAGGATCAAATCCAGGAGCGAGCCCATTATAGGCTGTCCCAATGACCCTATTATCTGCATCCAGCGCAGCGGCTCCGACTTTCCTGTACGGGTCCTCCGAGCGAAGAGATGCGACCTGTGCGAGCGCCATGGCATACTCCGGAATGCTGATTCGTTCTCCCACGGAGGTAAGTGAAGAACCGTTTCCCTCAACGATCAAGCCTCAACCCTATTCCGAGGCCGGTGGCGACGGGCTCCCTGCCTCTGTTGCAGGTGATTTTTGGCTACCACGATCTTCCCTTAACCATTCCGCAAGCACCTCAGGATTCGTCTCAGGCAAGCGACAGGTTTGACCCACACAGTAGTAGGCCGTGGTCCGACCGGGCTTGACCTCCTCCAGTTGCCGGGTGAACTCCGAGACCGGCCCTTCCGTTCCCACCACGAGGAGATTCTGCCTCAGTCCAGTCCATGCCACCTTCAGGAAATCCTCCCGCTGTTTAGCGCCAGCGATAACAACACGAGCTGGCTTGCCTACCATGAATGAGACCGCCTTCAGGCTTTCAGCCAACTGGGTCGGACTCTGTCTGAGAGTATCACTTACCGAGAGCAGAGATTTCTCGGCAACCTCACGATATAAGGCCTTACCTGTAATTTCTGAAAGCACCCCGTATTCAAACCTTGCGACCGAACTCGGAGTGGGAGTCGCAGAGTCATAATCATCTTTCAGGCGGAAGACGAGATCATCCCTGTCTTCTCCATCAAAAAAACCGCCGTTGAGTTTATCGTAAAACAGCGCGATTGCCCGGTCCGCAAGAGTTACTGCCAGCCTCAAATACGGCGGGTTCAGAGTCGCCTCGTAAAGGACCCTCGATCCCCGAAGAAAATACAGGTAACTTTCACTCTGCTGACTCCCATCAACATGGCCCTCTCTCCAACGATGAGAGAGCGTACTGGAGGCAGGATCCCACAGCTTATTGACGACAAAAGCATGAGCCTTCTCGGCCGCCCTGAGATAGCGCTCGTCCTTCATGATGCGACCTGCTCGAGCCATTGCCCCAATCATGAGACCGTTCCACGAAGCCAGCACTTTATCGTCGGTAGCCGGAGGCACCCTGAGCGACCTCGCCTTTTTCATCTTCTCCTTCACAAGCGCCAAAAGTTCACGATCCTCAGGAGAGAACTTTTCGAGCGGCATCGCCCTGAAGAGAACGTTTTGATCCTTGAGCGGATCCGGGTCACTGTGATCTATGAAATTTCCCGAATCCGTGATCCCGTAACGCTTACGAACAACCGAGAGCTCCCTCTCATTCAGAAGGGCCTTTAAATCCTTCACCGTCCAACACCAATATTTACCCTCTTTCCCTTCACTCTGTGCGTCCTGCGCACTAAGGAAACCACCTTCGGAGTGGGTCAACTCGGCGAGCACATAGTCAGCAATCGTTTTCGCAGTAACCCTGAATTCCTCTTTCCCGGAAACTTGCCAAGCATCCACGTAGACATCAAGGAGTTGGGCTTGGTCGTAGAGCATCTTCTCGAAGTGGGGGACCAACCATATAGGATCGACGGTATAGCGATGAAAGCCCCCGCCGATCTGATCATTAATTCCCCCCTCCATCATCTTCCGGCAGGTCTTTAAAGCGAACTCCCGTCCCTCTCCTCCTTTGCTAAGAAGGAACCGAAGATGGGATGGCTGAGGGAACTTTTGTTCCTTACCCCACCCCCCATTCATCTGATCTGCTTCCGCAAGAAATTTTGTCACCATGCCATCGAGCATGAGCGCATCAAAGGAGGCCTCAGGGTTCAAGCTTTGGATCTTATCCAGATGGTCGGTGAGTTTCTCGTGAAGATCAACGGTCTTGGCCTCGATCCCCACCCGGTCTTTAACCCACAGATCATGTAAACTACTCAGAACCGTCATGAATCCTGGCCTCTGTCCTTGATCCTTTGGTGGAAAATAGGTTCCGCCATAAAAAGGCTTCAGGTCTGGCGTGAGGAACATATTCAGCGGCCATCCTCCTCCCTGCCCGAACATGGCCTGAAAGCTGGTCATATAAACCTTATCCACATCAGGACGCTCTTCCCTGTCCAGCTTGATGCTGACGAAATGTTTATTGAGGAAATTGGCGACCTCCTCGCTCTGGAAGGATTCCCTTTCCATCACGTGACACCAGTGACACGTCGAATACCCGATACTCAGAAGAATCAGCTTTTTCTCTTTCCGAGCCTTTACGAACGCCTCTTCGCCCCAAGGATACCAATCCACCGGATTGAACGCGTGCTGGAGAAGGTAGGGCGACTTGGACTCAATTAAGCGGTTTGGTGTTGAGCCGGAATCTGGGGTCTCTCTTCCAATGCCAGCCACCACCAGCGCGAAGAAATATAATCCCGTCGCCCAATGTACGAATCCAACTCTCATTGGGCAACGCTACCCCCCTGTAACCGACACGCAATAGGGTAATTTTTTCAGTGGTTGGGCCCGAATTGCTGCCTAATTTCGGTTGTTAATAACTTTTGAGGTTCTTATTTCCCTAATATTAAGCATTTTATGAAAAACATGAAAAAAATACTGTCCTTATTCCCAAGTTAGGTGTTTATTACGTCCATTACTACGAAGGCCGCGGTGTAAACCGTAGCTTTCATGTAAGGGTGAACAGCAGTTGTCAGCCCAGCATTACCGAAACGTGTGCAAAGGTTGATGGACTCTGTAGAGGGGGGCGAAAGCCCCCCTCTACTTGTGTCCGGAAATAGGGTCTTCATTCCCTGCCCAACATCAGGCCAGTCGGCCCGGCCCTGTCGAACATCCCATCTTGGTATGTGATCCCCCTTGATCCTTGGCAACTCCCTGCTTTACTACGCCTCCCTCCGGACTACCGGCTCACCAACGAAATACCATTCCCATGCTTGAGACCTTTCGTAAATACACCATTTCCATGATTGCTGTTCTGGTTGTGGTTTTTGTCGGCCTTGTCTTTTTCGGCGCAGGATCCAGCGGTTTCGGTATCGGTGCCCCCGTTGTGCTTGAGGCCTACGGTCAGAAGTTCAACCAGCGCCAGCTCAAGAAATTTGAAGAGAGACATACCCGGCTGATCACCCGGCTCTCAATGAGTGCCCCTGGCGACACTCAAGCCCTCGGCGAATATGCCAGAATTCTCGCTGGAGGATCCGGACTCGGTCCTACTTCTAATGATTTCGTTGTCAATCGGCTCACCCTGCAAAAGGCCATGACAGATTTCGGCCTTCAGGCCTCTACACCCGAAGTGGAAGCCTTCATTAAGGATACATTATTCTGGCAAGACAGCGGCTTCAATGTGGTCGCATACGATGATTTCGTGAAAGTCGAAATGGGAGCTCTTGGAGCCACCGTAAAGAACCTCAACGAGTTGGTAGCAGAGGTCATCTGCTTGATGAAGCTGAAGGAGATTCTTGGTGCTGGCATCGAGGTCTCCCGGGAGTTGACCGAAATTGACATGCTTAGCGCGCAACAGCGCATCACCTATCAGCTTCTCAGCTATCCCGTCACAGGTTTCAAGGACAAGCCCATGCCCACAGAGGAGGAAATTAAGACCAAGTGGGAAGAAACGAAGTCCAATTACCTTTCAGAACCCAAACGGAAGGTTACCTACGTTCTCGCCGCACCAGATTATGACTCCATCTTAAAGTCGAAAGAGGCATCCGGCGAAAAGCCTGGTGCAATTGAAGCTGAAAGTGCTGCCCCTACGACCGAAGAAAATGGTTGTCAGGAACCTGC
>DIHT01000087.1:34415-82199 GCA_002420305.1 Akkermansiaceae bacterium UBA5689 | reverse complement strand
ACTCCATCCCCGGTCACACCCGCCAAGACTCAGCTCTCTGAAGAGGACCGCAAAGAGGCTCTTTTCGATCTTGCTGTGAAGTATGGTGAGCTCGACGAGAAAATGCTTGCTGGTCAGACTCTATCCCAAGCCTCTGCTGACTTAGGTCTTATTGTGAAGACCACTGAACTGGTTGATAAGGACATGCTTCCCGCCGATTTCAGCAGCAATTTCAGAGATGCTCCTGGAACTGCCGCCGATACCATCTTCAGCGTCCCGGTCGGAACAAAAAAGTTTGAGCCCCTTGGCGAAGATCAGTGGCTTTATTTCGAGGTATTAGAAGCAGAGGCGCCGGTTGAATTAAGCTTCAGCGAGGCCAAGGAGAAAGTTCGCAAAGACCTCGTTTTCGAGCAGGCGATCGAATTGATGCAGGCCAAGGCTCAGAATCACTTGGACGCACTGACCATCTCTATGAAAGGGGGCAAGACCTTCGTGGAGGCTACCGAGGAGCTTGAACTCAAACCCGTCCTCCGCAGTGAGGTCACCCGCTCCGGCACCATGGGTGGCGTCATGCGTGAATATACCATTGCGGCTGGCGTTAACCCAGGAGAGCTTTCCAAGCTCATCACTGATACCGATGAAGATGAGCGTTATGGTCTTGCTCGTTCCTTTTTTCTTCTTGTCGAAAAGCGCGAAGCCTATGAAGAGACGAGCAATGACGCGATGGTCGATATGCAGCTAGAGGGCCGTTTGAGGGGCTATCAGAGTGCGGCCTTAATGAATTGGTTCATGCAGGCCAAGGCCTCTGCGAATTTTTCCGCAGCTTCCACCGAGTAAGAATTGTTCGAAAGAATGGCAGAGGAACATCCTCAATCTCCGGATGCATCTGGAGCCTACGACGAAGGGAACGGATTTTTCGCGACCGGTGATATCGAGGGTGCCATAGTGGCTTACCGAAAAAGCGTTGCTCTGGATCCCAGCTTCTTTGACGGCTGGCACGCCCTCGGCATGGCCTTGCTTAAGGCTGGCGAGGTGAAGGAAGCGATCGGATGTGGTCTGCAGGCTACCACCCTGTGTCCGAATGACCTTCTCGCGTGGACAGCGCTCTCGCAAATGTACGTGCAAGACGGACAGATCGCGCAGGCTGAAGACGCCAAGGGGCGAGCGCGCATTCTCTCCCTGGGAGGAAAGGTAGTTCGGGACAGCGATTGACCTGGCTTACCCGGTGGGGCTGGTAATTCGACCGCCACCAGACTATCACGCTCTCCTCTGCAACAAAGGCATGAACAAATTCTTCATAACCACCGCGATCGACTACCCCAATGGCAGTCCGCACATTGGCCACGCCTATGAGAAGGTTCTTGCCGACGTTATTGCCCGTTATCGCCGGCTGCGTGGTGACGAGGTCTTCTTTCTCACGGGGGTCGACCAGCACGGACAGAAGATGCAGCAGACCGCGGATCAAGAGGGCGTCAATGTTGCCACTCTGGCTGCCCGTAATACCCGGAAATTTATTGCACTCTGGGAAAAACTGGGAGTGCACTACGATGGTTGGGCCGCCACCACGGACGAACTTCATAAAAAGTGTGTCCAGGAAATCCTCGCCACTCTGTATGACGAGGGCCAGCTCTATAAGAAAGCCTATAAGGGCTTCTACTCCGTCAGACAGGAACAGTATCTCACCGAAAAGGATCGTGGTGAGGATGGGCAGTTTGGTGAGGAATGGGGTGAGGTTGTCGAACTTGAGGAAGAAAACTGGTATTTTCGGCTCTCGGAGCATGCTGAATGGTTAAAATCCGCCGTGACGAGTGGAGCGCTTGGAATCCTCCCAGAATTTCGGCGCGCCGAGGTCCTCAACGCCATCGAGCGTGCGAGCGAAACTGATCTCTGCATCTCTCGCCCAAAGGACCGGCTTCACTGGGGCATCGAATTACCGTTCGACACCGGCTTTGTGACCTACGTGTGGTTTGATGCTCTGATCAACTACATCTCCTTCGCTGGATATCGTAGCGATGAGACCTCCTCCCTGCCCGATTTCGACACCCTCTGGCCAGCAAATGCTCATGTTATAGGAAAAGACATCCTTGTCCCTGCCCATGCGATTTACTGGCCCTGTATGCTTCGTGCAATGGGATTCACCGATGACCAGATGCCCATGCTTTTGGTGCACGGTTGGTGGAACATACGAAAGAAGAACGCAGGGCCTGAAGAAGATGACTCCGAGGAAAAAATGTCGAAGTCTCTTGGTAACGTCGTAGATCCAGCTGAATTGGCCGAACGGTTTGGGGTGGACGCGGTCCGCTACTACCTCGTTCGTGATATTGTCACCGGGAAGGATAGCGCTTTCGATCTGGATCGCCTCATTAGCCTGTTTAACTCAGAGCTTGCGAACGATCTTGGTAACCTCCTGAACCGGTCTATCAACATGACGAAGCGCTTCGTCGGCGGAGAGCTTGCCGAGCCGAACTATGATGATGATGCCTGTAAGGACGTAAGGTGCTCACTGAAGGACGCTAACAAAGCCTACCTCGCAGCCATGGATGCGTTTGACCTTCCGGGTGCATTAAAGGCCATCAATTCTCATGTCGTGCGGTGCAATCAGTTTATCGAGAAAAACCCACCTTTCGAACTACGAAAGGATGACTCCCAGGCTGACCGTGTGTCCGCTATTCTCTATCATCTCTGCGAATCCTGTCTTCACCTTTCTATCCTTCTCTCCCCTTTCCTGCCCGATGCGTCGGCCAAGATTCGTGGCCAGCTGCGCGCCGAGCAGTCCTTCACAGGACACCTTGAGGATCTCAGCTGGGGGCTCCTGAAGGCTGGACATCAGACCGGGAAGGCGAAGCCCGTGTTTCCGAGAATCGTTCTTGAAGAGGACCAGACCTGAAAAGAGCGGGACTTTGCCGATTCTATTGTCCGCTTAGACTGTTGATCGTCTGGAAGATCGCCGTGATCATCAAATAGGCCATCGTTCCGATCAAAAGCGCCATGATAATCAGAACCGCTGGCATGATCAGAGCCATGATACGCTGTAGCGAACTGTTTAACTCCTTGTCGTAGCGAACCGCCGCCCTCTGCAAGGCCTTGTCAATCTTTCCCGTTTGCTCTCCCACAGCTACCATGTCGATGAGCAGGGAGGGGAAGATTCCGGAGCGGATCATCGATTTGGAAAGAGAGCGACCATCCCCTACCATCTCTATCATTTCATTCAGATGTTCGCGCTGATGAATGTTTGGTGTGGCGTCACGCGTCAACTGGAGAGCCCGAAGAAGTGGCAGCCCATTACCTACGAGGTTCGCCATGGTCTCAAGAAACTGAACAAAAAACCTGTGCTCGACCACACGCCCGAACAACGGGAGACGCAACTTAATACGGTCCCATGCGGGCTTGTTCTTTTCGGCGTCCTTCCATGCTTTGAAAAATACAGCTACCGCGAGAATCAGAATCAGAAGAACAGGCCAGAACTTCGAAAAGAATCCGCTGAGGGCGATCAGAATTTTGGCACCCGTGGGCATCTCCGCGCCGGGCGTGCTTTCCAGAAGAGCAGTCAACTGGGGGATCAGCTTCGTCACGAAGATGATTGAGACCATGATTCCCGAAAACATCAGGAAAGCTGGGTAGATCAGGGCCAGAGTAACTCGTCCCTGTAACTCCTGGAGAGTCTTCAGGTAGTGCGCCTGACGTTTCAGAATTGTATCCAGAGCTCCGCTCGCTTCGCCCGCGGCAGCAAGAGAGCAATACAAGGGACCAAAGCTGGGACTCACCCGGTTCAGGGCGTTCGAGAAGCTGTTTCCATCCCGCACGATCTGGCGCAGTTTCAATGACACAACCTTGAGATTACCAAGCTCCTGTCGCCCCTCCATTGCCTTCAGAGCAGGTTCCAGCTGCAGCCCTGCGGCAAGCATATCACTCAGCTCCTCTGTAAACATGACCACATCTGCCCTCTTGAGCTTGATTGGCCCATCGGGAATCTCCTCTTCCTCTACCTTAGCCGCCTTGGCGGATCCGTTCTCCTTCCCCTTCTTTTTACCGGCGGGCGCCTTGGCTTCGCTCGTAGGCGCTGAACTGGCACCAGACTCACTCACCTTTACCGGCTGCAGCCCCATTCGATCCATCAACCGAAGCGCTTCGCGCCGGTCTGGCGCTTCTAGCTGACCACTGGTGACCTGTCCCCGCTTGAGAGCCTTGTATGCAAAAAGTGGCATGGTGTCCTATGAAGTTTGCGACCTGCTACTCGGATTCTCCACCAAGGTCAGAACTGGTGACTGATACCACTTCCTGGATCGTGGTCTCGCCCTGCATCACCTTCCGCCAGCCGTATTCCCTCATCGGCACATATCCTTCCTCCATAGCCAGCGCTTTCACTTCGCTGGCTGGAGCTCCATGCGCGATTAGCTCCTGCATGGGAACGGTGAGCAGGGCAATTTCGTAAATCGCAAGCCGGCCTGAAAACCCAGTGCCACGACAATGATCGCAGCCTACTGCCTCGTAGGGCGTTCCCTCGAGATCCAGAGGGAGTCCCAACTCCTCCTTATCCTTATCAGATATTGTTGCCGGGCGACGACATTTTTCACATAAGCGGCGCACCAGTCTCTGGGCAAGAAACGCCCTCACCGCAGCCGACAGAAGGAAGGGCTCAACGCCCATGTCGGTCAGACGACCAATTCCCCCGAGAGCGTCGTTGGTATGGAGCGTGCTAAAGACCAAGTGACCCGTCAGCGAGGCCCGGATCGCAATCTCAGCAGTCTCCAGGTCACGAATCTCACCAATCATTACGATATCCGGGTCTGCCCGTAATATGGAGCGCAGTCCGCTGGCGAAGGTCAAACCGATCTCGGACTTGACCGCAATCTGCATCACGCCATCAAGCTTGTTCTCTACAGGGTCCTCGATCGTCACGATTCTGGTCTCGGGCGCATTCACCTCCGAGAGGAAGGAATAGAGGCTCGTTGACTTTCCCGAACCGGTTGGACCTGTGATCAGGATGATTCCATTGGAAAGCCCGAGAAGGCGCTCAATTTTCTCCTGCACACTAGGCTCCATCGAGAGCATTCCGATGTTGAACTTTTGCTGGTTCAGCAAACGAAGACTGACACTTTCTCCCTCCACGGTAGGCACCGTCGCCACCCTCACGTCGATTCCCGAACCTTCGAAGGACAGATTGATACGACCGTCCTGAGGAAGCCGCCGCTCTGCGATATCCAGTCGCGACATGATCTTGAGTCGGGCAATCACCGAGCTCTGAAGAGCCTTGATGTTCTCAGGGACCGCAATGTCGAGCAGGACTCCATCAACCCTATAGCGAATACGAAGATTATCGGAAAGGGGCTCGACGTGAATATCAGTGGCTCTTTGCTCAAGAGCTTCCCGAATGATCTGGTTGACGAACTTCACAACACTTGCCTCCTCATCCTCATCCTCATCAATGACACTAGCCTCGTCCCCCTGCTCGAGATTGTCATAATCAAGATCTCTCCCCTCAAGAATCTGCTCGAAGGTATCAGCGCCCACCCCGTAGAGTCGCCGCAACCCGTCATGAACCCTTCGGCGCGATGCCATCCTCCACGTGATTGGTATCTCAACTGCTTGAACCGCAGCCTGACGCGCTGCGATGTTGAAAGGATCATAGGTGGCGATCACTAATCGGCGGGTTCCGTGCTCATCACTACCCTCAAATTCGACGGGAAGAATACGATGCCTCAAAGCAACCTGTGGACCACAGATCTTTCGGAGGGGAAGCGCCTCGGAAGGAGACGGAATATCTTCCAGCCAGTGAAGCCCTAACGAATTCGCAAGAGTCTTCATGTAAGGCTCTTCATCGACCACCTCGGTATCGAGAATATCGTCCAAGGGACTACGCTGCCCTGCTGCCGCAGCAACGATCACCTCTGAAAGAAGATCGATATCACTGCATCCTGTGTTCCGGGCGGGAGCGATGAGCAACTCTGTCATATTAGTTTGGCTGTGCGGATGATGCCCGCGATTCCTCCATCTGTCACTACTTTCGGAGCCTGATCGAGGAGCGAGACTGTTCCCGGGCCTGATCGCCATCCCCGGTAAGTTTCATGGCGGAAAAAACGATCCATTTCCGCAGGATAGTCCCTTGGATTGGCAAATAAGTCCCTGTTTCTCAGCTCTCGTGATCGGCGAGGTAGCGTTCAGCCTCAAGTGCTGCTGCACAACCCTGCCCTGCAGCCGTAATTGCCTGACGGTAAAAGTGATCTGCCACGTCTCCTGCAGCAAAGAGCCCCGGCGTGCGGGTCGCTGTTCGTCCAGGCGTCTGCAGGATATACCCGTCCCCATCAAGATCCGCCAGTCCGTTCAGGAATCCGCTATTGGGAATGTGCCCGATCGCGATAAATACCCCTTTGACCTTCAATGAGCCCTCTTCGCCGGTTTCACGATTACGAATGCTTACTGAGTCCATTTTCCCATCGTCTCCGGGATGATAGGCGGTGAGCTCCGTATTCCAGACCGCCTCCACTTTCTCGTGAGCGAGGGCCCTTTCGGCCATAATTTTTGACGCGCGCAGCTCACCCCGCCGATGAACAAGATACACCTTGGTCGCAAACCTTGTCAGGAAGGTCGCCTCTTCGCAGGCTGAGTCGCCTCCACCAATAACTGCTACCGGCATATCTCGGTAGAAGGCACCGTCACAGGTGGCACACGTGGTCAGGCCATTTTTCCCATTTTCCTCATTGGGCAACCCCAACAACCGGGGCCGCGCTCCTGTGGCCACAATGACGGTTCGAGCCTGCAAGCTCTCTTCCCCGCAACGAACGACGAATGAGCCATCATCAGCCTTCTCGACCAGATCGACGGTCTTGTAGACAATTTTGGCTCCGAACCGTTCGGCTTGCTGCTGCATGTTGAACATCAGGGAAGGGCCATCGACACCCTCCGGGAATCCCGGGAAATTCTCGACCTCACTGGTGGTCGTGAGCTGCCCTCCAATCTGCTCTCCTGCAAGTACAAGCGGCTCAAGGTTAGCCCGAGCGGTATAAATCGCCGCGGTCCATCCTGCACAGCCGGTTCCGATAATGATAACGTCTTCCATAAAATCTCGTAGTCGTTCTAGGTGTTGCGAACTGCGGCGACTCTGATCGAGGAGAAGCAGAATAACCAATCTGAAATCTAACTAATTATCCCTTTTCGCCCGCTCCGAGGCGATCCACGCCCGATCTTGATCCGAAAGTCGGCTCTCTTTGGCCCTGATATTTCTTCCATCTGGTTCCACCAAAATCAACTGCCCCGACTTGTAGCGGGTCAGCTTCGCAAAAACCTTGCGCCCTTCCTGATCCGTCCACTCCCGGTAACCCCTGCCGGCCATCGACTGGCGCCATTCCCCGTGAAGATCGACAGCCTTCCCAGTATCATTTCTGAGACGCCCCTCGTAGAAATCGAAATAACTTTTACGATATCCGCGATAGCGCGCTGCAACCTTGCCGTCCGGGGTCAGCAAGAGCACCGTCGGGAAGCCCTGAACCTTGTAGCGGCGCTTAAGCTCCTCCAGATAGTTTTCTTTTCGAATCTTGTCGTCCATCGCTGATTGGCCCTGTCCTCCGCTCACTCCCTTGACATTAAAATCCAGGCGGAGCCGCACTAAGGCTCCCTTGGCCCATTCGCTGAAGGCACCCTTGGAGAACACCTCGCTATCGAGCGAGCGGCAAAGAGGGCTGAACTGGGTATCGGTGAACCACACGAGAATGGGCTTTCCGGAGCGCATTGCAGCCCTTCGGGCCTTGGAATAGCTGACAAACCATGGACCCTCGCGACCCTTGTCCACCATAACCTCTTCCATCCCTTCCATGCTCTTTTCGGGGTTATCGGGGTCGGTCCACATCAGATCCTCCTCCCGCGCCTTAATCCGATCAGTTACTTCACCACTAAGCTCCGAAGAATCATCAAGCGTCACCCTGACCCCCGAATTTCCCGAACGGCCACCCGCGCGAAGAAATGCAGGCACACGAAGAGCGTCCGGGGAGTTCGCGCCAGGTTTAGGGCCGGCTAAGCGCTCAATCCTGCTACAGGAGCTGCCGGCCACTGCCAGCACGGCCGCTGCCAATGGTAATACCCTCCAGATCACGAAGAGATCTTACCCGCTAAACCGGATCAATCAAGCCACCCAATTGTCATTGCTCCTGACCCGTCATCCCATAGAATCCCCGCGAGCAATGGCCCGGATACGCTTCTCCCTTCAGCTTATTGTCCTCCTTATCTGTGGGATCTCTGGTGCATCAGCTGCCGGCGACAAGGAACCCGCTTACTCCAAGGGCGGAGAATGGAATCTCCGCAAGGAACAGCACGCACACTTTCCCCTTCCTTTACCTGCCTACACAGATCCCAAACATGAAGCATTCGAGGGAGAAGGCGGAACTCTCTGGGAGAAGCTCAAAAAAAGGGCTGTTGCTCAGAATTACTTCAACCTGATCGCTACGATCATATTCGCCTGTGCGATCCTCCACACCTTTCTCTCGGGAGTCTTCAAGGAAATGGCTCACGCCCATGAAGATCGACACCGGAAGAGCATTGAAGAAAACAAACGGAGGGCGGTGGACAAACCTGAGGACGATGCCAAGGACGATGTCTCGTTCCGCGCCTGGTTCTTTCACACCCTCGGTGAGGTTGAAGCGGTCTTTGGCATCTGGGTGATCGCTCTTGCCGGCGCGGTCCTGTGGTGTCATGGGATCGCACCCGGTGACGGCTTCATGCATGGAGTGACGGAACTCCAGAATTATCTGGGCTATGATGTAAACTACACTGAGCCTCTTTTCGTTGTAGTGATCATGGCCATTGCGGCGACCAGACCCATCATAGTTCTTTCCGAAGCCTGTGTAAACAAGGTCGCCCAGCTCTTCGGGGGGACTCCGGCAGCCTGGTGGTTCTCAACTCTGACTCTAACACCACTGCTTGGATCCTTCATTACCGAACCGGCTGCGATGACGATTGCCGCTCTTCTCCTCGCAAAGCGCTTCTACTCTCTTTCCCCAAGCCCAATCTTTGCCTATGCCACTCTTGGACTTCTCTTTGTCAATGTGTCCGTTGGCGGAACCTTGACTCATTTTGCCGCGCCCCCCGTTCTGATGGTCGCCGAGCGATGGGACTGGGGCATGGGATTCATGATGACCCAGTTCGGCTGGAAGGCCGTCATCGGAATTCTCCTATCAAACGTTCTCTATTTTGCCTTCTTCCGCCGACGTTTCGCTGCTCTCGGTGGCCCCACGATCCAGCACGACCCAAATCAGCCCCCGCGCTGGGAAGAACGAGAGGACCCAATTCCTCCCGTCATTACCGCCATTCACCTGCTTTTTCTTGGGTGGACCGTCTTCATGGCGCATTACCCACCTCTTTTCCTTGGCGGATTCCTCATCCTCCTCGGCTTCTCTGAGGGCACGGGTCATCACCAGAACGACGTCAAGATGCGCACCCCGCTCCTGGTCGGCTGCTTTCTGGCAGGCCTTGTCATCCATGGTGGCTGCCAGGGATGGTGGATCGAACTCCTCCTTACCACCTTTGACAATGAGTGGGTCCTTATGGTCGGAGCCACCGTTCTCACCGCCTTTAATGATAATGCCGCGGTAACCTACCTGGCTTCTCAGGCTCCCCAGCTAGCAGATGCCGCAAAGTATGCGGTTGTCGCCGGAGCGGTGACCGGAGGCGGCCTCACCGTGATAGCGAATGCTCCCAACCCCGCCGGACAGGCTATCCTTGGACGTTTCTTCAAGGGTGGAGTTTCCCCGGCCAAGCTGGCCCTGGCAGCGATGGTCCCCACCGTCATCGTTGGCGCCGCCTACATGCTCCTGTAGCCAACCATGTTTACCGGACTTATAGAATCTACCGGACGCACCATTTCACTGGAGCCACGGGGCGAACAGGCTCGCCTTACCATTGAAGTGCCATTTTCGGAAGAAACTGCCCGGGGAGATAGCGTGGCCATCAACGGATGCTGTCTCACCGTGGTGGAGCAATCCGAGAATTCCCTGGCCTTCGACATCCTGACCCAGACCCTCGATGTCACCTCGTTGGGCTCCCTGAAACCCGGCGCACTAGTCAACCTCGAGCGAGCTCTCCGTGCCAATGACCGTTTAGGAGGACACTTTGTCCAAGGACACGTCGACGCCACCGGGGTCATCAACGACCTGTCCACCAAGGGGCAGGATCATCGCTACGAAGTCCAGCTTCCGCCCGAGGTCTACCGCTACTGCATCTCTCGCGGCTCCCTTGCAGTGGACGGCATCTCACTCACCATCGCTGAACTTCTCCCGGACTCTGCCCTCTTCTGGATTACTCCGCATACCTTTCGGGCCACCAACCTGCAGTCCGCCTGCGCCGGGCAAAAGGTAAACTTGGAAGCCGATCTCCTCGCCAAATATGTCGAGGGTCTCGCCCGGGACAAGCGTTAGCCCCGATGATCTTGCTCAACGAGGAGCTAGCAAATCAAAGGGCCACATCGGCACATTGCGCAGGATCCAAAAGCCAATGATTACACCGGGCAACCACCAAGACAGCCCTCTTGGCAACCTGACTCGCGGCCCCCGGTAATCCCGTCCTTTCACCCATGCCAATCCCTCCAATGCAATTCCCACGACGAGGAAAGGCAGGAGGACAACCAACAGGGCGTTTTTCTTGAGCGCATCACCAATCCGGAAGTTGGCGAGGGCATGCCCCGCACGCGTGCCCCCGCACCCGGGGCAATGCAAACCGGTCACCTCGTGAAAGGAACAGGGAGGAAGAAAGGTCCCGTCAGTTTCAGGATCATTCTCCTTCAGATGGAGAATCGCGAGCAATCCCACGACTGCAAAACCAAGGACAAGGATCAGCCGCGCGCTCACTAAAGTTCTGATATGACCCCAAGCCCGATGAGTGCCACATAAAAGACAATAATCACCATGCTAGAACCGAACGAAACCCATGCCCACGTCTTTGCCTTTTTGGATGCGTCCATCGCTCCGGCTATATCGCCACGCGCGACCAAGCCGTCGACCTTCGCCGCATAGACTATTGCCGGAATACCGAAGGGCCAGCAGCAAAGAATCGTGACTAGGATAGACTGCACAAGGTAGTTGGGTATCCGTTCGTGCGCGACGGGCCCCGCGATTCCAACTTCCGCCTGAGGGGGCTGACTGCCACTGGCAGGCGGCGCAACCGGGGTCGCAGGAGGCTCGGAATCCACCCCAGAGATCTCGGGAACTTGTCCAGCCGGAATCCAATCTGCCATCCCCTTCCGCCACACCAGGTCGGTCTGAGCCAGCTCACCGGTTACCACCATACTTCGCAGGTTTGCCAGACTGACCGGCCCCTGCTTCTCACCGTGTTTTGCGTAATACCACTCCATCTCGCTAGCGCTGCATTGTCCGAACAAAGGATCTCGCCGATTCTGCAATCGATCAATCCTTAAGAAGGCACGAGCCCCCCAAGTAGACCTAAAAACCCGAGCCCTAACCCGACATACCCGAGAATCAACCCGGCCAAGGCCATTCCATCACCTCCTTGCTGACCCCCTGAGGCACGAATCTCCCCCTTGGCGATATGACCAAAGATGACTGCAAGAATCGACGGAATGATAAAACAGCAGGTGATCACTCCGATGCATCCACAGACCAGACTTGCAATCGCCTTTCCGTTCGTAGGTGGCTTGGAGCCCACCGGTCCCGGATACGGAATATTGGCCGGGGAACCAGCCTGTGCTCCCGGCGGCACCACCTGTGGAGAATGATGCCCCTGTGGGGGACCCGCTTCGGCACCCACTGCGCCCACCCGAGGAGAGTCAAAGTCCTGAATCTCGCTTGCCGGAATCCAGTTTCCCATTCCTTCACACCACACAAGGTCGGATCCGGCAACCTCCCCGGACACAACCATGCTCCTAAGTTGAGAGGCACTTACCGGACCTTTTCTCTCGTTATTCTTTGCATAAAACCACTCCATGATTCTCGGTATTGCCTGCTCACAAGCGCCTCGCCCACACATCACCTAGCGCGGACACAGCTTCGAAGATTCCTGTCGTCTCTATCTTCAACGCCCACCAATCAGGCGCAAGCACGGAAGATCCGGACCATCACGACTGGGTCAAGACCCCTAGTGATTTAGAGGCCCGCTCAACTGAAGGACGTCCTTGCCAAACAAACCGCCTTCAACCTCCAGCCTCGATTCCTTCAAAAATTGCCCCTGCTCACCGTAGCTCCGCAGCGCACATTCGTGTATCATCCCCTCTGCAGAGCTCCCCTCCTTCCCTGACAGACGAACAAAGACCCGCCCCTGCTCTTCTCCTGTCTTCCTCTCTTCCGGAATCAGCTTCTCTACAAGCTCACTAATATCTATTCCTACCTCGATAGGCCCTTCCTCTCCGGGACCAGCAAGCGGAACATGCCCCGCGTTGGCTCGCCCAAACAACGGCCACCCATTAAAGGCCTCCGGCGCTATCTCGTGCTCAGGAGAAGTTGCCGTCTCCACCCCAGAAACTCCAATGAACATGCGCAGGTTCGTGCGATCGGAGCACGACATTTTAACTCTCAGGGTGTGGCTCGGGATATAGCGTTTTACCTCCGCGCGACCGAGGTAATTACCCCGCTTCCAGGTCGGATCAATCATGGCCGAATACAGCAGATAAATCTTGCCGTCCCCCGACCACTTTGTCCCCCACGAATTCACCACAATATACGCTCCCTTTTCCCAATCCGCGAGGCTGACCCGCCCATCACCATTGAGATCCAGATCATTTGTAATTTTACCATCTCCGTTCACGTCATAACCAATCTGGTCATCGTATCCTACACAGGTGATCCCGTGCCCATAGCCCGAAGGCCCCCACCGGGTCCAGAGATCCTTCCCCGCGCCATACTGACCCTCTGGGATGGTAAAGGTCACCTTCTTGAGCTCTCCCATGCGTCCGTCGAGAGCAAATATTCCCCCACACACCTCTCCATCCTTGGAGTCTCGATTCCGATCATAGAGCCAGCCTCGCGCCTCAGTCAATTGAGCCACTGAATTGGCCGGTGAGTATCGATACCCGGAGATACGATATTCCATCGCCTCACGCCAGATGCTGTAGCCATCAGGCCACACCCCGATCTTGTTCAGCCTCACACCTCCATAAGATTGAGCCGTTGGTATCCCGATCCGCTTCGCTACCTCCCACCCGTGATAGGCCTCAGACCCCGTGTTTTCGGCCCGATTCATCATATTCCACGAAAAATGAGCCGGAAACCGATGAGCATCTGTATCCGCAGCCGTTCCATTCAGAACGTTCATCTCGTAGGTAAAAATCGATGCCACCGAGGCGAATTGACCACAGGCCCCCCACCTTTGCTTATAGATTGGGGGATATTCCCGGCGGCTTGAATTATCGACCCGCGAGGGAAGCCTTTTGGGGTCACTCTGACTCACCCCAACGTCGGGCCCTTTAGCATCAGCCCATGTATCATACTCCTTTCCCTCTGACGGAGGACGCGTGAAGCCTCCGGGATAGGCTGCCCGCGGAGCATTGTCATCAGCCGGTAGACTTTCTGCGGACAACACAAGTGCCCAGCAAGAGATGAAGGGGATTTTCCAGAAAAGGTTTGGGCGCATGAAACTAGGAATCCTCAGTTTTGATACTCGCGAAGACCGCCTGAAAAAATGGAACAGACAGCGCATAACGCTGCCTTGAGACCAAAATTTCTCAAGCCATTAACTCGGATAGAGGACCAGCAAGATCCAAGTCCTTAAGATTCGAGTCGGGTTGACCAAAGGAAACGGGAGGATTCATACCCGCGGCCTTCATGAAGGACAGATAGAGATTCCCTATGGTTCGGTGCCCCTCTTCTCGATATTTGGGAAATTCCATGTAGCGGCCCATTCTCAATCGGCCAGACGATCCACCCACGAGAAGGAATGGCCAGTCGGCCTGCCCGCCGTGGTGATCACCACCCGAACAGGACATGTAGACGATAAGGGTATGATCTAGCATCGTGCCGTCTCCCTCCGGAATGCCATCGAGTTTCCCTGCCATTTCCGCAATTCCATCCAAGTGCAACCTCTCAACCGCCGCTCGCGCTTCGTTCCCATTCATCCCATTAGTGGCTTTATTCTCCCCCAAGTGCCCAAGAGCGTGCACTGAATTAGAAATACCCAGCTCCCGGTATTCCACCCCCAGAGTGTCAGGCCGGATCGTTATCACATTCGTAAGACCGGTTATTAGTGATGCTGCTGCTAATTCGAAATACGACTCAATCCGATGCTTCGGCTTTACCGAGTCATAGAGCCCCCCCGGCTTAGGGGCAAACCTCTTGACCCTCTCAGACAGGGCCACTTTTTTCCGCTCCAGATTTTGGAGCTCCTCAAAGGAATTCAGATACAGGCCAAATCGCTCCTTCTCGTCACCCGTCAACTGCTTCTCAATCCGCTTGGCGTCCCCGGTCAAAAAGTTCATCAAACTCCCATTCAAGGCCAACTCTCTTTCGAGCTCCTCCGGAGGCGCCACCGACGCCCCGAAGAGTTCAACAAACGCTTTTCGGGGAGAGGCTTGAAAAGGCACCGGCATACCAGCCTTGTAGGCCGAAATATTGGGATAACAGTAGCTCTCAGCAAGTGCCCCTCCCTCCAGCAAGCGGCCATTGGTCGCCATTCCATACATGGGATAAGGCCCCATCGAAAGCTGCTTACCTAAGAGGCAATCAATGCTGGGGGCTATCGCCACCCTTTCTGAATTGTGACATGAGAGCGCGCCATAACCCGCAGTATGATTCCCGCTGAAACCCTCCCCTGAAAGACTTTGAATAATAGTAAGACGGTCCCGGAAGGCCTCAAGGCGCGAGAGCTTCGCCGGAAGCGCGTGCTCACTTAATGACACGTCGACCATCGGCCCGAGTCGCCTCGCCTTATTGCCGAGTTTCCTTCCCTCAAGGCTCACATAATGATTTTCCAAGCCCTCAGGCACGAGATTGAATTTATCGATCCCTGAAGATTTCACCACGAAGACAAAGCGCCGAATCGGTTTCCCTCCCCGCCCAGCCGTCTGCTCCTGCGCCTGCGCCTGCAGAGAGGGTAGAAACGGAGCCATTGCGAGAGAGGCACCAGCTTTGAGAAACTTCCGACGTTTTTGAATCATCAGGTGATGGTTGAAGGTTCAACTATGAAGGTCATTTCTCAGCGGCGATAGAGAAAAGAGTCCGAACTCAGAAGGGAGACTACTAGGGCCTTAAAGCTACCGTTGTTTGCCAAATAGGCTCGTTCCGCCGCCACCAATGTTCTCGAGTCACTCAGCATTTCATTCCTGCCCATGAAATAGCGAAAGAGATGACGAATAAAGGATTGTCGTGCCCTCGTAGAGCGCCCAATTCGATGAAGCATTTCTACCGCATCCTTTACCTCCCCATCTACATCCGACTCACCGGTCCCTTGAATTTCACCTGCTGCGTTAACTTCCCGTGCGGTCAGCTTCCCCTCCCTGAGCCATTTCTCAAATTGTTGATCTCGGCGTTTTACCAGTTTGCCATCCTCTCCGAAATAGACATGCGTACGGTAGCGGCCCCAGTCATCGAAAATCTCGAAGGTTTCACCAAGGGGGTTGATCTTGTGGTGACAATTCCAACACCGCTCCTCACGAAGAATCTCCATCCGCTCTCGCAGGGTCTGGTGAGGATCCGTCGGCACTTGCGCATCGACGTCGGGCGGGAGGTCCTGAAGTTTTCCTGCCAGCAATTTTTCCAACACCCAGATCCCCCGGTGAATCGGATCGTTGCCATCGTTTAACGACCATGCAGCCAGCCACGCCGGATGTGTCAGGATCCCTGAGCGCTGATCACGAGGCATGGGAAACGGCTGCTCCACGGGCCAATTCCATCTCTGGTCCTCAGACCGGCCTGATTCTGGAAGATTATAAGCGGTAATGTAGATGAGATCTGACAGCCCTCGTGACCGATTGGAGAAAGGGAAGTCCGGGTGGGGATGAATACCCTCAGCAAGTGCATTCGTAAAAAGACGTACGGCCTGCTCCGCCCTGTTCCGCCTTTCCTTCAGAAAGGTTCTTCGGCGCTCTTCCCACTCAGCGTCCGGAACATGATCCGGCTTGGTCCGATTCTCATATTCCAGCTTCGCCTTCGCGACCTCACCATTCACGTATTCAGGATCGGTCACTTCCTTCACCCGATTATCATAGAACTCCCGGGCGTAGTCATTGTTCCCAGGGTGAGCCACAAAGTAATCATTGGTAGTCAGCAATTCGGCAATGACATCCTGATCACCGCGAAGCACATGTTCGATAATCATCTTCGCATCATGCACGAGATACTGAGTGTTCCACTGGGGTATCCCCTCCAATCTTCGGCGATCGTTGTCCTTGAAGACATCCCCTGCTCGATCAAATCCGAAAAACTGCTCGAAGAAACGCATCACACGAGGCAACGCGGGCGCCGACCACGTGCCCTTTCCAAGCTCTTCATCCAACAAGGTCCGGACCACTTTCGAAACCTCATCAGGGCCCTTCAACTCATCGCTTTGATAGGCGTTCCAAAGAATAGGCGAACGCTCGGGAACATCATCGGTAAGCGCATAGGCCAACGCGTTAACGATTTCATCCGGAGAAAGCTGGCGGCGCCCATGTTGATCGACCTGCCCTAACCCAAACTCCATTCGGTAAATCGCTTCCGGGCTCAGGAAGATCCCCTTGATCGTCGTTTTGAGCCCTTCCAGGTTTCCTCCCAGCTCCACGTTCTTCTTCAAGAACGCCCGATACCGTTCCTCTTCGTCTTCCGAGGGCTTCCGCCCTACGATTCGCCGAAACTCCCGCGCGACCGTCGTCCTAAGCACCTCCTCCGAGGGAGCTCCCTCCCTCTCTGCAAACGAGCTGAATTCCCCTTTCCTTTGTCTTTCCTCAAGAAACTGATCCACATTAACCAGAATCATCTGAACCGTGCTCTGGTCCACCTGCGCCATCGAGGAGTAATCCCGAATCCCTTTTTGTGATGTCACATAGGCAAACGGGCTACGGGCCCGCCCAAACCCCTTTTTATTGAACATCTCGGGGCTAAGCCGCCAAATTCTTGAAGGCGAGAAAGCCAGCTCTTGTACGTCACCCGAAAACAGGGTCTCATGGTCGACCCAGTTCCCATACTCCGGTGCGAGGAGCTTTTTTCGATACGCCTCAGCTCGATCCGAGGGCTCCAGATTTGTTTCGATCCACTGGATGACACTTCTACGAAGGGGCCCGCTCGGAAGAGCCTTCGCGTCCCGAGGAGGCATATCCCCGGTCGTTAACTGACTAAGGACCTCTAACCAGCGATCCGCAGTCTCTTCGTCTTCAAAATTCGAACCCAGGTCATGAAGAGTAACCCCTCCCTTTTCCTTATTACTACCATGACATTGCACACAATACGCCTCGACAAAGCCCGCAACGCCGTCGAATCCAACAGCCGGCACTACCCCCCCAGCCAACATCGCGAAGAGCACAGGCCAGCGACCCACCCCGTTGTCCAAGAGCAATGAGATAAAAGTTCTCAAGACTATTAGAGGAATTGCGATATCCACACGACAATCAACGCCGCAAGGGCCATATAAATAACAAGCCCCAGGTAACCTGTAATTAACCCGGTCATCGCCATCCCGTCTCCACCCACTCTGCCCTCTCCCTGGCGGATTTGGGATCTCGCCATGTGCCCACAGATAACGGCTGCAATCGAGCAAACAATCGGAACAAAGAGGAGACCAGCAAGGCCCAGCACCATACTGGCTACCGCCAGACCGCTCGACTGCGGCGCCCCCATCGAGAGGCCCATTCCCGGGGTAGGCTGGACCACCTGTCCACCACCACCGGCACCCAGCTGCGGAACTTCATAGGCCGGACGCCACTGGTCCATCCCCTCTGTCCACACCACTGTAGTCAGCGGCACTACGTTCTCGTTGAGTATCCCTCGCAACTCGTCGAGAGAAACTGGGCCCTCTCTGCTTCCATCTTTTGCATAATACCACATAACCCCGAGGAACTATTACTGTTCCTCATTAATTTGAGGAGCTCCAAAAAGAGCCTTCTCTACTTTTTCTCAGGAAGATCGCTAATAGGGAAGAGTTGCGGCACCTGTGTCTCCACCGGATACAAGATCTCTTCATTGAGGTCCAAGACCCCCGCCGGCGTCTCGGACCTTTCCCCTTCCTTCCCCCCGGCCTTAATCGCCGGAATCCTGTTTTCCACGATTCTCTGGGTCGTCCCGCTCGCTGGGGCAGTTGGCGATGGAACCTGAACAACGAGCGCTCCATTCTGCTGAACCGCCGTGAGAAGATTCCGATTTTCGCGGAACATGAAACCCACTGCAACAACCGACATTACGAGGAGACTGCAAACCGCCACCATCGCCATCCCGCTTCGGCGAGTGCTTTTGGAAATATAGCTTGTGAATTCTCTTTCGGCATCCCGCAACTGGGCGAACGATTCATTCATAAACTGGCCCGTATCTGCCATGCGATCTCCAAGCAACTCCATGTTACGCGCCGTGCTTTGGTTTGACTGGTCCAGTCCTGACAAGGTTCGGTCTAACTTGCCAAAAGTTTCCTCCACATGAGACATGGTGGACCCCATTCTGTTCAGAGATTTCAGAAGCAATCCATCCCGGTTCGCCCGCTGCTCGAGGGTCTTATGGAGACCTTCAAGGGTGCGCCCGGTTTCAGCCTGCCGGTCACTCATCGACTTCAGGCTCTCCACCGCGGTTGGAAGTGGACTTAGCGACTTAAGGATTCCATCCCGATCCACATGCCCCCCCTCGAGATGGTCTCGAATGGAGCGCATCAGCTCTACCATTTCTGTCGCACCCTGCCGAAGCGTCTCAGCCTGCTCATTACGCTTTCCTGAGCGTTTCCAGAATTTCCACCGCGGCACGACCTCTGTTTGATCACCATTTTCTCTGCTCAAACGCTCTACCTTGGCAAGCACACTCGGACCTTCTTTACCGGTCTTACCTGCATTCGAAACCTTTCCACCGTCGACTTGCCCGGATGGCGGGAGCTCAGCCATCACCGCTTTCGGCCGTCCTTTTCTTTCGGACTTTTCGCCCTTTTTTTGTGGCAGTGGAGCCAGGGGCTCATTGAAAGGTTCGGACTGGATCTCAGATTCGGGCAGGCTCATTTCTTACGCCCATCCAAGTTATTAACGAATCCTTACCAAATCAAGAGGAGATCTCCGGCCACTTGAATCAAAATTTTACAGAGCCCCCATTAACCCCAACCTAAGGGATCCAAGCCATAAAACCGCTTCAACTGCTCATACAACTCCGAATGTTTCTCCTCCAGCTGCTTGGGTTTTTCAAAAAACGTTTCGGTCGAAACCGCAAAGAATTCTGCAGGATTTGTCGCCCCGTAATCATCCAGTACCGTTCTGCGCCCCTTCTCGACTCTTTCCAGAAGAGTTTTATACGACGCGCGCATGACGGAGGCCCACTCAGGGTAGTCCTTACGATCCTTTAGAACGGGCAAGCCGTCAGCGACCCCATTAAACTGATCCAACTGATGAGCAAACTCATGAATAACTACATTGAGGCCATCCTCTTCATTGCGCGAACCCTGCCTCACACTCTCCCATGAGAGAACCACACTGCCGCTCATCCAACTTTCTCCGAGTCGGATACTTTTGATCCCTAACTCATCCCTCACCTCGTAAGCATCGGGATAAACCAGCACCGAGCGCAACAACCCAAAATGATCATAACCGCTGGCCAGAAGGAGCAAGCAGGCTTGCGAGGCGATAATCAACTGCATCTCCCTTGTGACTTCCTCCAGTTGCCCGCAGGGCTCAAACCCGACCTGATAGAGAAAAACCTGAATCCGGGCATCCATTTCTTTCGTGAACTCGGCAGGAAGAGCGGCATAGAGCGGAACTTCCTTCTGAAGAAGCGAGCGATCCGCCTCCGAGAGAGGAGTCGCCCGAACCTCTCTACGATGCCGTTGCTTCGCCCTATGATAGAGCAGCGCTACAAGACCCCCGGTCATGAGGATGACGATGATAATACCAAACTCTTTCATCACCGTCTAACTTCGTTCCAAGCGAGCAACTCTTCGTAGGCTACCCCTTCTCCTCCAAAAAGATCAAGAGAACTTCCCACCGTCACATCGACCCTTCCACCGCTGGCCTCCTCAATTTGCCGGAGATCGTCCAATCCGCCTACCCCGCCAGCGTAAGTTACCGGGATACCACTCCATGCGCCGAGAAGGGAAACCAGTTCTACGTCCACTCCCTCACACTTGCCCTCCACGTCCGCAGCATGGATCAGAAATTCAGAGCAATACGGCGCGATCTGATCCAGAACTTCATCTGTAACAAGAAGATCAGTGGGGGTCTGCCACCGATTCATCGCCACTCTCCAGCCCGCCCCGACTCGTCGCGCACTCAAGTCGATCACCACTTTGTCACTGCCGACTTCTGTCGCCAAATCCTCGAGCCGCTGAGTTTGAAACTTACCAGTTTGGTCAAAAAGCCACGAGGTGACAATCACGTGACTCGCACCCGCCTCAATCCATCCCGAAGCATTTTGAACACTAATTCCTCCTCCCACTTGTAACCCACCTGGCCATGCGACAAGGGCTTCCTGAGCTGCGCCCTCATTACCAGGGCCGAGCATAATGACATGCCCCCCGGTGAGCTGATCATTCCGAAAGCGGTCCGCAAACCATGATGGCGGCTCACTGGCCACAAAATTCTCAATCGGACCCGGACCATTATCCCGCAAGGATCCCCCTACGATCTGTTTCACCTTGCCCTGGTGAAGGTCAATACATGGCCGGAATTTGGTCATAGCCAGAGCGTTAAAATGCCCCTTTATTACCAGAAAGCCAATTACCAATGCTCGCCCCTCTTTTCTCGTTTTGTTTCCTGTTACTCGCAGCGACCGTTTTACTGGGACAAGAACTGCAGCGAGCGGCCTCCCCGTCCCCCCAGACCGCCAAGACCAAGCAAACTCCAGCAGGAATGGTTTTTATTCCCGGGGGCACTTACCGCCGGGGCTCCGACCATAAATTTAATCAGACCCGGGCAGAATATCCCGAGGAAAGCCCCGTCCACAAGGTCACTGTCGATGGGTTCTGGATCGATGAGACCGAAGTGACCAACCGCCAATTTCTGAAGTTTACCAATGCGACGGGCTATAAAACCCAGGCCGAACGGGGCTGGGATTCCAAGGATTTCCCAAACGCACCACCTGAACAGCTTAAAGGTGGAGCCCTTCTCTTTAAACCAACCCCCCGCAAGGTCGAACTATTCCAGCCGGGTGCAGAATGGCAGTGGTGGCAATTCGTAAGAGGCGCAAATTGGCAGCATCCTGAAGGCCCCTCTTCAAGTATCGCCAGCCGCATGGATCACCCCGTTGTTTGCGTCACTCATGAAGACGCGGTCGCCTACTGCGAGTGGGCAGGAAAACGGTTACCCACTGAGGCCGAATGGGAACGGGCTGCACGCGGTGGATTGGACGACAAACTCTTCAGCTGGGGCGATGAACCTAAGCCCGGGAATAAATGGCAGGCCAATGTCTATCAAGGGGAATTCCCGAACAAGAATACAGCCGAAGATGGATTCCCGGGAACTGCACCGGTCAAGTCCTTCCCCCCAAACGCCTATGGACTTTACGATATGGCTGGCAATGTCTGGGAGCATTGCTCCGACCTTTATCGACCAGATTACTATAAAACCTTCGCTAAACTTCCGGAGCCAAAGGCCAATCCAAAAGGACCTGAGCAACCCGTAAGCCAGCCTATGGTGCAGCAGTATCTACAGACAAAGAACTATCCGGCCGAAGCGCCATTTCATCGTCTGGCCTGGCTCTGGGTCACCAAGGGAGGATCACACCTTTGCCACCACACATACTGTCTCCGCTATCGACCAGCAGCCAGGCACTACTCGGAGTCCCTCTCTCCTACAAACCACACTGGTTTTCGGTGTGTCAGATCGGAGTAAACAGCCACTAAACCTGGAAAGCCCCAATCCAAGCTCTTCTCATTTAGCGTGTCCTGGCTGAAGTCTCACACTTTTCATCACCGGGAGTTCAGCGACCTCGAGGCCCTCTACCGGGCGAAGCAGAGAGCTGGCCTCAAGGTCTCCCTTTGCATTCCCACTCTCAACGAGGAAAAGACCATTGGTGAGGAGATCGCGGTACTCAAAACCGCCCTGATGGATCGTATTCCTCTTATCGATGAATTCGCCGTTATTGACTCTGGCTCAACAGACCGAACTGCTGAAATCTGCGCTTCTTCCGGAGTCGATTTTCTCCACTCAGGCGACATTCTTCCGCGCTTTGGATTCAAACGAGGCAAGGGTGAGAACCTGTGGAAGGGCGTCTATCAGCTCACAGGCGACATCATCTGCTTTGTGGACGCGGACATTAGCAATATTCATCCCCGCTTTGTTTATGCGCTCATTGCTCCCCTTCTCCTCAGTCCTAAGACCCGCTACGTAAAATCGTTCTACGAACGGCCACTTGTTCACTCCAGCGGGGACATCCGAGCTTCCGGCGGAGGGCGGGTCACCGAAATTCTCGTCCGGCCCATGTTCTCCCTCTTTTACCCGGAACTCACCCAGCTCTTCCAGCCCCTTAGTGGGGAGTATGCGGTTCGCCGGGAAGTCCTCGAGCAGATTCCTTTTCCGGTTGGCTACGGGGTCGAAACTTCTCATCTGCTCGACGTCTATGAGCACTGGGGAATGGGTGCCTTCGCTCAGGTAGATCTCGACAAACGAATTCATCGGAATCAGTCCACTTCCGCCCTCGGGCGTATGTCCTTCGGGATCCTTCAATCTCTACTCAGCCGATTGCGGGCGCAGGGGAAAATGACGACCTCAGTAGATCTCTCCAGTATCTACCGCGCCCTCGAAATTGCAGGCCCTCATTATCAGGAGATCAAGACTGAGATCATCGAGGAGGAACGCCCACCACTGGTTGGAATAGAAGAGTATCTCCAGAGATTCCCCCGCCTTCCCGCCGCGAGCCAGAGCATCATACGCGGCAAAGCAAATAGTTCCATGAGCCCTCCAAGGAGTAGCTGAGAAGGCTACCTAACCTCATGTCCATCGCCCTCGTCCACTACCACTTGCGCCCGGGAGGAGTCACCCGCATTGTGGAGCGCCAGTCGAAAGCTTTGACTGCCGCGAGAATTCCCCATGTGATTCTTACCGGCTCGTATCCGCAGCAGGAGTCTGACCTCCCAATCAGGGTGATCCCTGCCCTCGATTATTCGGTGATGCCTTCTCACCGGAATACCGGGGCCTCTACTCTCATGGGGCAAATGTGCGCTTCCGCTAAGGAAGTTCTAGGAGATGAACCCCGGTGCTGGCATCTCCACAATCCTACCCTGGGAAAGAACCGGCTATTCCCTCAATTGGTGAAGACTATCGCCGAAAGCGAAGTTCCCCTGGTGATGCATATCCACGATCTCGCAGAGGATGGTCGCCCAGAGAACTACTCCCACCTCCGTGAGCGCAGGGAGATTTATCCTCTTGCGCCCCAAATTCACTATCTGACGATCAATTCCCGGGACCTTACCTTACTGAAAAGTGCGGGGATTCCAGCACAACAGATATCGTTGCTTCGAAATGCAGTCGGCCCAATAAACCCCGCCAGCGAGGTCCCATCGAGTGAGGAAACCTCTCCCCTAGTTCTTTTTCCAGTCAGGGGAATCCGCCGTAAAAACCTCGGAGAGCTCTGCCTCCTCGCTGGCTTAGCGCCAGAGAAAAGTCAATTTGTCCTCGCGCTTCCTCCTGGAGAATCCGGTGAAACCACTTCCTACAGCACCTGGATTGAAATCGCCAGGAAGCAACGATTACCAGTTCAGATGGGAGTGGTAGGAAGAGATCCTCCATCTCCGGCAGGGGATTCCACCTTCCCAGCATGGATCCACGCTTCCACCCACTTTATCACAACCTCCATCGCTGAAGGGTTCGGACTCACTTTCCTCGAAGCTATCGCCTATGGGCGCCCCTTGCTCGGAAGAGATCTTCCTGAAATCACCACCGACTTCAGGAGCAAGGGAATCAATCTACAGTCCCTGTATTCCGGGTTACTTGTCCCCCGTTCATGGATCGATGAGCACTGCCTCCACAACCGCCTCGAAACGAGCCTACAACATCTCTACCGATCCTACGGTGAGCACCTGCCCGATGACGTGGTTACCCAGACTGCAGAGTCCCTCTTCGGCGGTGATTTTCTGGACTTTGGAAACCTCCCTGAGTCCATTCAATTGGAGATTATCCCCCGCGCACAGGCATCTCCGAGCGAGATCCTTTGCCGCGAGGAAAATACACTCATTCCTGCTGACGAATGGCTGAACGCTGCACTCGAACGAAAAGATATTAACCGCTCTGAAGACCTTGATCCATGGTCATCGGCAGCATTTGCCAGAGCACACAGGGACCTGTACGATTCCGTCACCCAGTGTCGCAGCGCCAAACCAAACTGGCTGGATCCGAGAGAAGTTCTCCTCCAATATCTGCAGCCTGAGAGGTTTCATTTCCTCCGCTCCTGAAAATGAGCCTTTCCCACCTCGAAACCATTCGCAACCTGCTCGCCGCGGGAGTAACCGAACCCGCGGACTGCAAACCCATACTCCCTAAACTATCTGGAATCCGGACGGTGGTTTTTGACGTCTACGGAACCCTCCTTGCCTCGGGGCACTGTAGAAAAAACCCTCAACCTGCAACCTCGATCGAGGACCTCTTACGGCCCATTCTACAGGACCACAAACTAGCGCTACCAGAGACTCCGCATTCTCTCGAAGCCAATCTTACCGCATTAATACAACGAGAGCATCAGGCTGCAAGGGCTCGCGGAATCTCCTACCCTGAAATAGAAATCCGCGCGATCTGGAGCGAGCTTCTTCATCATCCTGTCGGAGAGGTTATCGAAGATGTCGCTCTTCAATACGAGTGTATGACAAATCCGGTATGGCCAATGCCAGGAGCAAGCAACCTGATCGCAGACCTGAAAAAGAAGCCGCTCTCCCTGGGAATTGTCTCCAATGCTCAATTCTACACCCCCCTCCTCTTCCCAGCCCTCCTGCAAGCGACGCTGCCGGACCTAGGGTTCACTGAATTCCTCTGCCTCTTTTCCTACCAATATGGCCTCGCAAAACCGGGAGAGGACCTTTACCTGCTTCTCAAAAAGAAACTTGCTACCAACGGCATTTCTCCAGCCCACGTTCTTTATATCGGGAACGATGCCCACAAGGATATTCATCCAGCCGCCAAGGCAGGCTTCCGAACTGCACTTTTCGCCGGTGATATGAACTCTCTTAAACTCCACCCTGACAAACCCGGTCTCCTGCCCCCCGATGCTGTTGTTACACATCTTCAGCAAATCTGCCACCTGTTGAGGTAAACGCTCCAATCACGCAATAGAAAGAACTTCCCTTCTATGAAATTGGACGCAGCCCGCTGGCTACAGGTCTCGATCAGACTCACACAAGCCCTTACCGCTTTAGCTCTGGGCCTTTTCTTCATCCGCGTTGGCATCCTCCACTTTACTAGTCCGAATTGGTTTGCACCAATAGTACCAGACATTGTGGGAGACCCCCTTTTCTGGGTTTACGCCAGTGGAGCAGCAGAGATCCTCCTCGGCGTTGGACTCCTTGCTCCTCCAACTCGTAGGCCAAGCGCACTCGCTACCGCGGCCTTTCTTATCCTTATCTACCCAGCAAATCTGAATATGTGGATCAACAATATTTCTCTGGGCGACGGCACGACTCTTTCCTTTCAGGGACACCTCATCAGGCTCCTAGTGCAAATGACCGCTATTGGACTCTGCCTCTGGCTCTCCCGCAATCGGTGGAAATAGAGAGACCATCAACGCTGGCTAGGAGGCGTTCCGCTGCAAAGCACTAACTCGGGCAGGGGAGACAATCCGGCGCTATTCTTTTGCAATCAAGCGGCAGCTTTAATCCGCTTTCTGAGTTAAGACATAACCGTGACGTGACGATCCCGCAAATAACTGTCTATTCGGTCCAATATGCATGTTGATGGGTTTTCATGCGGACTGATAAAAGGTTTCTCAAACTCCTTGTGAGCATTGTAGGTTAACCGTTTCATAACAAGGCAGTGCGGGATCGTTCGTCACCCTTTTTGGCTGCACAAGCCTCGCACGACTCCACCGGCCACCAACAGGAGCCCCCCCTGACGCACAGGAACCCGGCGTTCACCCCCAACCGACTGTCTACCCATCACACCTGGCCTGTGTACCAGGCCTAAAACTGAGCTAGTGACCCTAGCCTTCAGCCTGCAGAGCTTTTTCGTGCTCTACGATTTTTGCGATCCATGGATCCGACAATTCCTCAAAATCGATATCGCAATCAACTCGCTCGACGATTCCTACCCCCCCGAGGCGCTTTAACTCAGATTCCAAGTCCTTTCCGAATCCATTAAAAATGTCGTAGCCAGAATCTCCGAGACCACAGATTGCAAACCGTTTCCCGGAGTAGTGTCCATCGGGGTATTCTTTCAACTTTTCGAAATACCCTACGGAATCATCAGGAGGTTCACCCTCGCCCCAAGTGCTCACAACGTAATAGAGATTCGAGAGCTCTGAAATATTCTCCGGATCAGAGTCAAACATATCGACACATTCAACCTCGATTCCACTCTCCCCCAGCTCCTCCTGTAACTTCTCCGCGACCTCCTGTGAGTTCCCGGTCTGGGTAGCAAAAAAGATCTGAGATTTGTGCATACGTCTCTATACAGGATTTCTGCGGATTTGGCTAATGGTGGATTGTCATTATTCCTATCTCTTTTCCACAGAACCTCCAGAAGTTGAACCAAGATGGATCCGCAACCCCATTCCCGTAAAGGTGTCTAACGCGTGCCACGCTCCAGTCACCCGCTTTTAAGAACAGGCTCAACCTCCGTTCCGACCCGACGAAAGCCTCTCAACAATAGTTCCCCCCGCCGGATCCGTGAGTATTCGCACCCGGTCCCTTGGCCGGAGCCCCCTGAGACCCCGGGTTCTCTGCAGAATGGTCACCTCTTCTCCTCCGTCCTTTCTGATACGGATCTCATAGGCGGTCTTCTCTGAGAGCTTATCCCCTATCCCACCGAGCAGGCCCCCTACCAAAGCACCTTCCAATGCCGCCCCATCATCTGACCCAATGAGAGCTCCCGCAATCACTCCACCCACTACTCCGCTCCCATCATCAGGAGAGTCATTGTAAACTACCTCTTTGATAGCCAACACTGCTCCAAAGTCTTCCTTGTAGGATTTCTGTAATTGCGCGCTGGTCATCGGCGTGGTGACGCTTTGACATCCCCCAACAAGCAATCCCGTCAGACTCGCCAGACCCATTAAATAATTCACTCCACGCATCGCGCCAAAGTGATATCATCTCCTCCACACGCAGTGCAAGCGAGCAGAATGCCCTATTGCATCAGCGAACAAGAAATAACGCTGAGCCGATCCCTCCTCATTTTTGCAATCAGGGAGCAAAAAGATGAGAACGGCTATCTGACCGAGAGAATTACCCGGAAGAATGTCTGGTGAGGACCACATTTATCACTTGAATATGTGGGTTACCGTTTTTCGATTACCTTGATGGACTTCAATAGAGGAAATGAGAGGCTATGAAGCAGTGGCTGATCTTTCCCTTGCGAGGTGCACTCATATTCAGCCTTGCGGCAACGGCTCACGCCTCAGTCTCAGACTGGCAGGCGGCCACATCTTCTCATCCTAGCCTGCTCCACCAATATAGCTTTGATGGAATGACGAACGAAGAGCGAATGGGCGATCTGAAGGGAACTACTGATCTTACATTACGGGTGTTCGGCAGTGGAACCGCTGATCAGTTGCAGCTGGGGATGCCCGGCTTTGATTCATCTTCGGATGCAGCCCAAACCCACCGAGGACCGGGCACCGATAACGCAGAGGGTGCCTACCTGCGCGCCGACTCCATTACCCTTGGAGATTCCGTCTCATATGAAATCCTTTTTTCGCCCCTTGCCCCGGAAATCACCGGAGGCCAGTGGAACCTTGGCTATATCATTTCTACACGCTCAGGAAATGACCGAGGATATTTTCTGACCCAGGGAGGCCCCCTTCCCAGCAATGGCAGAAGGATAAGGAGCACGATAGGAAACTCCCACAGCGATGCAAATACGACGACCTTGCTGGAGAGCTTTACTCCCGGACACTGGTATTACGTCGCAGGTTCTTACACCAGAGGCCCGGGCAACGTGACGTGGACGAACTATATCGCGGACCTTACCCTGGGCCAAACGAACCTCACAACTGTCGGCCCATTCACCAATTCAGGAGGAAGCTACCCAATGGGCTCTACCCCCTTGGGAATTGGTGGTCGGTGGGATGCTCAGGAATCCTTTTCCGGACTCTTCGATGAAGTAAACTTTTACAATCAGGCCCTTCCCTCTGAAGTCTTCCAGAGGAACTTATCCCTGATTATTGGTGACCGACTCACCCTTGAAGTCAGGAGTGTTGAGTCCAATCTTCTTCTCTCGTGGAGAAGCAAAGCAGGCAAGCGCTACAATGTACGCAGCTCCACCGATCTTTCTGGGAATACGGCCACCTGGCCGATCTTCGCTAACCTCGGCAATCTGGCAGCTACACCTGAGGTAAACACCCTTATCATTGACCAACCTCCAGAGCCTCAGCGCTACTTTGTGATTGAGGAATTCCAACCGCCCCCGCAGGTCTACTACTTCTCAGACTTTGAAGACGGCGCACAAGACTGGACCTCCCTGATTAACGATCAGAATGCTGCCACTTCCTGGGAACTCGGGACTCCGTCCGCAAGCACCGGCCCGCTTACTGGGGCAAATGACTCGGCCCTCGCATGGTCTACTAACCTTGGAGATTATGGCCCAAACTCCAATGTTTCGCTACGGTCTCCGAGCATTGATCTCACCGCTGCCTCTAACGCCGAATTATCTTTTAAGGTATTCCGGGACGCTGATGGCTTTGGCGATACGGCAGGCGTACGCATTTTGAGGTCCTCCGATTTGACTCCTCTGGGGGACGAGATCCCAATCGATATGGCTATTTTTGATGATGATTGGAGCACTATCCGAATGCCTCTTCCCAAGAACTCCATTGGAACCAACGTTGTCATCGAGTGGAATTTTATCAGTGATGATAGCCCGGATGCCTTCAGCGGGCTGTCTCTTGATGATGTAACCGTGAGCGATTGATTCCTGCGAACCTACGGACTCCGCATACCTCGAATCAACGCCCCTTATGTTTGCGGCGAACTTCTTCAAGAAGTCCCAAATGGGCCTCATTGAATTCGGGCTTTGTTGTATTGCAAAGCCTTGTAGGTCTTTGCCTCGATCGTGAAGCGAGTCAGATCCGGAAGCCCCGGACGCTTGAGCTCTTCTTCAACAATCAGAAAGCACGGCGCCTTCGCACTCTTCCGCCCGTATTCGACCGTCGACTTTCCCGGAACCCCAAAGCCACCCCGTTCCACTACCCCAGCACCCCACACCTCTAAGCCGTGAGCTACCAGTGCCTGACGCATCCGCGCCTTCGCTCGATCATCCACCGAGGGCATATCCACGATAATCGCAACGCATGGCATATCCCTCTCCAAGCGCGCCTTTCGGAAGCTATAGCGAACGTTGTACTTGGCCAAAAGACCCTCGCGAGCCTTGAAGCAGGAAAAGGTTATCCTCTCTTTATCGACCTTGGGGACGAGCGGGACTACCCCGGTAAAATCCTCACAGAAGGCATCGAGGGTTCTGAGCAGCCCCTGTCCACCCGCCGTTCCACAAAGAAGAATAACCGCGGCTATAACTATACGCATTGAGTTCACTAATAACACGTCACGCCGATCTCCCAATCCATAATCACTCCGAACTACCAATGAGCGAAGTAGAGCAGCCGGAGCCTTGGCTCCCCGCCGCATTGTCGCCAACTACTTCCAGCAGGTCAAAGTCTCTGCACTCTGACCCGATCTCAATTACGCCCTCCTTCCCAGCGATCCGTGGCGCAAAGACAGGCTGACCTCCACCAAGAAAACCCAGCGGCAGCTCTACAGACGCCACAGAGACAACAGCCATACAGGCGCAGAGCTATCACACTGCGCGTGCAGCGAAAAGATGCGGAGGGGAGTGGCATCTACCCTCCCTGCTAGACGACTCTGAGAGTGTTCCCTATTCCCAAACCTAGGGAGCGACCGCACTCGCTTTGGGATCGCGGGAAAGAGCCTTGTCAACAGGGAGCTCTTCGGCGGTTACCGGTGGAAAGGTGACCTTTCCGGTAGCGGCCCACTCGGTTCCTCGAAGCAAGGTTTCCTGAAAGGCCACCCCCAGCATCGACTTGCTGTCGTGTCCCATCACCGTATGGAAAATTCGACCCTTTCCGTAGGAGATTGTCATCAGCACCGGCTCATGACGCTCAGAGCCCCCTTTGGCCAATGCGGTCGCCAGGATCTTCATGTTCTCGCCCGGACCTCGCAATCGATCGTAGAGCTCTTCTTTCGCCTGAAGAAATTCCTTGGGTAAACCTTTTGTGATCGGGTGCTCCGTATCGCGGACTACCACCTTATACTCCCAAGCACGACCATGTGAACCTCCCCGGCCCTTCGAGTCATCACGAACCACTTTACCGTCCTTCCAATACACGTAGGGGCCATCCTTTTCATTACGACCACCCCAACCACCAAGACCAATCATCAGATTGTATTCCTTCCATTCCCGAAACGAATTATCGGCTGCGTGAACCACCACCAGGTTTCCGCCCTCCTCGATGTATTTCACGAAAGCCTTCTGGGTCTTCTCCTGCCACGCCTTGCCGTTGTAATTCGAGAGAACCACATCATAAGCCGAAAAATCGACAATCCAGTCAATCACATCGGCCTCGGTGACTGTTTCGGTATGAACACTAAACTTACCACTAGCCTCGAGCGTAGATTTCATCACCGGCGAACAACGTCTCCAGTCGTGATTGTTCTGACCGTCAATGAGAAGAACCTTAAGCTTGTCCCCGCCAGCGTGATGGTCGGCAGTTGCAACGCCAGAATTCATGAAGAGCAGCAGTCCTGCTGCGGCACAAAGCAGTTTTGGAGTGTTGAGCATGCCTTAGCTAAATCGCCCCACGGTTTTGATGCAATCAGAATTAAGAGGCTTATGAACAAAGGAGAAAACGCTTGCCGCGTCGGGATTCAGTAAAACCGGTTTCGATCCTTTCTCGACAATCACAACAACAAAACGCGCTACAAGCCACCAAGCAAAACACATAAGAGTCCCGGGCCGGGTTTCTCAATGGGCAAGCTCAAGATGAGCTCAAAGAGCAAAGCGAAGGATTCTTTGATCTCACGCACCTCATCATTGACTAACTAGAGCCGGCTGCCGTTCGCTTAAGGTTTCGGGGTATTCTCCATGAAAAAACCTGTGGCTCCCTCAAAGGTTTTGGGCGAACCCTTCTTGTTGATCAGCACCTGGCCGATTGAAGTAAACCCCGTTTTTTTACGATCCTCGGTAATCGTAATGGTATCCCACGGCCCACGACTCTTGTCTTGCTGCCAGAGCCTTCCTGTGCCGTTGACGAGCTCAATTTCCTTCAAATCAAGCTCGAGTCTGTCCTCAGAGACTGTCACCGCGAGGTAGTTGGGCTTAGTGGTGCGGCCAATCAGTCCGCCATGAGCGATTTGCTGAATACCTTCACGCTGAGTGCATGTCACTGCATGCACCTCCCCACAGAGGTAGAGATCGACACCATGCACTACCATGGACTTCCAGAAAGCCGACTCTTGGTCCTCGACCGTCAGCATCCCCGATGAACTAAAGGTCCTCACCGGTCTGAGAATCGGGGTATGCCCCATCACCACGATATGGTCGACCTTGGGACCATGCTCATTTAGCACCTGCTCAAACCATTCAAGTTGCCGACCCGTGACCCCGGCTGCAATCTCACCCTGATCACTCTTCCCCTTCTCAAAGACATCCACCGAGACAAAGAGCGCATTCTTATGCAACCAGTAAAAGGCCGTTCCCTGCATGTGATCAGGTCCATTAAGGGGCATTTTCAGGTGTCGGCGAAACGCATCCTTATAAAACGGGACCGCATCAGCTCCAGCTCCTCGCCATGGATTATCTCGAATCTCGTGATCCCCAAGCGCGGCATAGACTTTCAGATCGTGATCCTTGAACCGCTGAACCCAGCCAGGATAATACTTCTTTGCCCAGCGATCGATCTCTTCTTTCTGAGTTCCCCAATGCCCCATCACCAGATCCCCCGCGACCATGGCAAACGCGGGGTCTTCTTTTTTCATCGACTCGAGGATAAAGCCAAGTGCGTCCTCCCATCCCTTCTGAGGATACTCGATGTCAAAGTTCAGGAAATCAGGAATACTGACAAAACTCCAGCTCTCGGAAACCGGCCTTTTAGTATCCGACGGGGACTCCCCGGCCTGCAACACATCAGACCCGAGCCACAGCGTCAGCAAGAGGGCCGGCAGGAAGTGTGAGGGTGTAATCATGCTAGATGAGCGGTCATAGGCCGAAAAGAAAACCAGCGTAAATGCCGAAGCACTGCAACTCTGTGAAATCTCCGGAGGCACCGAAAGAATCACTGAACTCGCCTACGCCATACCGAAGTCCGTAATTTTTGATCGCAGCTAACAAACTCAAACCCGGCATTACCAACTCTCTTTAGACCATCTGCATCGACAAAAGGAAGAATGGTCCATTCCCATTTTTGGGACTCGTCCCAGGAGGGCGATTTCACTCCTTTATCTTGTGGTCCAGTTGCTCCAAGGCAAAGAATCACGGTGGTCGTAACGAAAACTCCGATAAGGACTGATTTAAGGTCGATCTTTTTCATGGTGACTAGGTCTTAGCAAAGTGGCCTCTCCCAAAAAAGTGCAACATGAAAAATAGCCCCTTCAGCGAACAATCTTGAGCGACACGGTGACGCGTTTTATCGGCCTCATCTTTGAAGATAAGGAATCCCATAAAGAATCGAGAGATCCTGAGTGGCATGCTCTAACTATTGAAGAACCAGATGCGAGCTATGGCCAGAAGCACCGCCAAGAGCACTAAGAAGAGGAGGCATCCAACGCATCCGTCATCTTGGTCTTTCGCCATCCTCAAAGGATAGCAGAACCCATGTCGGGCGGACTATTGTAAAATGGCGCTTTCTTTGTAAAGCGATCACCTCATTGCAGTCGGGAAGCTTGGAGAGATCCCTACTGACATTGGGCCCCTCTACATGTTAAACAAGGGTTACGAATGGACGAGCAGCAACAGGAGTCCGGCAAAACCGAACGCAAACCTCATACAATCCAACGTAAACCTATCCGGAGAATCAGCCATCTTCGCAAGAAATCATCACCCTTTTGGCTTCACGATGTTGATGGAACGCGGAGGAATGGAAAGGGGCATGCAGCAGGAATGTTGGTTGTGAAGGGATTGGTGGCCTTTACCTTACTTGTCGTCTGTTTTACCCTACTGGTGGTCTTTTGCATGCTAACTGAAAGCAAAGACTCGTGGCTCCATGAACAGACCGGAAAGGCCATAGATTTCTACCGTAATCTCACCGGTGGCAACGCACTCCGTTAGTGAGCAAGCACTGGGGCTTGCGGTCTCGAAGTCGTCTTGTGTATCCTCACTTAGCAACGCTTGAGCGCATATTTCTGGAGCACCTCAAGCGAGACAAATTCAAGGACCTTCTCCTGAGTCGCTTCTAGATCGACCAAGGGAGCGACCCCTGCACGCTCGGCCTCTGCCCATCGTGCCGCGCAGAGACACCATCGATCTCCAGACTTGAGCCCAGGAAACCCATACATGGGAGCAGGCGTACTCAGGTCATTACCTTGGGCACGCGTATATGCTAGAAAGTCCTCCGTCATCTGTGCACAGACCACGTGCAAACCTCGATCCTGAGGACCGGTGTGACAAAAACCATCACGCTCAAAGCCCGTTAAGGGTGATGTGCAACATTGCTGCAGAGGCTCACCGAATACGTTTTGAGCACCTTTTGGGCTCCTCTTTCGATTCGTAATTTTGTTCATGCTTGGGGGACGTGCATCTCTTTACCCTGAGCGTGTAGATTTTGAGAGGTTGGTTTTCAATAGCTTTACACAAATGACACCGCCTCGGGCTTTATCGCACTCTCTGCCAATGTGGTAATAACCTAGCCTGTGGATGTTTTATACCGAAGCTGCCTTTTTCTTAAATTGGAGGCGAAACCAAGTCGACTTGAGGCTTTAAGAATTTTTCGGAACGCTCCGCAACCGAGTGAGGAGCCAGCGGTGGTCTCCAAATTCCAAATTTTCTGAGATTTTCGATCATTCAGAGAACCAAGATGGCGCCTCATATCGCAAGCGAGCCGGAAATTCGTACGGGATGCGAGCTCTGTGGCCGCATTTCCTCCCTCTCAAAGAAATCAGAGGGCCTTGGAAGTAGATCAAAGCCAACCCCCGCTAATGGCCGGGTATAGAGCAATCAAAACGCCGCTCCCAGTGATACCGATCTACCGAGAAACCTACGCGAGGATTACCCTTAGGGCTCGCGGGAGAACTCGACCCGAACAAAGTGCCGGGGCACTCCTGCGCTCACCAGCCCAGGGTCACTTTGATAAGCCAGCGTGACGGTCCCATCGCCGTGATTGTTGTACGAGACCAGAGGGAATCTGGCGCTGGCATCGGTCCAGTTGACGAGGTCACTTGAGAGTTCGATCCGATGGGTCACGTCATCGGCAGCCTGGTTTATTTGCAGAGTGAGCGCTAAGCGACCGTCCCCCATGGTCGCAAGGGAGACCGGGCTGCCATTGGGGACCTGGTCCGATGAACCCGTCGCGTGTTCCAGCAATGCGCTAAGTCCATCGCCATCGAGATCATCATTGAGATTCCCGGCAAAGAAAACGGCATCGCTACTGCCAGGATTGCCGCCTCGCTGGGTGCTTTCCCGCCAGTTTGCGGGGTCATTGTGATCAGGATTGCCGACAGGATTCCTCAAGACCAGGCTGAACCCACCACCATCGGGACCGGTCGGCCAAGGCGATTCGTCGTCGTAGGCAAACTCCCGGATAGTACTACCGGTGGCATCCTCCAACTTCAGGCGATCGCTGCCATTATTGAGGCGAGAGCCATTCTGGAAATCGGGGAAGGAGACCACTATGCGCGCCCCGGGTGCGAGCATTGTTCCACCAGGAAAGATATAATTAATGCCGTCAGTGAAATGCACTCCGCTTAAATCCACCGTCACCGAATCGCTAATGTTCATCAGTTCGATGAATTCGGCATCGGGATTGGGATCGGCGGGATGATACATGAGTTCACTAACCACAAGGTAGCGCTGCGCATCGCTGGGATTAATCGGAGTCTGGAAGGCTGAAACGATTCCCTCCGCAGTGTCCAGGAGGTTAAGAGTCTCTCCAAAATTGGAGAGATGCCCGGTGTAAGGCCCCACGACGAGGCGCTCTTCGTTTCCGGTTGGTGAAGTCGCACGAGTCCGGAAAGCGAGCGTGTCCGGAGAGAGGTAGAGGTCGCCCCCCCGCTCGATGACCGTGCCTGGAGCAAAGGTGAACTCCACGCCCCCGGTGACCTTCCACCCGGAAATATCGATCTCGGTCACTTCATAATTGGTCAGGACGATATACTCCTCGTCCTGATTCGTGGAAACCGGATTATGTTCCGCGGCGCTGATACGGATGTCGGGATTCGCCGGCTGCGAAGCCGGAATCAGACCGGGGTAATTATTGGTGAGCACATTGCGCCGGCTGTTCAGGTAGTTATTGACCGGTGAGATATTGGAACTCAACGGAGGACTGGCCCGGTCAATAATCTCCGCTGCGCGGTTCTCGAAATAGCGCCGCCCAAACGGAGTGGAGGAAGACTGCAGCACCTCGTCCATCACAGTCCGCAAGCGGCGCAGGTAGAGCCGCTGGGTGGTGGTTTCCTCGAAGAGGACATCGTAGAGAACGTTCCACTGATTCGCATTCTGCTTAGCGTGCTCCTCGTCCCCGAAAAAGGGATGCGGCAGATGGGTGCCGCCGTCTCCAGTGACGCCGAAGGTCCAGTCCTTGTCCCACGGGAAGATTCGCCACCGCTGATCGCCCCGGTTGTCGATGTAGCCGTAAAAGTTCTTGCGAACATCATCAGCATCCTGGGTGATCGAGCGCACGGCAAGGTAGTTCACAACCTGTGGCAGGTCCAGGTTGTCGATAACGTAGCGGCGGCGTGCAGTGCTGGTTCTCCGATTGAGGCCTGCCACTAGGTTCTGAACGGTCCTGAGATCGTTCTTGTCGCCGGTCTTCTTTTCGATCCCGGTGACGGTATCGAAGAACACCGGGTTCAAGTTGCTCCGCTGGACGAACTTGTAGAGATCACTGTCCGGATCATATCCATTGCGATCGAGAAAGTTTTCATCCACCTGTTCGATGAAAACGCCGACACGGTCAAAGGCTCCGTTCAACTGCATGTACCACAGAGCCGAATTACAACCCGCGTTCCCAGCCGCCTGATAGGCTTCAAAGGCGAGAGTCTGCCGCACGTAGCTACTGTCGGATCCCTGCGCATTCATGTTGATCTCGCCCACCGAGGACATCTCGTTGTTGATGTAGAGATCGTCCCCCTTATTGAAGTCGAACTTCTGGGAGCTCCCGTTAGTCGCTCCACCACGCTTCCGAACAAAGATATTATCATAAAATCGTTCATCGAAATACACCGAGGCTCTCGTCCCGCTCCGCGTGTTGGCTGCCGCCTCGCTTTGAGCGAACCACTGGAAGACCGGCAACGGCGAGGCAAGGCGGGCATCCCGGATCACCGTGCCGAAATACTCCGGCGATTGATTGTTGCCCGTGCGATCGAGGAAGGCGGGAGCGCGCCCGACATTTCCATCTGCATCAGAAGCGCTAATATACCAGCGCACCATATCCCCCGATCGGTAGGCCGACGACGGGATGGTGCTGGTATAGCGGCCCACTCCGGCGGTCATAGGAACGATAACCTCCGTGCCGAAGTCGACCCGATACACCAGGTTCACCGTTGTGATCTCAGCGAGCCGAGGCGCGACCTCGGCAGTCACCTCGAAATCCTCCTGCGCGAGAGGCTGCTGAGCAGGGAAATGAGAGACATTCTGGATCACGGGCCCGGGAGTGGTAGAGTCGGAGTTCGGAAGACCCGGCGTCGGAGAACTAAGGTAGCCGAAAGACAATGGACCACTACCCGTGACACTGGCTTCGAGTGAAACATCGACTAGAAAATCCGAACTGCCTGTCGAGCGGTTAAGACCGTGGATCGCAAATACGTTATCACCATTCTGTAACTCTCCAAGGAAGGCGGAGACATCGATCGTTCCCGTGTTGGCATTTTCGTTCACGCTGCCGTTGGCGACATCATCCCAGCCAGGGAGATTCGGGGCATTGCGATTGGCTATCTCTTCACCATTGAGGTAGGCCACGAATCCGTCATCGTAGCGAAAGGAGAATGAAAGCGCCGTCACTGCCGAGGCGTTCGCCATCGTGAACGGCAAGCGGATAAAAGCCGAGGTCCCTCGAGTCCGCAGCTCGCTCTCCACATCAGTCGTGATGTACTGGTCGTAGTCCTGCCCGATATCGTACCCCACGCCCTGCCCCGTTCCGGAGATCCAGTCCGCGCCAGGCGTGAAAGAATCGAACTGCCACGTGTTGCCCAGCGATCCATTGGTGGGAATCAATACCTCCGCATCGGAATTCCCGATCAAGTTGCTGACTGATCCCCCACTCTGAAACGTCCCATAGGAGACATCGTTGAACTGCGGAGGAAAAGTGGGACCGAATTCGCTCACCACGGTGACTCCGTTGCCTTCGACCAGCGCGAGATACTCGCCGCTCGTGCTCAGACGGAAGTTGGTGTGAAGAAACCCACCGGCGCCGACATAGCCATCACTACTCTGACCGGACGCGAAGACGAGCAGATAGCCATTCGCAGGGATGGTCGTGGTGGATGGAAATCGCCACTTCTCCAAATTGTCCGCCTCATCGGTCAGGTGCCACCCGGTGAGATCGGCCACTCCGGGACCAGCGTTGTAGATTTCAATCCAATCTGAGGAGTTGCCATCACCATCTGAAAGGGTCAGCCCATTGCTGGCCATGAATTCATTGATGCGTACTCCCGAATTTGGAATCACATCACCTACGCGTGCGGCAAGATTCACAATTGCCGTGGAATCGGCAGCATCATTTGAGGTTATGGTCAGTTGAGATTCGAATTCGCCCTCTTCGCCGAGCGGATCGAAACTCAAACTGATGAATCCGGCCGTCAGCGGCCGGAGATTGGAGGGAGCCGCAGTGACCGTAAAATGATTGGCGTCAGGACCACTGATGGAGGTGTTAGAGACCGTCAGAGTCCGTCCTCCTCCCGCATTTGAGAAGGGCAAGGACCCACTCTGCGCTCCCTCCGCAGCAGCGAACTCCCCGAAATCATAACTCCTCGCCACCACCAGTTTCGGGTCGTGAAGGAAGCCGCTCAAGCCCACCACCGCAGTGGGCGTATCCGGATCAGTACTCTGCACCTGCAGACCGGCTGAGATCGTTCCGGAGAGGCCGGTCGGATTGAAGCTGACCTGGATGGTTTCATTACCTCCTGGTGCCAAAGACGCAGGTGCTGACAACACGGAAAAGGCCTCTGCATGCACTCCTGTGAACGAGGTTCCGTTAATAGTGAGGACCTCGGTCCCTCCAAGGTTGCCGATCGGAACATCGAAGGTCTGCACCGAGCCATTGAGATCCAGGCCGACATTGGCCGGCAGATCAATGAGAGGCCCCGAGGGAGGAGCGGCAACTTCAAAGGCGACTTCCCCCAACCCCACCCGATCACCTCCAGGTGGTGGTCCGTTACCTCCATTCGAATAAAAGTTATCCTCGCAGGACATCTCGACGTAGCGGGCTGTCACGGATTGACCAAACGAAAAACTCTGTCGGGAGGCAGCCCCAATCGTGGGGTTGAAAGCCGGGCGGATCGATATCGACGACCCGAAGTTCTCCGTCCCTTCCGCCGCCGTAGCAAAGCGCAGACTGAAGCGACTCACGCCATTGGCATTGGTGGTCGAGTAGCCCCAGACGCTGATCTCAGAGAGCGCAACATCGCTTCCAAGGTCGAAAACCAGGACCGGCACCCCTGCCGCCGCTAGATAGTCAGACGGAAAACCTCCCGGCGCACCAGTAACCCAGAGAGCGCTCGAACCACTTCCCGTCTGATCGTGAGGTTCAGCATTCGCGAATCCTAATCCCGGTCCCTGGATCAGATTGGAAACCGGCCAGAGGTCGCCGGTCGATGAAGTTGTGATACCGTTGATCGGATGAAAGTTGGCAGCTCCAGCGGGAGAAGCGGCAGCAACGCCGAGGACCACGGCGACAGCTGCCTTAATAAAAACGGGGCGATTCATGAGAAAGAAAGCCACCCGCATAGAGAGCGAGAACACTCTGGTGACGGATGGAAGACTGAGGGAATTATGTAGTGACGGTCGCCGCAAAATCGCGTGCCTGCAAGGCGAAGCAGGCGCGCTGATCAATCTAGCGGGCAGTCACCTGCACATCGTCCACGTAGAACCCAAAATATTCGGTGGGATCCACGAAGTTGTCGGATTCAAGACGAAACTGGATCCTGATCATCTTACCCATGGCCGATGCCGGCAGGGAATGCCGGGAATTCTCCCATTCGATCGAAAGACCATCGATACCCGTTTCGATATCTGCAATGAGAGAGTTATCGATCGCATCCAGAACCGAGACCGAGCCAAAATCAAAACCATCCTCGATATCAATAAAGCGCGCGTAGTTCAGGGTCGCCTCGCTGGCCGAGGTCAGGTCAATTGCCGGCGAACGTAACCAGACATCAGCTTCGATTTCGTAGCGCCCCGACAGATTCGTTCCGAAACAACTCACCGGACTATTTGCAACGGAGGGCCCGCCCACGGATGGCGTTCCAAATTCCCAGGTTGTCCCGGCTGCCCCGGAAGAGCCAACTTCCCAGTCACCCGGGCCACTCTCGAAATCGTCAGCAAAGACCTCCACGGGCGGGACCGGGAACGATTCAGCCACGAAGAGCCGTAGCGGATCAACCGGACGCGGAATGATGACCGTGTTGCGCGGAGGAGTCGCCGCAATCTCCATGAGCCCATCATAGATCGGCCAATTCGCGGGCGGGCCATCTGTTGGTTCGGCCTCGCTCCGAATGTTGTAAAGGAAGCCTTCCTGACTGTCCCAGGTCAGGATCAGATCCTCACCGGCATCCTCAACATTGAAGAAAAAAGTGGGCGTTTCACAGGTCGTAATCTCAAAAGCGACTTCACCGATCCCGACCCGATCCCCTCCTGGAATCTCGCCACCAGCCCCGGTCCCCGGAGCGATAAAGTGGTTGTCCAGACAGGTCAACTCCACATAGCGCGCAGTAATCTCCTGACCGAAGAGAAAGCTGAAGCGAGAAATAGCGTCTTCATTGGGTAGCGCTCCGGATACAATTCCTCCATAGCTGGGATTGAAGTCGATGCTCGTTCCGAATCCGCTCGGGCCATCGGCCTCTGAGGCAAAGCGGAGACTAAACTCGCTCAATCCGTTCGAATTCGCGGCCGAGTATCCCCAGATGCTGATCTCACAGAGCGGAACGTTTTCGCCCAGATCAAAGATGAGGGTCGGCTGCCCCGTAGTCTCGATGTAGTCGCAGGGGAACCCGCAGGCCGCGGTCACCCACAACCCGCCGGGGCCACCTGCCGTCTTTTCGTGCGGTTGCACTTCAGAAAATCCCACCCCCGGTCCCTGGATCAGGTTGGAAGCAGGCCAGAGATCGTTGGCGGAGGTTGAGGCTTGCACGCTTAAAATTGGATAGAACTCATCCGGATCACCAAGAGCTTCAGCAATGATCTGAATCTCTGCCGTAGGAGTATCGGGATCATTACTCTCAATTTGAAGAGCGGCTGAGATCAGCCCGTCCAATTCTGCGGGATCGATTTCGATTTGGAGGAATATGTCACTGAGCATTGGAATCGACCCGGGTGGGTCGACCACGCTGAATGCTCCCGCGTTCGGTCCCGTGAAGCTAACCGCGCCGATGGTGAGATCCGATCCCCCGCCGTTCGAGATAGTAAGCTCGAAGGTGTCCAGAGACAAAATCCTGCCAAGGTCAACTTCTTCCGGAACCACTATATCCTGTTCGGTAGGAGGGACTGTTCCAATGAGGAGCACCTCCCGGACGGCGTCATCCGGATCATTGCTGGAGATCAGCAGCGTGGCGGAAACCGGCCCCACCAATCCATCAGGATTGAATTGCACTTCGATAATGTCTTCCAAAAAAGGCCCGAGGATAGACGGGAAAGAGGGCACTCGAAAGGCGTCCGCATTGGGACCTGCCAGATTCACCGAAGTGATCAATAGTTCCGAATTTCCGGCATTAGCCAACGGGATATCAAAGACGTCCACCATGGCAACCAAAGGAAGAGAGATCTCCGACTCGATCGAGATTTGCGGATCAAGCGAGATAAGCACCTCCTCAAAGGCGATCTCACCAACGCCCACCCGGTCGCCCCCTGCTGGCGGACCAAACCCGTCATTGGTGATGTGCGTAGAAGTCACCTCCACCCGCACGTAGCGAGCCGTCACCGGGTTGAAGCTGAAGCTCTGGCGAGGCACGGTATCAATGGCCGCCTCAAAGGAGGGATTCGCCGTGATCGAGGTGCCGTAGGATTCGTCTCCGAGCCCGGCGGCCCCGGCCTCAGCCTCAGTGGCGAAACTCACGTTGAATCCCTTCACCCCATTGGCGTTGCCGGTGGAGTAGCCCCAGTAGCTGATCTCGGCCACCGTAACGTCCGACCCTAGATCGAACCAGAGGTATTCGGGCCCGGCATGCACAGCCACATAGTCAGAGGGAAAGCCCCCCGGAGCATCGGTATACCAGGTACTACTCGGACCAGAATGGGGTTCAGCAGCTCCGAAGCCGATGCCGGGCCCCTGAATGATGTTGCTGATCGGATTTCCCCCGGGGTTGCCATCGTTCATGTTGGAACCAATTCCAACGATGGGGTGGAAGTTGGCGGCCTGCAACCCAACCGCGCTAAGGAGCAGGCTGCCGGCCGCCATGACCAGCTGCCGGCTTCGATCGATTTGGGAGGATCTCATGGGTGGTTGGGATAGTGATTGGAGTGCCACAATTAGTTTAACAGTCCGGTGGTTTGCCACAACATCGAAGCGAGAACCATGCCACGTATATCCTGCACCCTCGATCCTGCACCTGATCCCTGTTACATGAACCACGTAACTCCATCCCTGATGGCATCTCAGCTAGGGGCACTCTGGTTCCCCGGTGGTCCGCCATTGGCACACCTCGCTAGATGGAATACATCCGATCTCCTCACCTTGGTCCGCGGATAAAAAAATGGCCCCGTCTATACGGAGCCATCTAGGCAAATCAGTCGCTTGAAGCGCTACCGCTTCCGACGCCCCAAAAGAGCCACTCCGAGAAAGGCCAAAAGAGCCGAGGATGGCTCGGGAATTGCCTCGAAAGCAATCTCACCAATCCCAAGACGATCACCGCCAGCTCCTGCTCCAGGTTGATTAAAGAACGTCGAGGTCGCCTCGACCTGCACGTAGCGGGCACTGACCGGATCAAAGCTAAAGCTCTGTCGAGGGAGCGTATCCTGAATGGCTACGAAAGAAGGATTGAGGACGATCGACGACCCATAAGCCTCATCGCCCAGCCCAATCGCACCACCTTCTGCATCGGTTGCAAACCGGATGTTAAACTCCCGCATTCCATTCGCATTCCCGGTGGAGTAACCCCAACAACTGATTTCGGTTAGGGTAACATCGGTTCCTAGGTCAAACCAAAGATGCTCCGGTCCGGTCCGGACGTTAATGTAGTCCGACGGAAAGCCCCCCGGTGCATCCGTATACCAAACCCCACCTATTCGGTTGTGAGGCTCAGCGGCATCGAAACCAATGCCAGCACCTTGGATAATATTACTTAGGGGATTTCCTCCCGGGTTTCCATCCACCATATTGCTTCCGATCCCCGCGACCGTCAAAAAAGTTGCTGCCTGAGCTCCCCCAGCTAAGAGAGCTCCAAATACGACTAAAAGTTGCTTTCTCACTATCAGTGCAAAGCAGCTTTCATGCCATTAAACAAGCGCGGGGCCTTGTGGCTGCCGGGGCGGGGGTTGTCACTTCTTTGCCTCCTCATATGTCTCAACCGCTTCGCCTTTGCTGTTCCAGTATTTCGCGGCAACCAGCTTGTCGCCTTTCCAAATGAGTTCTGAACGCTTCTGGCCGCTCTCGTGCCACTTCGTTGCAAGGCCATCCAACTCGTCGTCTTTGAAGGTTGTCTCTGCCTTTTTTTGGCCATTCTCGTGCCAAGCGATCGCGAGGCCGTGCAATTTGCCGTCTTCGTAGGTTGCCTCTTCCGCTTTCTGGCCGTTCCCGTGCCACTCTGTTACGAGGCCATGCAGGTTTTTCCCGAGATGCCCTCGGTAGTGAGCCACAGCTTTTCGTAGCCCCTTAATTTCTTGTTGGTCGGGGTAGGGTGAATTTTCTTCTTCGGCAAGAGCCTCCTCTAATTCCTTAAGTCTTTTTTCTTCTCCCGATTCGGGCTCGGCAAAGGGACACCAACAAGTTGCAAGAGCGCCTACCAGAATTGCGAGAAACCCAAAGCCGCCGAACTGCCCTGTTGTTGCGAATGCAGTTAGGCACAGCCCCACAAGAATAAGCAAAATACCAACAATGAACCATGCTGTGTGAAGCCTATCTGAAAGTTTTCTCAACACTTTAATAACAAACAGGTTAGAGTGAAAATATAGGTTCGCACAGGTCGTTGGCGCCGGTAGCAAGCAAGGTGCCTTGCGGCTACCGGGGGCGGCGTGGGGTTACTCCTGAGCTAAAGCAATTCGGACAAACTTCTTTTCGTTATCTAGTGGCACGGTGGCAGTCACCGTCTCGGGCCGCGCAACCCAATCCTGCAGGTTCTCGCTGCTCTGAATTTCAAACTCAAGGGTGACGGCATTGGTTTCCTCGTCTGCACGAAACACTAGTGATCCAGCACGGGCATCTTGCACCTGCTCTAGTGTTGGTCTTTGTGAGAGTTCAGCAATCTGTTGGTCCTTTTCTTCAATAGAGGCCTGCAGGTCGTCGAGTCGCGCATTGAGCTGCCGCATCTGCACGCTCATCGCGGTTATCGTATCCCTGAAGCTATCAATTGCGTCCGAGTTTGTATCCACCTGGCGCATCTGCACGCTCGTCGCGTCTATCCTTGCGCTTAAAACATCGATTTGGTCCGCATTTGTAACGATATCGGTCGTGTTCGACTGGATTAGAGTCGCTTGTTCTGGAGTAATTCCGACCTTTGCGGTGTTTGCTACGACTAACGGATTGAGGGTTTCAATCTCATCCCAGGTTCTCCTGAGAAGCGTATCAAATAGCGTGCCCAAGTCGATTTCGCCGAGGCGAGCGTTGCTTATCGCGGCCCCGGTCAGGTCGGCGTTATACATAGGGCCGCTTCCGAAATCAGCGAAGGAGAGATTCGCGTTGCTGAAGTCGGCTCCTGTGCGGATGGCACCGTTGAGTTCGGCAGACCAAAGAGAGGCCCCGCTGAGATTAGCGTTACTAAGATCGGTCCCTCTGAGCTCGGCATTGAATAAGTCGGCTCCACTGAGGTTCGCACCGCTGAGATTGGTATTTCTAAGGTTAGCATAGCTAAGGTCGGCTCCACTGAGGTTGGCCCCACTGAGATCCCCATCAGGGATGATCGTGAAGGTTCCTTGGCCGTCGATCTGGATCACCCCATACCGAAGCCCAGTAGTTTCATTGATGTTCTCAATGAACCAGACAGTCTGCGCCTGCAGCATTACGGAGCTGAGGGCGACGACAAGGAGAGCAAGTAGCTTCTGCATGGAGAACTCCTATCACTCGCGCGGCGCAGTGGGCAAGCACGGGGCTTGTGGCTGCCGTTTGCTCAGAAAGAATTGCTGCCGGTTCGGTGTTCATGAATCGACAGAATGGGAAATCGTGCTAGTAATCACCGATGAAGATTATTGATTTCATGCTGCTGGCTGAAGCTGCGCAAGAAGACTCTGGATCGTCTGGTATTGGCACTATCACGTTCTGCGTCGTCACTGTTATCGGTATTTTCCTTATCTACCGCGCCTTCAAAGGCGGATGATCCTGTTGACGGAGACAGGCTCAGTTTGGGTCGGTTTTATGGCGAAAACCCCGGGGTAGGTCCCCGGTGAAGTTAGGTACAACGTTACCTGCCATCAGGTACTCGTGTGTTTCGACGTCACTCCGGAAGCGCATCAGAGATTACAGGCAGAAGAACCTTGTGGCTAGGGTTGCGCAGCCAGAGACGGTGACTGCCACCGTGCCGCTAGATGCCGAAAAGAAGTTTGTCCGGATCGCTCTAGCTCAGGACTAACCTCACGCCGCCCCCGGCAGCCACAAGTCCCGTGCTTGCTCTCAAGGGCACGCAAGTGATAGGTGTGAGGTATTATGAGCGAAGAAGAGACAGAAATCGTGCTACCTAGCGAATCTACACCAAGGCAGAAAAGACAACCGGAAGAACCTCCGGGCACGTGGTGGGAGGGGCTTTTCTGGCTGTTGGGACTAATTGCAGGTTTAGGTTCAATAATGTTGGTTTTATCGGGAAGCGCGCAGAGTTTTTTCATTTGCCTTGGAGTCTCACTTCAAATGTTTTTTACAGGTTTTATTGTAAAGGTTTTAACTGACATGCGGTGGTGCCTTCTAAGGCTTGCCACCAAGAACGAGTAGATTGACTCTAACGATATTGCCGTCGCGTGTTACTAACCTCACCCCGCCCGGATCCGCGTGGATTGTAACAATATCACCCTACGCCCAGCAGACACAATCCCGCCTGCTTGCCGAACGAGTATAGAAATGAGTATTTTTGATAAGGAGCCTAGAACTCTATCCTTGTCTATCTTCGCAAGAAACTTAATTAGAAAGCATGTACGGAAGACGGTGGACCCTAATCGTTCTAGTCCTTTCACTAGGCTTGCATTCTCTTAGTGCCCGTCCACCCGAGTCAATTGAAGAGGCTTTGGAATGTGTCTTTTTCGTGAGGACCTATGGTGAGGGGAATAAACCCTTAGCGAATGGAAGCGCATTTCTAGTGGACGAAAACGGAACTCAGTGGATTTATACCAACGCACACGTAATCGAGGGTGCGAAAAAAATTGAGATCCGAGATTCAAAAAACCAGCTCATCCGAGGATTTGGAAAGTTTGCGTGTTACTCAACAAACGCCGGAGAGATAGAGGCGGTTTCCGAAGACGGAAAAGAAAACAAGGAGCTTAAATTCAAGGCTGGTGGTGATGGTGTAAAGCTAGAGCTTCTAAAAAAGAGACGGTTGGCTTTCTTGATGTACACTAATCTTCCAAAGATAGAAAAAGGGAATCGGGTCACCGTTATTGGAGACAACGATGGTGACAAACATATGGATGTACTTCATGGAGAAGTCTCTAACGTTACTAAAAAAGCTATTCTGACTACCTGCGCCACAAAGCCTGGATCTAGCGGGGGTGCCCTGATTGACAGGGAAACCTTTAAAGTAATGGGACTAAACACATGGGGATTACGAAGTGACGTCAAACCCATTGATTCCTTATGGGGTTCAAGTCCGCCCAAAAAGGATCACGAGGATGAGTTGTTATTTGAACCCGCCAACGATGTCGAGGTAGCCAAAACTAAACCATGGAAATCTGTTTCTACACTTGTTGCTGCAGCTTCTTGGACGACTTTGCCTGCAGCGGAATTTATGAAGGGATCTGACTATATGAAAGAGTATATAGAGTCGGTCCTAATCCTTACCTTGATTTATTCACTCACCCCAACAGAGACGGGATTTGTCCTAAACGGAAATTCCTTTATTGGAGCGAGAACAACTTATTCTGAGGCATTTAAACGATTTTACTCCAACCCAATATTGCGCCCCGTAATTGCTCTTAACCAGTCTCTCGGTCGCGCAAAGAAATCAAACTTTCGCAAAAGCACCAATGAGCTTGTTAACACCTACGCGAAGGCCATTAAGCTGGGTAGGGAACTTTATATTGAGCAAACCATGTTGCTGAAAAATAAAATGGCACCCTACTATCGATTTTACCTTGAGAAAATTGGTGCTAATGAATTAGGAGACTTTTGTTACAAGGAACTAGAGGCGGCAGAGCGCTGGTTTATCAGCAAGTCTACTGTCGGCGCTGTCTTGCCTCTTGGGCGCTGGTTTTATTTGCCGCCTCTCTCAGACTTTGGAGATACGAGGTCATAGCTAACTTCACCCCGCCCAGATCCGCGTGGATTGGGTGTCCGGCAAAGGTCCTGTCAAAGTGTTGTAGAAAGGCGGAGTAGGTCATGCGTTATGTCAGGGCACACCTGTTCCATACCTGTCTCTACGGATTGCTCCGCGTCGCAACTGCCAGAAAACTCTGAAACACCGCGACCTAGAGAGACAGCACCTGCTTGCCCAATTACGCGTTCACTATCATTTGAGGTGGGCAAACAGAAATCCAGTCACCTGGGGATCCCGTCTCTACTACTCATATGCTTGTCGGCCGTTTTAGTGAATAACGCACGCTGCCACATCCCGTTGCCGAGAATCCGGACAGACCTCCCTTTTGTTGAGCGGTGGTCAGTAGCGAACCGCTACCACCTTTATCTCATGGGTTGTCCAAGGCCGCGTCCAACAGGAAGGACTCCTTAGCCTCAATCTCCAACAGGGAGCTGCAGCGAAGACAAAAAAACCCGAGCTTGTCACTGCTTCAGGCACCTCAAAATGGGCCTGGTTTTGCGTCCCTCCGAAAAAAAGTTGGTAGACTTCTGGTAGAATTCGTCGTAAGTCGTTGATAATTATGGCGGAGCGGACGGGACTCGAACCCGCGACCTCCGGCGTGACAGGCCG
>DIHT01000087.1:0-34130 GCA_002420305.1 Akkermansiaceae bacterium UBA5689 | reverse complement strand
CGGGACTCGAACCCGCGACCTCCGGCGTGACAGGCCGGCGTTCTAACCAACTGAACTACCGCTCCGCGTTCAGTGGCGCGAAAGCTAGGGGCAGTAGGCCTGACTGGCAAATCTAAAATCTGGAATCCGAGCCATCATTCAAATCAGCACGATATTTATGCGAGACTCGCGAGCCGGGCAGCCGCCTCTTCCAGACTATCCCGGTCCTCCACCGCGAGAATCTCCGCCTCTTTGTCCTTGTCTATACGACCCATGAGGCCGCTCAGCACCTTGCCTGGACCAAGCTCAACAAAAAGCCGGTGCCCCTTGGACAGCAGGAGATCCATGGATTCTGCCCACCGCACTGAACCCGTGACCTGCGCGGTCAGGCTGTCTCGAATCTCCGGGGGAGTTGAGGCCTCCACCGCAGAGAAATTACTGATCACCGGGATTTCCGGTTGTCCCACTTCAACCCCGGCCAGCACCTCACCAAGTTTGGTCTGAGCACCGGTCATGAGTGCGGAGTGATACGCTCCTGCCACCTTGAGCTTCCGACCCATCCTTATCCCATGTTCTTTGGCTTGAGCCACGGCCCGGTCAATGCCCTCGGAACACCCCGAGAGAACAATTTGCCCAGGCGAGTTGAAATTTGCGACATCCACCTCACAGGCCTCAGCCAATCGGCATACTGCCTCCTCCTCCCCTCCTATCATCGCCGCCATTGCCCCATCGGTCGCCTCGCAAGCCTCATCCATGAAAAGACCTCTCTGGGCCACAAGACGAAGACCTTGCTCAAACCCAAAAGTACCTGCAGCCGTGTGGGCTGTCATCTCCCCAAGAGACAACCCTGCAGCGGCAACCGGCTTCAGGTTCGGCACCATTTCTTGAAGAACTTCAAGGAGAGCAAGTCCATGCACGAAAAGGGCAGGCTGACAATTGGCAGTCTTAGTCAAGTCTTCCTCCGGGCCATCGAATACAAGAGAACTCAGCGAGCGCTCAAGAACGGCATCCGCCCTTTCGAAGGCTCTCGCAGCCGAAGGGTAAGCCTCGGTGAGATCCTTGCCCATTCCCACGCGCTGTGCTCCCTGCCCCGCAAACAACAATACCGCTTCAACCGGACCTGTGCTCATCGGGACCCGTCATACGTAATGCCTCGGAAAGATCCAGTTCATAGTGCGCCTCGATCACTCGCACAATCTGCGAAGCACCTCTCGAAGCTCTACCCCGAGACCTCTGAGTAATTCTCCGCCTCGGAGCATTGACTGCTCTTCTCCCACCTCAAAGGTCTCGAGCGAAAGGATTCGATCAAAAACATCCTGTTCCCGGCACACAGAATCTACCCGCCCACCAACCGCAATCACCTTCTTCCCCTGCTTTCGTGCTAACCGTGCTACTCCGCCTGGAGCTTTTCCCTGAAAGGTTTGTGCGTCGATCGACCCCTCCCCAGTCACCACGACGTCGCTGCTAGCGACAAGATCCGGCAGCTTAAGCGCTTCAGCGACCATTCCGAAACCATCGCGCAAGCGCGCTCCAGCAAATCCGAGCAACCCGAATCCAAGACCACCCGCGGCACCCGCTCCGGGGGTTTCGGCCAGCATCTCAAGGCCTGTTACCTCAACCAACCGGGTTAACCCTTTCTCCAAGACCTGCAGATCTTCCCCCGCCGCACCTTTCTGTGGACCGTAGACCATCGTGGCCCCGTTCGTTCCAAGCAAGGGATTCTTCACATCACAAGCCACCTCAATCAGAGGAATCTCCATCATTCCTGTCGTGTCCACTTCCCCCAGAGACTTCAACGAGGTCGGCAGGGGCTCCAGTTCGCGACCCCGGTCATCCAGAAACTTTACTCCAAGCCCCGCCAGCATTCCCACCCCTCCATCATTAGTTGCACTCCCCCCAATCCCGAGAAGGATTCTCCGAGCTCCCTGCTGAACGGCATTCCGGATCATGAATCCGGTCCCGAGGGAGGACGACCTTAAGACGTCACGAGATCCTGTCGGAATCCGATGCAAACCACTGGCCTCTGCCATCTCGATGATTGCCTCCTCCCCTCCCTCTTCATTCGACACCATTCCATAACGCACATTCACTGAATTACCCAGAGCATCAAGTGACTCACAACAGTGCCATCGCCCTCCGCGCGCCAACACCATTGCTTCCGCAAAGCCTTCGCCTCCGTCCGCGACCGGACAAACAATCAGGTCACTGGACGGATCCGCAGACGCCAGACCGTCTCGCAACGCCTCACAGGCTTCCTGAGCCGATAAGGACCCCTTGAATTTATCGCAGGCAATTAGAATTCGCATGCTGGAGGTCTTGATACCTTCTTCTCGCCGATTTTGAAGTCACAACCGTGTGGCCAGCCCGCTTCAGAAGAGCCTACTTAGAGCCGTCTCCCCCTTTCGGAGGCATATGTTTGGTAAGGAATCCATCCACAGCCTCAATGGTGGGGACGAACCATTCCTTCATACTCCAGAAAGGATGCGGAGCGCCGGGTAGAATGAGGAAATCATGGGGGATTTCGTGAGCCGTGAGGCGGGCCCTGAATTCCTCATGCCGTAGCCCCGGACGATCGAGTTCCCCATCAATAAAGAGCATTGGAGGGGAGTGCCCACCCACATGAGTCAGGGGAGAGGCCTCTTTGTAAATCCCCGTCTTCTGCCCGGGCAGGGCTCCGTCCATGAACGCCATAATGGCATCTCCCTCGGATTTGGCTGCTGCCTTCTCAACGCGCTCCACGATATGAGGAAGAAGAAGACTCATGGGGCCACACATCACCACTGAGGCCTGAACTTTCGAGGAGACGCTCCGGTAATCTCCCTCTCCTTCAAACCTAGCCATCCCATTAGTCGCCCCCATAAATCCGGAAAGGTGCCCACCAGCTGACCCCCCCATTGTCGCGATTCGCGTCGGATCGATCTTGAACCGCCTCGCGTTTCCCCGAGCCCATCGAATGGCAGCCTTACAATCGTGCACAGCCGCAGGAAATGGTTTTTCTCCGCTGAGCCTGTATTCCGGAACGATGCAGACGTAACCTCGCTGCGCCAGCGCCTGGGCCACTGGAGCAAAGATTCCGGGTCGCCCGTTCTGCCATCCCCCACCGAAATAGATGACAATGGCAGGAAAGGGGCCCTGCCCCTGTTTGGGACGGTAGAGATCCAAGGTAAGGCGCCGGCGCTTATTCCGGTCGACATGGGTGAACTGAAGGTGTCCTTCTCGCACGACTCCCTCATGCATATCGGGCCTGACACGCGTGCGATCCGGCACCTGCGCCTCTACCGGGAAGCAAAGAACTGCGATGGCAGAGATGACTAAGATGATAACCGGTCTCATTGGAGGAGCAACCGTCCTAAACTTGACCAGTGACAAGCGCAATCACAAGAGCGACCGGAACCACTCCCTGAATCCTGAGAACCTTCCGGGCGTTGCTGTAATCCATGAGATCCGGCCCCCGCCACCGAAACAGTTTGCTGCCATTTGCGTAGTTCATCACATGACTACCATCCCACTTATAAAGCTTCTTACCGGAGCTGTAGACCATCAGATACGTTCCATCCCACTTGAAGAGCTTTTTTCCGCTGGAAAAATGGCTGATATACTGGCCATCCCACTTCAACAACTTCCTCCCATCAGCATGGGAGCGGAGATGCATACCGTCCCAACGGTAGAGCTTTTTGCCGGTCGCGGGCTCCATCACAATGGATTCCGCCCGTAGGGTGGCCCCGGGAACCAGAAGAATGAATAGAACTATGAGGACACGTCCACCTTTCATGCAGTGATCATCCTACTCTTCCAGAAGCCATTCCACCAGCTCCCTCTGCATGCACGCGACCGGCAGCTCTACTACCCACTCATTTCGGAAAAAAACCAAAATAAAAAAAATCGGCGTCCTCGGTCACGGTTGGTCTAGTAACAGGCAGTCAATCAACGGAGTGAGATCCAAGGCCCTGCATTACAACAACTTTTAGAACCAAGGCCTCCGCGATCTCACTCCCTTGAGAACACTGCCTCATTTTTTGGACACGGATCAGGAAGAGGGCCTTTCGTCCTCAGCCTTCAAGGCAGAAAGAATTGAGGAGGTCGCGGTCTTGCCGAGCAAGCTGTAGGCGGGACCAGTCCAATGAAAGCGGTCTCCCTTCGCAAGATTCCTCCTTCCGGCCAAAAGAGCATAAAAATCACTGACCGGAATACCTGCATCCCGCATGACTTCGTCTGCCATCATGTTGTGCCTCAGAATAACTGGGTTTACCTCGGGATCGAATCGAGAGGTATCGCCCTTCCGGGTCACCGGAGTGCTGTTGGCCCATATCAATCTTGCCGACGGAAGATTCTCCTTCAGAACCTCCACGTAAGCCCTTGTCAGAGGGACAAATGTTCCTTTCTTAATCCGACCCTCGGTCCACCCGTGCAATCCCATATTAAAGTGGACCACGTCATAAGGCCCGTTCTTCTCGAGAAGATCAGCCAGAAGCGCGTTCGTATTCTCTGACTGCCAGTGCGGATTGACCCATGTATCAACATCCGCCACTCCCTCGAGTGATTTGATCACAGCCTTCCGGTAGCCACTGAGGATGGAATCACCGATCAGGAGAACTCGCGGACGACCCGTCTTCTCTGGCTGCGCCCTGTCCAAGCGCCAACCCTTTCCTTCCACCAGCCTTCGCGCAGCTGGCTGCTGGGAAGCCGCCCCCGACTTTTTTCCACTGCGAATCCTGAGCATGACCGGCCTACCTGTAACCCTTAACCTCGGAATGGTGATCAAACCTCCATCATCCACGCGACCCTCCCCCTTCTCCTTGCCAAATTCCCAGCGAAACTCTTCCCCGGAAGATAGCTTGAAATTCTGAAGGCGTCGGAGACTCACATCCGCCACCACCTCCTCGGGAATGGCGAACCGGGTCTTCAGGCTCTCTGGCGTTGCCAGGAAGAGCGACAGCTCCAGCGCTTCTGCGGTGTCCTGAAGGCTCTTCCAGCGAAAGTAGCCATTGACCTGACCTGCTTCTTTGCTCTTGAGATTATCAGGCCAGGGAAGCGTATTGTTCGCCGAGGCCTTCGTGAATACGGGATACGCTTCGTCCTTTCGGACGCTCAGCCAATCAAAGGAATCAATCAGGTCATTAACCGTCTTGATCCTCTCCGAATTATTCGCGTGCCCAAAAGGCCCCCAATACAGCATCAATGCATACCTCCGCTTCTCCATGGCCTCGAAAAACTCACCGTGACCGGCAGACCATCCATCATTCTGGGCCGAATAATTGAGGCAGATCGGTGGATCAGGAAGAACCCTTCCCGCGGGGATCTCTTTGGGAGGAAAAAAGAGACGCTCTGCAACATGCTCTACTCCTGCCGGGACATTCGCTTTGATCGCCGCAAAGACATCACCGTGCCTCATTCCAATTCCAAGAGTCCCACTCCCACCCATGGAATTACCAGAGAGGTAGACTCTCTCGAGATCGATCTTGAAGCGCTTGATCGCCCACCGCACTGAGTCGATCACCCGCTTTTCAACAGGCATCGTATTCCCCCCGGAATTCCTTTCTTTCAAGCCCTTATCCCGGGAATGCATGCCCCCCCACCACCAGTCTCGACGATTCTTACGGCAATCAAGATACAAGGCATAGTGATCGTCCGGCGACCGATAGATATCGTGATTTCCTACTGTCTTCGTGCAATCTACGCAGGAAAACACATCATGTCCTGCAGAGTGCAGAACCACATAAAGAGGAGCATTTTTTGCCGGTGGATTTCGTGGATGAATGACGACTAGGGAGTCCTCCTGTGGTGTTTCGTATCCCCACTCCTTCCGCACGCCATGACGGAAGGTTTCCGTCTTTCGATCATTAAAAATCTTGCTACTGGAAGGCTCCCCCGGAGGCCAAACAGGCTGACTCACCGCCATTCCAGAGGCCCATAGGAGAATCAAAACACTTCGAAGGCTCATTCACGAGCTTCTGCCGAAGCCAAGCCCCGTGCAACCCCTCAGCACGAATCTGTCACCTTTCTCATAAAGTGCTAATTATAAATATATTGCATGCTAATACGCATAGGGTCATAGGCGCAAATTTGTTTGCAGGCTCGCTCTCTGCTTCAAAAAAAAGCATTTAATACGAGCAGGGCTGAGCACCTCGCCTCCTCAACAATCATCCCAGCAGCAGACAATCACCCCAAGCGTGGCCAAAGACCTCTCTCCCAACACCGAAGCGGACTCTGAGACCCTCTCGCTCTGCCCGCCCTTGCCTCCCACACGCTACCACGACCTCGATGCGCTGCGGGCCTACGCCATGCTCCTCGGCATCCTGCTGCACGCGGTTCTCTCCTTCAACCAAACCCCGATCTGGCCGGCTCAGGACAACTTTCAGGACGCGAGATTCCAAACCATCAACAATTCCATCCACGGGTTTCGGATGCAATTGTTCTTCCTCGTGAGTGGTTTCTTCGCCTGCATGATGTGGCTAAAGCGCGGCACTCTGGGCCTCATCTGGCACCGGTTCAAGCGTATCCTTCTCCCCCTTTTCGTCTTCTCTCTCTTCATCATTCCGGCTCTGACCCACATGCCCAAGCTCGCGGAGCGCAAAAAAGAAGCGGCATCGGTACAGTCCAAGTCGCGGGAGGGAACGGGAAAGTCTACATTATCGATCTGGGATGCCGCAAAGGAAGGAGACCTCCGCCGTGTTCAGGACCTTATCGCCGCCGGAGCCAAGATCAACCGAGCCAAACCGGGCCTCATTCGCGCCACACCGCTTCATCATGCCTGCGCAACCGGCGAGACCGAACTGATCTCCTTTCTGCTTAATGCAGGCGCAACGGTCGATGTTGGTGACAACACCGGAGCTACTCCTCTGCACTGGGCGGCGCTCATGGGACAGACCGAGTCAACGCGCCTTCTTCTGAAGGCAGGCGCCTCTCCCGAACTGCAGAACAAGGACGGCGAGACTGCACTCCAATCCGCCAACACGTCTCAGGAACTTACTCAGATGGCGCTCTGGGTGCTTAAGATGCCACTTGAGATTGATTCTGTAATGTCAGGGCGGAGCGAAGTCAGAGCCCTGCTCCGAGGGGAGTCGGTAGGCCTCTGGACGAAACTCGGAAGCTTTTTTACGCGAAACTATCTGAGCCAGTTCTTTGGATCAAAGATCGTTCTTCATCACCTCTGGTTCCTGTATGATCTCTTCCTCCTCTGCGTCGGATTCGCTCTTCTTCTCGGACTTGCCCGAGTCCTCGGACGGACCGCCAAAGCGGTTGCACTCAAGTGCACCTCCCGTCTCGATGCAGGTCCCTTCTGGGCTCGATGGAAGAAGCCTCTCCAAAGAGCTGGGACCATTAGTGGTGCAGCTCTCGCCCTCCTTCTGATCCTCGAGACCTACCGCAGCCAGGAGGAAATGGGTTCCGGGGAATTCGGGCCCCAGACAGCGGTCTTCCTCAACGCGGAGCCTCTTCCCGCGATCCAAGTTGTTTCCGATGACGTTATTCGCACCCTTCGACGAAAAGGCCTGTCAGAGGAGGCCCTTTCCGCTTTGCGAGATGCAGGAATTTCCAAGACCGCCATTGAAAAAGCGAGGAGCGCTGCATCTGACACCGGCGGGCGACTCACGCGTGAGGCCGCTGAGAAACTGGGTTCCTCAAGCAGCCTGGGGGTGCACATGAGAAAGCTCTGGAGCCACCTCGGGGGCCTTCCCTCTCATCTCAGGAAGGAAGAGAACACGACCTGGCGCTCCGCCCCTCAGTATCTCTCTGACAATACGCTCGTAAGTCGAATTCCACTTGAAAACATCGCCTTCCCACCTCGTCCCGCGTGGTGGAAACTCTGGCATTACAGCATCTACTTCCTTGTTGGAGCCATTCTCTTTCGATTCCGCAGGGCGCTCAACATTCTCCGGTTTACCTGGCCGCTTCTCTTTGCTCTCGCCCTCATGACCTTTGCTCTCACCCTTGCTGAAACACGCAAGAGCGCTCCGGAAGTCATAAACTGGTTAGCCGCTTTCTTATCCCCGCTTGGAGGACTTGTAGGTAATTTTGTCGATTGGTTTAATGGAGTCGACGGAGAATCAGCCAAGGCGCGAGGGTGGCAATTGACCAACACCAGCTTTCTTTTGACTACATACAGCTGGCTCATGATCTTCGCCTTCATCGGATTCTTTAAGCTGATCTGTTCCAAGCCTCGGAAATGGATTCGATTCATTTCGAATTCATCCTATTGGCTCTATCTTGCCCATATGCCTCTCGTCGATGTGCTTCAGATCTGGGTCAGTGATTGGGGAGCGGGGTCTGATTTCTGGACCAAGGACAACCAATGGATTCTCATATCTCTGAAACTGGGCTTCGTCACTGTGACGTCGACAGCCCTTCTTCTGGGGTCTTACTTTCTGATCCAATACACTCCTGTCAGCACGCTCTTGAACGGAAAGCGAAAGCGACTCTTCAGAGTTAAGTCCACTTCAGCCGACCCAAGCATTCCCGAGGGTGCTTCGGAAAACGAGAACTCCAACAGGGACACCCCGATCGGAGATGATGCGAATTAAAATCCTCTATATCTAACACTGGCTTTGCGTAGGCTTAGTTGTCCACTTTGGTGGTTTATCGAGCGCAGGCACACACGGGGACAACCGCCTCATGCTCATGGCATGGAACCTGCTCATATCACTGATCATCAATGAAATACTTGAAAATCACCTGCCCGCTCCAAACCAGCTTCGCACCAAACGCGCTATCTCCCTCCCCCGGGGATGAAATAATCCCTCCCCCGCGAATTTTCCGGCGTAACCTCGTAACAGAGGAAGTCCGCGACTCGAATGACGCTCAAATGTCCAGCGCCCACGCTCAGTTACCGAACACACACTTTCGTGGCATTGCCTCCCTGAACTGGGATCTGGTAACTGAAAGAATGAAAGTATTCCTATTCGTCTTATTTCTTTTTCTTGCCCTCCCCTTGATTACCCCGCGCCTCTTTGGCCAAAGTCTGACGAATGATACCTACACTCTGAATCAGGGAGAGACCCTGGTTGCGGATGGAAACGGGACTCCGGGCATTCTTGAGAACGACTTGTTTTTGCCCGGACAATCGCCTGCGGTAGCATGGGTGAAGGAGCAGCCACAAAATGGAAGCCTGATTCTGAATGAGAACGGAACATTCAGCTACCAGCCACAACCCAACTTTTCGGGGACAGACGTGTTTAGCTACCGCGCCTCACTCGGGAACCCGTTAACAGTCCTCTCGTCGCGAACAAGTTGGCGAGCTTTCAGCCCTACTGATGGACGCCCACCAGCCCTAGACAGTCCAGGCTTTCATGATACTTGGAACACTCTTGCCTTCAACATCCCAAGATCGTGGGTCCGCGCTCGGGGACTGACCGGTTATGGCATGTTTGGTGAAACCAATAACGGCAATGGATTTTTTTCCGGGGGCATTCCGCCCGAAACGAATCTTGCACTTCCCATGAATGGACGGCGGTATACCGCCTATATGCGCACCGTGTTTAGCCTGGGCGAGTCCGGAACTTATCGAATAAACGCAGCATTGAGGAGGGACGATGGAGTCATTGCCTACCTCGACGGCAAAGAGCTTTTCCGATCCTTTGAACCTGGGGCCCTTACCGCTAAGACCGCGCCCGGCGGCTACTTTCTCATGGTAGAGGGAAGCAATCTCTCTCTCACGTCTGGTCCCGGTGAGACAGCCCAGAACGTGATAGAGGTGGATGGTGTTGAGCTTTCAGAAGGAGAGCATTGTTTTGCGATGTCGATCCACAATGCTCAGGCCGCCAATCAGGGAAATGCGGCTGCCAGCTCCGACCTCGGGGTTCAGCTCGACTCTCTTCAGTTGACCAAGACAGAACTGGCCGAGGTATCGATCGAGGTTCTACCCAGCCAAAGCACAGTTACTGGTGAACCCGACTGGTTCAGCATGCAACCTGATGCTGTCTTAAACACGGCTAACAATAACCGCAGTCTTTACTCCAATGACGGATTATTAGATGAGAGCGGAGTCCCTTACCTTGAGATCTTAGAGCTGCAAATTGATGATTCACAAGCAGAGGGCACTATCCTTAGCTCAGACCCCCAAACTGGAAATTTTCAGTTTGAACCCACGCCGGACTTCGAGGGCCTGACCCTCCTGACCTATCGGGTAACGACAGAAAGCGGCCAATCTGATCCCATTGACTTATTCATATGGGTTTCAAGCTCAGCTCCGTCGACCGATAGCGCTCCGCACTCCATCGCTGTTGGCTCATCACAGCAGTCGAATTTACCCCTGCCCATACCGATCTCAATTCCCGCTGCCCGCATCGTCACCCAGCCTGAAACAGGCACAGCCACGGTAACAAGTTTACGCGGAAATGCCCCTGGCTGGTATGCTATTTACTCCGCACCAGTGACCACAAATTACCTTCCAAGAACCGGATCAAATCAGTTCATCGTTGAATTTCTCCCCATAGCAAACAGACCCACCTGGATCCGGCTCCCTGTCCAAATAAATCTGATCAGTCCGATGCAAAATTGGCGAACGAGCACTTTCAATCAAGTACAGCTCGCCGACGCATCGATCAGTGGCGCTCTCGCAGATCCCGATCAAGATCACTACTCCAATCTGATGGAATATGTTTTCAACAGCAATCCTCTCGACTCCGGCAGCAGCCCATCCGCTCCTTTAACCATAGTCAGCAGAGGTTCTGATGCGGTAGTCACCACCTTCCAGCAGAACCTCCCGGCAGATACTATGTGCGAACTTCAGATCAGGGGGCACGACGACCAAGACTGGATAACGATCGGAGCCAACTACGGACATCTCAATCCTGCTTTCCGGACGGGCTGGTATACCAACCTCGGACGAGGAAACCAGTCGACGCTACCTCGCGATCGGTCAGCCGCGATCTACCGTTATCGTTTCAGCTTATATCCATGGGTCACCGATGTCCCTGAGGGGCAATCCCTTGATCAGTAAAGAGAGACATCCTACTTCCTCGAAAATGACGGAGTCAGGTAGACATTAGAACCGACCTTTACTCCGCCTCTCACCCCTCGATCTCCGTCAAGTTGGCCCTCTCATACTGGGGACACCCCGTGAAGAATCCTCAATGTGAGTGACCCCCTACGGGAAATATCTGCCACGCCTTCCAGAGAACATGGCAGCGAACACCATCGTAGGTGCTGAGCAACCATGAGCCTCTTTCCTTCTCCCGCGCCTACCTCAGCAACCTTACCACCAGTACGGCCCCACTAACCGTGCGGAACCGCCCCTCTTACAATCCTTCCCGGCTCACTACAATTGCACGCCAGGCGCCCGGGTCCCCCTACCCATTCATTCGACGAGCCGGGTCCGAGAATTCATCCGACTCAATGAGAAGCCCGGAGTGAACCCTCAAGCTTTCAGTTACCCACAAGGCATTACTGAGAGTCACCTCCCGACTTGCAGGCGCTCCATCCTAAGTGGTAGGACTCGGGAGTGAAGAAATTAGTCCTGCTTCATGCCGCCATCCTCCTTACCGGGTGCGGCGAGAAGAAATCCACCCCGGAAACTCTCATTACCCCTTCGCAGCCAGAACCTCTCGTCGACAAGGCTCTCTTGGACTTCGACGCCATTCCTGCGCTTGCGGCCACCCTTGAGGAAACAATCGAAGAAGGCCCGGAAGGCGACTTTATTGTCAAGGGAACCGATACCCTATACTCAGGCGTCTTTTACAAGGCAGATTCCATCAGTGGGGAGGAGGTCTATATCGTTGCGAATATCAAGGACGGTCAGTTTGAGGGACCTTCCATAATGTATCGCTCCAACGGATCGAAAGCCGGCGAAGTAAAGCTCCAGAATGGAACGCCTGTGGAAGGATCCGAGCAATACTGGAATAGCAAGGGCCAAAAGGTTGAGACGCGGGAAGAGGCCTTCGACAGCAAATAACTTACTCTTTCCCCCTGCTCCTTGAGGCTGGAAAACCGTCGCATAGACTCATTGTTCATACGGATGATCCCATCTGATCGATTGGGACTTTCGACAAGTGAGTCTCCCGCCTCTCCTACCTCTTCCCCGCGAGAATCTCCCCTAGAGTTTTTACCACTTTGGGCGACGGCAGGCCCCTCTTCCTTGTCACCAGCAGGACAAAGTTATCTGCCAGAATCTCCTCAGGGTGGATCAGGTAACTCGTATTTTTACCCACTTGCTCAAAGAAGCCTGCCACCTCTCCTACGTCCAGGAGCTTCGCTGTCGCTCCTTCGCGGACCACCTTCACACCCTTGCCCTCAGACGCGCGCTTAACCACCACCAACTTGAACTGGAGATAGCGAAAGAACTCCCCACCCTGCTCTAGGTCATACTTTTCCTCCTTCGAAAACAGAATTGGGATTACCCATTGCTCCTTCCCCTCAACCCTTACCTTCAAGCAATGCTCATTACGCGGCGCATCTGGATTGGTCAGCTTTCGCGATGCCAACTCCTCCGGAAACACTAACTCCTCGCACTTCTCGAAGCCGATAGCCGCATAGCACCTCTCCCGAAGTTCTTCATTTGCCCGTGACAGCACGTGGAACAGCTCATGGCAAAGCACCCGCTGCACCCCCGAAGGTCGTCCTTCCAGAAACTTCTCCGGAAACACAATCGCGTTCGCTCTGGTGTAGGCGGCGTTCCCCTCTTCCTGCCCCGTCGTCTTGACTAACCAGATCTTCTCTGGAAACGGCAAAGCCATCTTACTCAATGTCTCTTCTACACCCTCCATCGCCAGATACACCTTTTCCTTCTCTGCCTCTTCCCACGCCAGCACAGCCTTCCCCACAAATTTCAAATATTCCCTCTCCGAGACCACCCTGTCCGTCTTCAAACGCGCCGCTCGATCAAATAGACTCATCCGCTCGACGTAGTCATCTCGACTCGTTAATACCCGCTTCCCATCCTCCACGGTGGCAAACAACAGGGTCGTCCTCCCCAGCCTTAGCTCTGCCCACCCATGGCCCGTTAAAGCCAACAGCGCTGCCACAATAATCACAGATTTTATCACCCCTTGAAACTAGCTGAACAGTGAACCCTTCACCACTCTGATTCTCTCCCTTATAAAAGTGAGACAATTGCCGACTTCTAAGGAGAGGCCACAAGTGACTACCCTCATCTTGCCCAGATCCGCGTAGATTGGACTAACCCCACGCCGCCCCAGTAGCTACAAGCCCCCTCAGTTGCTCTCTGACAGCAGAGAGTAACAACCCTAAAGGATGCTTATACAGGCGATCCCCCAAAGGTGAACACGGAGACCAACAAAAAGATATAGACCACTACAGGGAGTAGTTGGAATAGAGTGATTTTTGTCGTGTTAGTGCCATTCTTCATCCGCTTTGCAGTGAGTTTCCATATACCCACCGCATAAGCAGGGATCAGCACCAGCAATGCCGCCCCAGAAAATGCAAAAATGATGAATCCACCAGCAGGATCTCCAATGGCACTTAAGCTACCCACCACAAAGACAATCGGGAAATAGGCCAGAGCCCAGCACGGCAGCAGCACATTCAAATCTTTTTTCTTTGGCCTCGTTTGGGACTCTTCCTTTTTCACACTTTCAGATAGCAGACTGATTTGTCACAGAAGCAAAGACCATTTTGGAAAACACTGCACGAGCAAGAGCGAAGAGCTTGATACGCAGGGAGAGTCTCTAAAAGTAACCCACCACAGTGCTCCCGGTAGCCACAAGCCCAGTGCTTGCTCAATACGAGGTAGAACCGCTACAGTTAAGGCAATATCAGAACAGAAAAACCAAGTGATACCCCTCTTGAATTGAGGCCTGATCCTGGGCGTTGTCCCACAACCAATCAGCTAGCAAAGGTCAGTTTCTTCAGCGCGATCGGCGTTACATTTGCACTCTGGTCTCCAATTGTGACGAGAAACGATTCCTGGGTGAATCTAATTCTCTTTTGTGTCGTCCTGATATCTGTGTTCGGGGTCTTTTGCGGGCATTGTGCCTGCGTGCAGCTCAAGAGGCGGAAATATAATCAGGAAGGTATCGCCATGGCTGTGTCCGGCATGATCTTTTGCTATATCTATCTTGGGTTGAGCAGCTTGATTCTTTGGATGATGCATCTAGACGGTTTTTAGGGAGTTCGCCCTGAAGAAGCTCCTACCGCTGTTTGCCGCGCGATCAACAGGACCTTCCGCCAACGATCCGCAGCTCTTGAGTAGAGCACCCAAAAGAGACGATCCGAGCCCTTGAACTGCGGCCGTTTCGAGTTTCACTGCAACACCATCAATTGTTGGCGCAACCCCAAGTTCTCCAGCGCCAGATCCCGTCTGCCTCGGAACCAGCAAACCGCGAATTTCGCCACCAATTTCCCCCACTTTCCCATCTCCGCCAAGCATCTCAACTACCACCGTAACTGCAACGCTATCAGCGTGCGGGAGTTTTCAGGATCCACACCGGGTCAGGGGATGCCGGAATTATTGTGGCCACCACGCTCTAGGCACCTAGCCTCATTACGTCTACGACAATGAAACGACTCGCAATCCCCCTCCTTGCCCTACTCGCCCATCAAGCAACCCTTTCGACCGCCGGAGCCGCGCCGGAGGACAAACCTGAGGCCGCCGAGATGCTGAGCTTTTTTGAGGAGCGCATTCCCGAAGCCCTGGTGCTGCTTCGATACACCAAGGCCAACGAGCCGATCGACTACTACGAAGAAATGGTCGAGGACTTCTCCGAGATCGTCTGGGAATATCGCAGCCTCGCGGAGGAAGAAGGCGCGGAGCATGCAAAGAAGTTTCTGGCCAAAATTCGCCTCGACTACCAAATCGACGCTCTTGTTCACACCTGGCACACCCTCGAGAACGACGACCCGGAACGCGATGCGATCCGGACTCGGCTGAAGGACAAACTCGCGGTACGAATCGACCTCCAGATCCGCAACGGAAAGGCGGAGATCCGCAGACTCAGGGCTGAAATCCACGAATTGAAGACACGGCGCGAGGAGGAAATCGAGGAATTCGTAGCAGGGGAATTCGATGAGAATGAGGAGTCCGAGGAGGACGAGCCTGTTGAGCCTAACGACGGCGATTCGGATCGTTAAGACGCGCCCCGGCAGCCACAGAGCCCGCGCTTGCTGACCGCACCTGATATTCGCCTTAGCTCAGCCTGCCAGGGACGCGAGACTAGTCAGAATAGACAGAGTTCAGCAGCAGGGCTCGGGCGCTATCGATCTCTTCCCTGCGTGTACCATAATCCTGAGGACCCCAGAACCTGTGGGCTGACCTAATCTCACCCATCTGCCTTTGGTAGGATTCGGCACTCTGCAATTGCCGGGCTGAGCGGCTCCCCTCTAACTGGGCCACAGATAAGCTGGATGGAGGAGAGGTGCAGGCCGAAAGAAGGGCCACTAGTGCAACAGCCATAACCGGGCTGAGTTTCATGCGCGGATGGATACCACGCCTCGGGTGTTTAGCACAAGCTTTCCCGCTCGCTGACTGTGGCTGAAGATGTAGCAACATGGATCTCGGAGGTGGAAATACAGGAGGAGGAATAACCACACCCCGCCCAGATCCGGGTGGCGCAGCTTCCCCCCGCTCGGAACCCCACTTATCTCAAAGGAAGCGAGACAGAATTTGCCTTTCGACCTGATTTCCGTATAACAGCCGTCCTCACTTGAACCGCAGCTCCCAAGCTACAATAGATATGGAGGGGTGGCAGAGCGGTTGAATGCACCAGTCTTGAAAACTGGCATAGGGCAACCTATCGTGGGTTCGAATCCCACCCCCTCCGCCACTGGTCCCAACCAGAGTTCAGGCGCTCTAGGGCACTGGGAATTCACCGGAGATAAAACGGTCATACTGCTCCCGCAGTCCAACACCAGCCTCCGACCCCGAACCTCCATGGAAACTATCACGGACAGCCTTCCGGGACCACTCCACCGCCTTGCTCCGATCCTGCTTCGCAAACCAGACCTCAGCCATGGTATCCAGATAAGCCGCCTGCCGGGGGCGCATCGCGAGGGCTCGTTCGATCTTCTGCATGGCGTCAGGTAATTCCCGGCAGGCCCGCGACGCCATCCAAGCTGCGCTGTTGTAGGTATTGTGCGCCTTCGGGTATGCCTCAATGGACTTTGCCAATCGTCCGTAAACAATTCTGAAATTGCGATCATGCTCCTCTACCAGACCCGCCTCTCTTAGAAGGGGGAAATAGTCGTCCGCCAGGATGCCATCCCCGTTAAGGATTTCGAAGGAGCTGCGAAAGAGCTTGTTCGCCTCTTCCTGATTACCCTCCTCGTGCAGCGCTAACCCCCGATAGAGATCTGCAATGAACCTTTTACGAATAAAGGAGACCGGATTGATAAAGGTTGATCTCCCCTTGAGATACTGCATGGCATCAACTTCTGCAAAGGCTGCTGCCACCCTCCACTGCTTGTTAGTTCTCGCCTGCTTGGAGAAATAAGAAGCCGCGGTTTGCCAATACCAGTCGGCGGGGCCTCCCGTGATCACCAGTTTCCGCCAGTAGTCCTCGGCCTTAGCAACAGCTCCACTGCTATTCACATCCAGAGCCATGCGGAGAAGCCGAATGGGCTCATCTAAAGAGAAGGTTTCAACTTTCTCCAGAGACTCCCGCGCATCTCCATCATTCCCGGTCCTCGAAAGCGCTCCCCCATAATAGGCCAGGTAGCGCATATTGGTAGGTTCCTTCTCGATGACTTCTCTCAATTTAGAGACCGCTTTTCCCCATTCCGACACCTGCCCATACTTTGCTGCCAGCTTCTTCCCCCACTTCATTTCCGGGTCATTCTTCGCGAGCCTTTCAAGAAGACCTACGGAGACCGTGGCCTCATCCCGTGCCTCCGCAGCCTCTAAAAGGTCTCCTAGAATCTGTTGCTGCTCTTCTTCTTCACTCGCTTTAGCCTCCAAAATTTTGAGAGCGGCCCTCAACTTTGCATCGTCCATATGCACGATTCCGTAAAGCGCCCCGAGAAGGAGAATCCTTTTTGCCTTTTCCTCTTCCACTCTCCCTAGAAATCCCCATAGCCGAGGTGCGGAATCTCCCTCACCGAAAAGATGCGCCACAACCCGCAGGTCATCTCGTTCCTTGGAATCGGCGGTGAGCCTTTTAGATGACACGAGGAAGGCCAGCTCATAGAGACTACCACCAAGATCATTCAAACGCCCAACAAACTCCAGCCAGTTGGAAAAACCGTCCTTCAAAGCCAGCTCTGAGAGCCGCTCCATGATTTTGATACTCTCTTTCTGCTCTCCCCGGGTGTGAAGAAAGGACGCGATCGTGAGCACCTCATAACGCTCCTCCTCTGAATCTGACCAGTCCGCCGCCATCGCCTCAAACCGCTCTCCCAGCCATTTGCGACGATCCTCCTCTCCTCCCGTGTACCCAAACACCTGGAGCGCCTTTCCAGGCTGCTCCACCGTGTCGTAGTAGGTGAAGGCTGAATCTTTGTTCATTCGAAATAACAGTGGCAGTCCCACATCCACATTTCCGTTGAGGAGAAGTGACAGGACAGCCCCTCTCTTTTCTTCATCTTCACCATCTCCCGAGGCCTCTTTGGCCATCTGCTCCATCAGCCGATCAGACTCCTCGTGATCCAATTGCCAGCGACGAAGGACTGTCTCCGCGTGGACTCTGACAATCGCCGACTCCCTCGGTCGATTCATACACCACTGAAGATAAGGCTCAGGGTCTCCCTCAAGAAGCGCCATCACCGCTACCACGTCGGAACGCCCCAACTTCTCTGCCAACGTCCGGGAATCGACGAGTCGTCCCGCAGAACGTAGGAGAGCAAGCTGAATCTCTGCAGCTTCCCGGGTAGCTTCAGTGACCATTCCGTCATCTCCAAGAGCAATAGACCCGTCTCCTTTCGCAATTTCATGATCCAGATCCCTGTTCATCCTCAAGAGACATGCCAGCCGCCGATTATTCTCTTCCCCTCTGGGGGCCAGACGAAGAATCGCTTCTGCCTCCTCGCGCCTTCCCTCAACGAGCTCTCGAAGCGTCAGGGGAAGGACTGCCTTTTCGACCAATTCACCGCAAACTTGTCGCGCTTCCTCGCTTTCCTCGAACCGGTAGAGCCTGAGCATTTGCATATAGGCTTCCGCATTTAAAAGCTCCTGGAAAATAGCCTTCTTAACCTCAGGCCCGGAACGAAAGTATCGCTGAACGAGCTCCACAATCTCCGGCGGGGTCTCGGAGGTGATCCCGGTCATTATGCGGCGCAGGACGATCCGCGAGCGGTAGGAAATCTCAGGGTCATCCGCCTCAACACCTTCCCTGATGGCATCGATTCCAACATCTCCGAGATCCCAGAGATTCTGCGTTGCTGCCTCTCTTACCTTAAAAGAGTCATCTCCAAGTCGGGAGACCAGCTTACGCGCCTCCTTCAAAACCTGCTCGGCACCAGCGCTCACCTCTTGCAGCTCAGGCGCAACCTCACTCCCCAGACTATCCCCCTTTAACTCGCCCGGGGGCGAAGCCTCCTCCTGACCGAGCGCGAGGATAACAAGGGCCAAGCCGATAACACCGAAGATTGAAGCGAGGCGCGTTGAATTCATTAAGATGGCGTGCCTCATAACAAGCCACAACATCCCAGATCTTCAAGCCTCTGGTCACGAAATCACTCTTCCGAACCTTGCCAAGAATACCTGCCAGACCTCTATTTCCCGATACAGAATTGCCCAAAGATCTCTCCGAGGAGCTCCTCGGCCTCTACCCTGCCAGCCACCTCGCCAATGGCATCCAGCGCCAGCCTGAGGTCTACCGCCACAAATTCAGGTCCTACTCCGCCTCTGAGCTGCCCGTAAGCCTCCTCAAGGGCACCTCTTGCCCGCCGCAAACAGCTCTGATGCCGCGCATTTACCGCTACCGCATCCTGCCCCCATGTCCCATCTCCCTGAGCAAACTCTCCAACGATCGCGGAAATCAACCTATCGAGCCCCCAGCCCTCAGCACAAGAGATCTCGACCAGATCCGCCCCCCCGCTCCAATCAGAGTGACGAGGAAGATCGCACTTGTTGAGAACCATAAGACGGCGGGTGTTTTTACCTTTAGAGCGTAACAGACTCTTCCGCCTTGGGGCGCTCGAATCGAGAACCTCCAATACCAGATCAGCTTGAGCAACCTTATCGAGCGTCCTCTCAACGCCGACTCGTTCAAGCTCATCGATGGTTTTTCGATGCCCTGCGGTGTCGATCAAACGAACGGGGAACCCTCCTAGATTGATTACTTCCTCTACGGTATCGCGAGTCGTTCCTGCCGTATCGCTGACAATGGCTCTTTCCTGGCCGAGGAGAATGTTCAGCAAGCTGGATTTACCCACGTTAGGTTCACCATAAATAACGACTCTTGCCCCCTCCCGCAAAATTCTACCCTGTTGAGCAGTAGCGAGCAGTGATTCGATTCGCCTCTGGGCCAGTTCAAGCTGACCCGCAAGCGCCTCGCCTGTTTGAGGAGTAATATCCTCATCCGGAAAATCGATATACGCCTCGATTTGAGCAACGATTTGCAGGAGGAGGCCTCGAATTTCTTCGGTCTCCAGCCCGATTTTCCCACCAAGTTGCTGCTGAGCGGCCCGGAGCGCCAGGTCCGTCTGAGCCCCTATCACATCCATTACGGCCTCCGCCTGGGTTAAATCCATTTTCCCATTCAGGAAAGCTCGCTGACTGAATTCTCCAGCCATCGCGGACCTTGCTCCGCACTCCAGCAGACGATCAAGAACACGCTGCACGACCAATACCCCGCCGTGACAACTAATCTCTACGAGGTTTTCCCCTGTATAACTACGGGGTCTCCGAAAGACAGCCACAAGAACATCATCAATAACATCTCCTGCTGATGAGCGAACGGCTGCCCTGATGACTCTTCTTGCTTCCTGCCGCTCGCAATCCATCCCGAGCGCCTCTCCAGCGACTGAGAGGGCTTTCTCCCCCGAAAGCCGAATGAGAGCAATCGCCCCAGGCCCGAAAGGGGTCGCTATCGCCGCGATGGTCTCATTCACTGGTTTTCTGAGAATTCCGGCTGGGGCTCTTGCTCGACCGGCACCACCGGGTCGTCCCTTTCGTAGCCAACATCGAAATCAATCAGCCCAACTCTTGTCTCACCCTCACGATGTGAGATTGGCTGAGGCTCTCCTTCCGATTGCGGCATTTGTCGGGGGGCACCTATAGTAGAACCTCTCGACTTCTGGGGAGTAGTATTTCCAATCTCACCGCCGAGCCCAAGAAACTCCCAACAGACAAGCTCTTCCAATGCGATCTTGCTCTCCTCTTCGTCGGTCCAACGCAACCTTACGGTCGCATAGCGATTCTGATCCCGCTTCCCCGGAATATTGATCCACGCCACCTCCGAGAGAATCTGCCCATTTTGTTCATTGTTAGGAACCGTGATAGTGACCCGGTCATGACCAAAGGCTGGGTCGCTGAACCGAAAGAATCGCACTCCCTCCGAAGCTTCATTCGACAATCCAAGCGGCAGGGCTTCCCTGACCATTAGGCGGAAGACTCCTCCACTTCCCGGGCGCGGAGTATTAATAAAATGTTTAAAGAGGCGGTATTTGGTCTGGGTGTAGACATTCCAGTCGAGGAGAAGCTTTCCTTCTTTCTCTTTGAAAAAGCCCATAACCCGCATTGGTTCCGCCGAAAACCGCTCTTTGGAAGCGAGAGAGGAAAGGAGTAGATCCGGCTCTTCCACCCCATGCTGCAACTCAAGGGTAGCCACCGGCCGAAAGAATTCTGACATCTTGATCTCCGATGACCTCTCAAACCTCATTAGAAACAATCCCCGCCGGCGATCCTCAATATCGAGTTGCTGGAAACTAAAGCCCTCAGCTGGTGTATCCGACTCGTCTACTTCCTCCACTCCCGCGTAAAACCTCTCCATTTCATCGAGAAGATCGGCACCCCCAATGACGTAGTTCGACTTTTCTCTGGCGCTCCTTGCTTCAAGAAATCCCTGAATGGAGGCAGCCGCTCTACTCTTCCACCCCTCCCCGATAAACTCTTCCCGGGTAAGAACTGGCGTTTCGACATCGGGAAGGACCTCTCTCTCAAGGCCTGGCTCCTCAAGAGCCGGAACAAGCCCGCTTGCTCCATTGTTATTCAGGAAGACCAAGGCGGCAAGGACTCCTGCCACCATCACCAAAGCGCCCAGGAAAACAAGAACGGGATGACCCCGTTTCTCTTGGATCGGAGCCTGACCTCCAAACCCGTATACACTCTGATGTTCTGGCTCTGCTCTCAATTCAGATGACACCACCTCAGGACCGACTGAAGCCTCGATTGGAGCCTCCTCGCCCGCGGGTTCTAAGACCCGCGCTGCCGATGAGTCTTGGGCAAAGGACTCCGGAAAGACTTCCGGCGGCGGAGGCGACAAGACATTCGTTCCGCAGTGAGGACAAGGCGCAGTTGTAGGGGGCAGATCAAAGGGGATCTCAATTTCACCACGACAGGAATCGCAGTGAAACCTCCGGGTCGCCGGAGCAGTGGTACGGGACATCTGATTATTAAGAACTCCTAAAAGGTTAATTGGGAGTCCGACCCCTGTCAACTAGCGAAGGCCTGCTCCTTAGTCCTTAAGAACCTCGTCCAGCACCTCAATACAGCGCTCGTTTTCCGCTTTAGTCCCCACTGAGATCCTAACCCACCCCGGTAATTTGTAGCCCCGCATCGCCCGTACTATAACCCCTCTAGCCAGCATTCCGGCAAAGACGGCATCCCCATCGCCCACCTCAACGAGGACGAAGTTGGCCTTGCTCTCAATGTAGTGAAGCCCCCGCTGATCGAAGCTGTCCTGCAGAAACGTGAGACCCTCATCATTATTTTTCACCGTCCTGGCCACATGTTCGTTATCGCCAAGAGCGGCAAGCGCTCCTGCCTGCGCCATCGCATTGGCGTTGAACGGCTGCCTTGCCCTGTTGAGCAAATCCGCAATCTCTACCGGAGCAATTCCATATCCAATCCTCAGGGCCGCTAAGCCCTGAGCCTTCGAAAAGGTTCTCATCACGCAAACGTTTTTCCCATTTCTGATATGGCTGATAGTATCAGGAGGGTCTTCGAGGAATTCATGGTAAGCCTCATCAAACACCACAATGACGTGATCAGGAACTCGATCCAGAAAACTCTCTATCATCCCGCCATCCACCATAGTTCCGGTCGGGTTATTGGGGTTTGCAATAAACACGAGACGCGTATCTGAAGTAATGGCATCAGCCATCGCATCAAGGTCATGGATGAACCCAGGATCCGGAATCTCTTTGTATTTCGCACCAAAGAGCTTTGCCATTAATCTGTAAACCACAAAGGCATGCTCAGCGGCCACGAGAGATGTCTCCTCGTTAAGAAAGCAATGACAGAGAAGCTCAATGATTTCATTCGATCCGTTGCCGAGAACCACATTTGTCATTTCAACTCTATGCTTTTCGGCAATAGCCCGGCGAAGTTCCCAACCACCACCGTCAGGGTAAAGTTGTGCCTGTTCGATCGCAGCGCGCATTGCCTCTTTGGCCTTTGGTGATGGGCCCAGAGGATTTTCATTGCTCGCAAGTTTAACGATCTCCTCAGGCCTAAGCCCCAATTCACGGGCAGTTTCCTCCACCGGTTTCCCGGGCTCATAGGCGGCCAAGTCGCATACGAATTGATTTGCGGCGCGCTGAATTGACATACGTTGAGTCTGAATCTCCTGAGGTTGATGTTAAGCGCTAAGACTGCCCACTAGGCCCTTTTCCTGTATAAATTGAGGCAATTCCCTGAGTAAGAGGCTTCCAAGCCTGCTCATGCAGCCCCGCCTCTCCCAACAGATCAAGCATCGCTCCCCCGCTCGGGAAGCGCTCAACCGAACCGGCGAGGTAGTCATACGCATCCCTCTGCCCTGTAAGGAGGCCGGCGGCCCTCGGAAGGATCTTGTTCAGATAAAACGTATAGGGACGCCGGAGAGGGCCCTCTGGGAGGGAAAAGTCCAGCACGAGAACTAGTCCAGATGGACGAACCACTCGGCTCATCTCCTGAATCCCTTTTTTCCAATCGCTCATGTTACGCAGACCGAAAGCGACCGTTACCGCATCAAAGCTGTTATCCGCAAAAGGAAGCTCCAAGCCGTCTGCAACCAAGCTCTTCTTCAAGCCCCTGTCACGAGCCAGCTCAAGCATCTCTTCACAAAAATCCGCTCCCGTGACCTCGGCATCAGGACATGAGCGCTGTAGCTCGAGCGCCAGATCACCAGTTCCAGTTGCAACATCAAGGATCCGACCCGGCTTGTGCTCGGCAACCATTCGACCGACTTTCCTCCTCCACAGGATATCGGTACCCATACTCAGAACATGGTTCGCGAGAGAGTACCTCTTGCAGATCCGAGCAAAAGCACCTTTTACGTATTCTGGATCCTGAGCCTCTCTCTTTTCCATCGCTAATTCTATCCGATCTGCCAGTCAAATCCCCGAACTTGCCTGTGAAGGATCGGGTAAAAGATCGCCATATACTCCTGGGTCACTCCCTGGAATTTCGAATGCTCCACAGGCTCTCTCGTAGAACTCCTTCGGCCCCACTCCCCCAATGACTGCATAAGCATACCCCTCACTCCTCATTGCCTCGAGAGCCTTAAAAAGCAAAGCGGTCCCCAACCCTGAACCTCGCTCGGACTCCTTCACACCAGTCGGACCAAAAAATCCCTTACTGGTGGTTTCATAGCAGGAAAACCCGAGGATTTGCCTATCGCGCGTCGCCACGAAGGAACTCACCGGCTGCCTACCAAAGGCCACTTTCACCTCGCTCACCCACTTTGGGGAGAAGTGCGCCCCCACCCAATCAGCCATGATGTGACGCTCGTAGGCCATCGGTCTTCGGAGAATCACCCCCTTGGCCTCAATACCCTGGTAGATCTCCGAAGAATCCGGGAGGTCATAAAGGCGAACCAGCATATCAATCATGGCGGAACATTACGCTCTGAAGCAATGAGAGCAACCGGCAATGATAGCGATCCCGCTCAAGACCTCACAAGCCTCCTTCATGAATTGACCTTAGGGCGAAGAGATGAGATCTGACTCAAGACCAAGGAGCCTCGCTATTTACGTCTTTGAATCAAAATCCGATGCACGGCCTCACATTTATTCTCGCTGTCGTCTTGCTGATTCTAGGTGTGACGGGACTGCTCGACACTACCTCAGCCGCGGAGATTCAGACACGGGCAAGCCCCGGACTCTTTTTCGGAGGATCTATCCTCATCGCTTCTCTCTACGCTTTCCGAGAACGGCGCCACGGGATGGCCGCGGCCTCCTTCCTGACTTTTATTGCATTCCTCACAAGCGTGCCGCCGATCTTGAAGCCCATCTACCGTGGCACCTATGACTGGCTCCTAATTGAGCACCGCCAGCCCACAATCATCGCGCTCGCATCCGCGCTCTACCTTGGCATCGCCTTCGCTGCCTGGAAGCGCGCCCGCCGCTCGTTGGCAATCACGCGCCTGAGAGAAGACTGACTGGTGGCAAGTCTGATCGACGGGCGCCCTGACCACATCCTCAGACTGTCATTAATTCCTGCTCCTTCTCGGCCAGCTTCCCATCGATCTCCTTGATGTATTGGTCCGTAAGGTCCTGCACTTCAGATTCGAAATCGCGAGCCTGGTCCTCAGTCAGAATATTCTCTGTCTTCATCGCCTTCGCAGCATCCATCCCATCCTTCCGACTAGCTCTCACTCTTATCCGGGATTCTTCTGCCATGTTCCTGATCACCTTTACAAATTCGACTCTCCGCTCCTCTGTCAGCTCCGGGATCGGCAACCTGATCACCTTACCATCACTGACCGGATTCAGGCCCAGCTTTCCATTTTCACGAATGGCCCTCTCAATATCCCCTGTCACACTCGGATCGAAGGGCTGAACCATGATGGTACGCGCCTCTGGAGTCGTGATCACCGCCAGCTCCTTCAGTCTCATATTGCTCGCGTAAGCCTCAACATGAACTTCAAGGTTTTCCACCAGACTCGGCGAGGCCTTGCCGGTTCTCACGCCAAGGAATTCCTGCAGCATGTGCTCCACCGCCTTAGCCATTGAGGCATTCACCTCCTGTTTACTCGTTTCCTGATCCATTGTGCCTGATTGTTATATTGTTCCCGTAAGCCTACTCACCACAGACCACTGTGCCAAGCTCTTCACCCCGGAGCGCCCGTTCAATATTCCCGGACTCTCCAAGATCGAAGACTATGATCGGCATATTATTATCCATACAGAGACTGAACGCGGTGGAATCCATCACCTCTAATCGATTTGAGATGCATTCGTGAAAAGTAACACGGTCGTATCTTTCGGCCTCAGGATCCTTCTTAGGATCCGCGGTGTATACACCATCCACCATCGTCGCCTTCAGGATCACATCTGCACTCATTTCGCTCGCTCTGAGAGCCGCTGTGGTGTCGGTAGAGAAAAAGGGGCTGCCGGTTCCAGCAGCAAACACGACTACGCGTTTCTGGTCCAGATGGCGACTTGCCTTCCACCTGAGAAATGGCTCAGCCACATTTTTCATTTCGATCGCCGATTGCACGATACAGGTTACCTCCCGCTCTTCCAGTGCTGCCTGAAGGGCCAACGCGTTCATCACGGTAGCTAACATCCCAACATAGTCAGCAGTCGCACGATCCATACCACGTTCGCTTGCGGCAGCGCCCCTCCAGAAATTCCCGCCACCGACCACAACTCCCAGCTCGACCCCTGATTCGAGCGCCGCACAAATCTCACTCGCGATCCGGCCAACAATCTCAGGCGAAATGTTGTCGGTGCTCCCGGGCTCTCTCAAAGCCTCTCCACTCAATTTTAAAATGGCTCTCTTGAAGGAGCGTTCCTTTTCACCCATAGGTAATTAACCGGTTAGAGTATTGAAGCAATACTCCCCATCCGTGAAAAGCGAAAAGGACGCACCTCGGCCGCTTACCCCCGGCACTGATCTGAACCGCAGCTCAGATGTTTACCTCCCCTGATTCACCTCTTGGTCGCCGCCGGACCGCCCCAGACGGAATCGCTTCGCAAGATCCTTGAGAGCAGCATTACCCTCGGTTGTCCCAGTGATCCCAATCGAAACGCTCAAAACCTCATCCTTAACGCTTTGGAAATAGGCTCGAAGGGTCCGCTCAACCGCGATAACCGAGAGCCGGATTACCTGCCGTGCAGTGAGATCCAATTCCTCGGGTAACTCGAAATTCCCCACGTCGAATCTTACCAGCAATCGGTTCACCTTCATTTCCGAGCTCAATGCTACGCCACAGAGATTCAGGAGGTTTGCATCATCGACTTCATAACCCTCGCTATTGGTAGCTATCCGGTGAGGTGCAGCGACAGCCTTCACCAGATCTTCTGGCATCGCTCCGGTGACAGCATAGGGCCGCGAAAACACCCCAGCCTGAACCGGATCCTCTTTTCCAAGGGTATCCCCTATCCCGTCCGTCCGGTGTAGAGAGAGAGGCTGGTGAAGCTCCACAACCTCCAGCGTGACCGCCACAACAGGCGAGCACAACAACAGGAATAAAACCAGAAATCGAAGGAGCATAGCAGCCATTGTGCGGTCTTCACGGACTACTCACCAGCGAAAAGAAACCCTCACCTACCTCGACAGCGTTACCCCTGATTAGTTCTGCCGCTGACAGACGCCTTCCTCCTTCAATTTGAAGTTCATTCAGCACCAGTCCGCCATCTCCACACGCGACGGTAATACCTGAAGAACTTACACTGAGAACCTCTCCCGGAGCGACACCCCTCACGTCACGGCTGACACTCACATCAGCGAATACTTTCAGCCGCCTGAGCCGACCCCGACCATCTTTGAAGTGTGTATAAGAGCCGGGCCACGGTTCATATGCTCGAATCTGGCGCTCCAAGACCTCAGCAGGAAGCCCCCAGTCGAGCTGCCCGTCCAAACGCTGTAGTTGTGGGGCATAGGTAGCCAGCTCGTGGTCCTGTGGCTCCCCGGTCAACGTATTAGCGGCCAGCATTTCGATACACACCATCGTTAGCTCAGGCGCCAGTTCTCCGAGGCGATCATGAAGTGAGCCCCCGGTCTCATCTGCCGACAGACCAATCCTCTCTGCCATAACTACATCCCCGGCATCCAGGCGCTCTACCATCTTAATGATACTGATGCCACTTTCACAGTCACCAGCCGCAATAGCGGCTTGGATGCACGACGCCCCGCGGTGCAGAGGCAGCAAGGACGCATGAATATTAAAGCATCCCAGGGACGGCACAGCCAAGAGAGCCTTGGTGAGAATCTGACCATAGGCCATCACCACGATAAGCTCCGGATCAAGCACAGCGATAGCCGAGATCTCGCTCTCGCGCCTGACGTCCTCTGGTTGCAGAACCGGAATGGATCGCACCAGAGCTTCCTCCTTGATCCTTGGAGGCTGAGGCTTCGAACGACGCCCAACCGGCCTGTCAGGCTGAGTAACCAGTCCAACCAGAGTCATACTGTCCGCCAGCATCTTGAAGGTAGGAAGGGCAATCTCGCCTGTGCCCATGAAGAGTACGCGCATAATCCAGTGCAGGTTACCAGTAGACTCCGCGTCCATCCTGACCGTAGAGCCGCCGAAGGGATCGCAATTACCCTTAAACCACTATCTTGGCCCTCTCCTTGTAAGCATCCAACTTTACGATTTCTCCAATTATCTTACCCAGAACCTCAACTGGCTGCCGAGTGGCATCGATATCGACAACCTTATCTTTGTAATACTCGATCAGGGGCCGGGTTTCCTCAACGTAGGTTTCTATACGATTGCTGATCACCTCATCGCTGGCATCGTCAAAGCGATTTTCCTTCAATGCCCGCTTCCGCATCCGCCGGGAAAGCTCTTCGCGGTCCGGACACGTGAGATGAATCACAGTGTATACCTCAAGATAGTTCTCAATAATTTTAGCTTGCTCCACATTCCTTGGAATGCCGTCGAGCACGAGAATGTCGATATCGGGCTTGTAGTGATATGTCTCAATCCAGTTGTCGATCTGCACCTTCCATAAGCCGATTGTAAGCTCATCCGGCACAAGTTCTCCCTTACTGGAATACTCTACGAACTTCTGCCCGAGGGCAGTTCGCGTATCCAGAGAGCGAAACACATCTCCACACGCGCAGTGAAAGAACCTCGGAAGAGTGCCAAGCACTTTCCCCTGAGTCCCTTTGCCCGCGCCGGGCGCACCAACAATGAGAAGTGCCGGGTGCGGTTTACTTGATTTTTTTCCCACGATTTAAGACGGATTTGAGTTTCTTCCTAATAACGAATGGCAAGCCCTCCAAGCTCCAAATCAAATTTTCCATCCTGGCGCCGCCCTCAATGGCGCTATTCAGGAACACAATGAGGACCGCTCTCTGATCCTCCAAGCCCGTAAATCAATAAGCGAAGAGGCAAAAGAATGGCAGAGGTAGAAGCAGCGCCACATCAGCGAGAATTCTCAGTGAAACCGGAGAAAAGAAATGGCGGAATAAGGCAAGAAACGCCAAGCCTCCTGCCCCCACCATCGCCGCCAGATAAAAGGCCTTGTGAACCTGCGACCCAAACCCCTCAGCAGAACTTGCAAGAAGGTAACACACAATCACCAAGGAAAGCAGGAGGATCTTAATGATCGTATTTTCGAGTTCACGTTCATTCTCACCCCTACCTTTTTCCTCCTCACCACCTGACTCCCAGTGATCAATCACCATCATATTTATCATACAAAGGAGTGCAAACACCACGACCTCCGAGGACAGAGCCAGCTCATGCACACCCACCGAGCTACCACTACGAAAATGGACTCCCACAGTTGTTCCGTAAGCAAAAGCTAATCCTGCAACTATATTCTTAAACCAAGAAACCCCTTTCTCAGGGCGTTGAAAACTGATCAAAAAATACAGCAGGACCGGAACCGCAACCGGATACGCATAGGCCAGCAATCCACGAGACTGCCGCGATAGCAGAAAGAACACCCCTACAACCCCAACACAAAGAGCCACGATCATTAGACCTCGGTAATCGCCATGAAATCGGTGACGTAATGCCAAATTGGTTTCCGTCCCTCTAATACCCCGGGAGTCCATAAGCCGATCTGCGACATAGATGCACCAGACTGTCAGCGCCAGCAGCCATGGCAAAGAAGGCTGATGGTACTTCACCAGCCAAATCTGCTTGAACATCCAGAACCATGCGAGCGCCACCAGGGGAGCATCGAGACTCAGAATGTTAGGCCATATCCAAAGGGGACGTCGTGCCATAGGTGCCGCCAAACCCTCTCCCTTAGCGTATCACAAAGCAAGCCAGTTCGCCTTAGTTATTCAACACGACCAAATCATGAAAGAAATGGAGGAAGGGCCGTCCCTATTCCATCGGCAACCACACGGAGGAGCTCGGCCTCCTCATTGGTAAGCACCCCATCCTCGGCAGCCGCATGACCACACATTTCGAGGATTCTCTTCTTCACGAGTGGTGACGCCTCCTCGAATGCACCAAGAGCTGCCAATACCAATTCCGAGTTAAGGGAGTCCTCGGGAAGCAGAGAAGGCACCCTGCTCTCGAATGGAGTGGACCCCTCCACTGCAAACTTAAAAGCCTTTGCCGCCCCTTTACTATCGCGCCCGTTCCACGCCATCATGGAAAGCAGAATGTCGCCGGATTCCGAAAGCCCCTTCGTCGGCCCGGGATCACGGTCGAGCTTCCTTTTTCCTGAGAAAAAGTGACTAGACAGGTGCCTAGACAACGAGTGCTGGAGCATAAACTCGAACAGGTCTACCTTCTCGTCAGCTGCAATAACCCAGTCCAGCATCTGCAGGAGACGCTCATACTCACTCTCGCTCAGCTGCTTGAGAGTTGGAATGCAGAGGTCTAGAATCGCAATCTTCGCGGCCGAATGAAGCGGCCCAATAGTTTCATGCCACTCGCTGAGTGTTTCCACATATTTCTGCCCCATACCCTGGCGTAAGCCCTCCAACTGTTCCCTGCGTTTCCTAGGATCTCCGGACAGCAACATTGCAAATATCAGGACCTGCGCCTTACTTCGATCTCGCGAGGCGGCTCTCCACTCCTCATCAATCCCGACGCAAATCTGCTGCCCGCGCTCCAGCTGCCAATCCATGTCATCACCCAGGCAAGCAAGCGTGTCGGATGCCTTCATCGCTGGCGGATCTCGAGTCGAAGCCGAAGAAGAAAAACCCGCCATCGACGCCGAGGGAGACCCGGCGCCCACCATATCCACATCGGGTAGTGATACCGAGTCAAAATTGACTTTGGAAGAGTTGGGATCCAGAGCCCGGATTCTCACCTTAAGCGGAGGATGAGTTGCCATACCCCAACGGAACAATCCGCCCTCCGCGAAAAACATGTGACTCATCGCAGCAGCTTGGGGACTCTTAACCCGGGCACCTTCCTTCCAGCCTCCAATCTTCTTGAAGGCCCCTATGAGCCCATCGGTATCACGAGTAAATTGAACAGCCGACGCGTCGGCAAGAAACTCCCTTTGACGGGACACTGCGGCCTGAATCGCCCGCGCGAAAAACCCTCCAATTGCCCCTGCGAGGAAGAGGACAAACCCTGAAAGTAGTAGCACTGCGAGCACCCCCCCACCCTCCTTGTTATTCTTACTGGGGCGAGCATACCGCAAGGAAGAGATCAGGACTCGTCCCACAATCATGAGGACGAGGATCCCAAAGATAAACCCAACTAAACGCATATTGAGGCGCATATCGCCATTCCGGATATGGCTGAATTCGTGGGCAATAACCCCCTGCAACTCTGACCGGGAAAGCAGATCAAGACATCCCCTCGTCACGCCGATCACAGCATTGGAGGGTTCGGTGCCCGCTGCAAAAGCATTAATCCCGGCTTCCTGATCCATCACATAGACAAGTGGAACCGGTGTTCCTGACGCAATAGCCATCTCTTCCACGATATTCAGGAGCTGGCGCTCCTTGAGATCTCCAGTGTCAGGCTGCACAGGACGCCCGCCCATACCTTCAGCAACCGCCCGCCCTCCTCTTCGTAAATCGATCGACTTATAGGCCGTCCCTCCGAGGATCAGAAGCAAGGTTGCCCCGGCAACGAAAGCGAACAGCTCTGGATGCCAGAGCTCTGGTAGGGACCCTGCCAGCTTCATGGCAAAGGCAACACCGACATACACCGAAAATACGATGGAGATTACCGCACAGACAAAATAAGCAACCAGCCACTTGGTCCTGCGGCGAGCCTTCTCCTGCGCCTCAAAAAAATTCATCGTTTTACCCAGGATCGCTCCTCTATCCCCCGCAGACACCCCAAAATTAGCAATTCATCCGATCAGTCGAAACTCACCTTTACAACCTCGCGTTCGGCCTCACTACTGACCTCGAAGAGAACTGCAGCCTTAAAATTAAACATTCCGGCGATGATATTGGAGGGCACAACTTCGATCTTCGTGTTGTAGAGAGTTGCTGCATCATTGTAGGCCTGACGGGAAAAGCTGACCTTGTTTTCGGTGGTGGTAAGCTCCTCGCTCACCTGCATCATATTCTGGTTGGCCTTGAGATCCGGATACGCCTCTGCAAGCGCAAAAAACTTGCCCATCATTGAACCCAGTCCGGCCTCGGCCGCCATCAATCCTTGCATCTGGGCAGCATCATCCGGGTTCAATCCATCCCGGGCACTCGCTGCCGCATTACGCGCCTGAATGACCGCTTCAAGGGTCTCTCGCTCGTGCTTCATGAACGATTTAGCCGTCTCCACCAAGTTTGGAATCAGGTCGTGGCGCCGCTTCAACTGAACATCAATCTGGGCAAAGGCATTACGATACATGTTCCGCAACTTAATCAACCCGTTGTAGGCCCCAATCGCCCACAGGAGAAAGACGACCACCAAGGCACCGAAGGCGAGCAGGGCCATCGTTCCTCCATCTAGAAATGCTAAATATTGAGAAAGTGATTCATTCATGATGCTGAGAGAACAATACTACCGCACCACTCCTGAGTCGCCATTATAAAACCATCCCATATTTAGACCCCTCAAATCCGGATGCCTCTCTCTATCACTGCTGCCGATCCTATTCGGTCCCAGAAGTTCGCCGCAATCGACTTTGAGTCTGCGGGTGCCGCACGCGGACGAACCGATGTCCCGGTTCAAATCGGCATCACTCTCTGGTGCCCGCGGCAAGGACTTGGGGAATCGTTCTGCTCCTATCTTTCGTCCGATCAACCCATTTCCTGGTCGGCTCGAAAAGTTCACGGTATTACCCTCGAAGACCTTGCTGGCGCCCCCTCCCTCCTCTCTCTCTACCCACGGATCCGCAGCCTCTTAACGGATCGAATTCTTATCGCGCATGGACATGGCACAGAGAAACGGTTTCTCAGGGCCTTTCCCGGTCACCAGTTCGGACCTTGGGTCGACACCTTGAACGTGGCCCGTGCCGCATGGCCAGGTCTTGCTCAATTCTCCCTTGGAGATCTGATCGAGCACTTTGAACTGAAACAGAGAATTGGAGCCATTCACCCCGACCGGCGCTGGCATGACGCACTTTATGATGCCACCGCCTCTGCTATTCTTCTGGACCACCTGATTACTTCCCTCTCCCTTCAAGATAAAGCTCTGGACCTTCTCCTCCGCCCCGACCTGTCCGCTTGGAAGTCCCTCAGACCGACGTAGTTCCTTGCCAATCGCACCCATCGTGTCCAGAACCTGCCTGCCAAGTACTTCACCGTGCCCCAAGTCACAGTCAACCTCCCCAGACGGCCCTACAACATTATTGTTGAAGTGGGCTGCATTACCAGAGCGGGCTCTCTAATCAAGGAAGCCGGGCTCACTGGTAAAGCAGCGCTTATCAGCGATGAGAATGTTGCCCGCCATTACGGCGAGGAAGTCCGCGCATCCCTCGAGGCAGTAGGCTTTGAAGTTTCTTCCCACCTCATTCCTGCGGGGGAGTCCTCCAAGTCCATGGAGCAGGCCCAATCGCTCTGCCGCTCTCTCATCGAGCACCAGCATGATCGCGGCAGCTTCGTGGTCGCTCTCGGAGGGGGCGTCGTCGGGGATCTCGCTGGTTTCGTGGCGGCCATCTTTTATCGCGGGATTCCCTTCGTGCAGATTCCGACCACTATCGTGGCCCAGGTTGATAGCTCAGTTGGCGGCAAGACAGGTGTGAATGTCCCAGAGGGGAAAAACCTCCTCGGAGCCTTTCAACAACCTCGCCTCGTCCTCGCGGACCCTGGCGCCCTGCGCACCCTCCCCCGCAACGTATTTTGCGAGGGATTCGCCGAGGTCATCAAACACGCTGCCATTAGGGATGCGTCCATGCTCTCGGAACTCGAAACAATGGACCCTCAGAATCAGGAAGTCTCACCCGAACTTATTGCTGCCAACCTGGCCATTAAAGCTCGCATCGTGGAGGAAGACGAAAAGGAGACCTCGGGCACCCGTGCCCTTCTCAATTTCGGACATACCATTGGGCATGCCATTGAAGCCACCGCTGAATATGGCACCCTCCTGCACGGCGAGGCGATCTCGCTGGGAGCACGAGCGGCCCTTTACCTTTCTGAGCGGAAAGCAGGCCTATCTCAGGAAGAAACAAACCGCCTGCTCACCATCCATCGGAGGTGGCATCTACCCCTCCAGCTGGAGCTGGATATCAGCACTGAGTCGATCATGACCGCCCTCACTCGCGACAAGAAGTTTACATCCGGTCAAATCCGTTTTGTCCTGCTGAAGGCACTGGGTGAGGCATTTCTCTCCACCGAGGTAACATCGACGGATCTCGGAGAGGCAATTGAGCACCTTCGACTCCCTCCAGTACTCGCCTAGGAGTCGGCACTCTCTAGAGCCTCCCTTGGATACCTGACTCGATCGACCATATCCTGCACTTCGGCCGGCGGCGCCTTACTGATGAGCGAAACACCACAGGCAATCACAAAGTTAATCAACATGCCGATCGTTCCAATTCCCTCAGGGGAAATACCGAACAACCAATGATCGGAATTATTGACGGCAGGATTCACGAATTTGAAATAGATAATATAGGAGGAGGTGAACACGATGCCCACAATCATTCCCGAGATCACCCCATAGAGATTAGCCCGTTTCCAGAAGATCCCCAGAATGATGGCTGGGAAGAAAGAAGATGCGGCAAGCCCAAAGGCAAAAGCCACAACCTGAGCCACAAAGCCGGGAGGATTGATGCCAAACCAGCCTGCAACAATCACAGCGCCCCCCGCCGCAATTCTGGCTGTCCACAATTCAGCCTTTTCACTGATTCCGGGA
>DIHT01000007.1 GCA_002420305.1 Akkermansiaceae bacterium UBA5689 | reverse complement strand
CAAGCCAACCCCGTGCAGGAACCAGGGTGCGGTGCAGGGTGCGGTGCACTTGGTTGGGGTCCAACTCTGGAGAAAGCCCTAGGGAGGATCTCGATGTTTTTCAGTCACCGCTGACTCTGAGGCCCCCGGCGCTACGACCCAGTCGTTCCAGAGGACCACGGACCAAGTAGGCCGACACCCTGGAGCTGGGCGGACCCTCTATCTCGTCCACAAACTCGAGCGCTAGCTCAATGTCCTCATGCTGAGGTGGGCGGGGTTTCGATGGATATTTTGGCCGCCATTTCTTGGGCTTGCTCGACCAAGTCCTCAACGTCGTTTGTGCCAAATTTTAGGGCGACAGCCATTCGTCTGTATGGCCTTGTCGCTGGCTTGCCAAAAATGCGAACGTCGGAATCATTGCTAGCCAGGGCCGCTTCCAGCCCGTTGAAGACAGGCGTTTCTGTGGACTCAGCCCTCGCTAAAACAACGGCGCTTGCTCCATTGCGGAGTAACTTTATTTCTGGAATCGGAAGAGACAGAACGGCACGCGCATGCAATTCGAATTCATTGAGGTTTTGGGTTTTTCCTAAAGTCACCATGCCAGTGTCATGGGGCCTCGGGGAAAGTTCTGAAAAATAGGTCCCTTCCGAAGAAATAAAGAACTCGACACCCCAGAGGCCAGCACCTCCGAGCGCTTGTGTAACTTTGGCCGCCATTGCCTGCGCCTCCTCAAGATCTTCTGGCTTCATGGGCATTGGTTGCCAGCTTTCTTGATAGTCCCCTCGCTCTTGTCGATGTCCAATGGGCGGACAAAACAAAGTAGGACCATCGTTCTGAGTCACAGTGAGCAGGGTGATTTCATAATCAAACCCTATGAACTCTTCTACAATTACTTCTTGCAGGTCTCCGCGAGAACCTTCGCAGGCATAGCTCCAGGCCTTGTCGATGTCTGCTTTATCTCGAATCACAGACTGCCCTTTACCCGAGCTCGACATCAAGGGCTTCACGACACATGGCATCCCACATTTGGTAACGCCCTCCTTCAACTCGGCGAGATCTGACGCATAGCTGTAAGATGCAGTCCGAACGTTTAAATCAATGGCAGCCAAATCCCTGATGGATTTTCTGTTCATCGTGAAGTTTGCAGCCTTGGCACTGGGAACCACCTTGATGCCTTGTTTCTCGTAATCAAAAAATCGCTCGGTTCGGATAGCTTCAATTTCGGGAACGATGAAATCAGGCTCATGCTTGGCCACGATCCTATCGAGTGCTTCGCCATCAAGCATGGAGATCACCTCGGATTCATGCGCGACCTGCATCGCAGGAGCATTCTCATAACTATCGACCGCAATGACGTATTGGCCCAGACGCTGGCAGGAGATCACGAATTCCTTGCCAAGTTCTCCAGAACCCAAAAGAAGAATTTTTTTCATAAACCGATCCTAGGCTACTTTGGAAAAGAACCCCAGCAAACTCAAATTAATGACTCCCGCTTGTTTTCAACTTCCTCATTCCATCCTCGCGGAGGAAGCACCGTAATACTGATCGGTCGCTCCCACTGTAATCTCCGATGGTGCAGTCAATATGGTGTGTGGTATTGCAGTGAGTGTGAAATCAGTGTTTGGCTTTTCCTTCAAGGGACATTTTCGATGGATAAACCTAATTCCTGACTAAAGGTCACTTGTGGGCATAAGTCATCTCAGGGGCCTTAACAGCAAGGCGTTCGACTTTACGATGGGCGACTCTGCTGAAGGGTTCTTTCGGCGAGTTGCAATCGTGCTGGCGGTGGTTGGCTTCTTTGCCCACCTGGCCCTGTGGGCGCTTCACAGCGCGGGGATTGTCTCCATTGGCAGTGATGCTGCCGAGCTCGTGAATTCGCCCCTGTCCGCGCTTTACACTCCGTTTTCCATTCTTCTTGTTTACGAGGTCTACCAGCTTATCAGAACGGTTCCCGATTCCTTTTCCTCGTCTGTAGGAAAGCAGTATGAAGTCGCGACTCTGCTGGTTGTAAGAGACATTCTGAAGCAACTCTCCGAGATCCGAAGCTCAGAGGGCTGGGAAATCAGCTCCGATCTTGCATTTTTGCTCGTGGAATGTGGGGCCTTCCTCGCTCTTTTCTATACTTCTTTGACTTTTCACCGAGTGGGCGCGCTTAGCGCCAAGCCAAACGAACTTCCTCTCGATATCGCGGTTTTCGTGAACACCAAGAAGGCGATTGCCAATGTCATGCTCGTCGTCTTCTTGGTAGTTGCCGCCTACTCATTCTGGACTTGGATCTCTTCTGTCATGGACGGGGGAGGCGCGGTCAGCAGTTCTATTTTTTTCCTCGATTTCTTCACCTTCCTGATTCTGGCGGACATTCTCATCCTGTTGATATCCTACTGGTTCTACACCGATTTTGGTAACCTCGCACGCAACACGGGCTTCGTTCTCTCAACCGTGATCATCCGGGTTGCCATTTCCTCCGAGGGAGTCTCAGCGATGATTCTCTTTACGCTCAGTGGCTTGTTGGGGATAGCGATCCTGAGGCTCTTCGGGCCGCGGAGTGCACATTCGCCACCGGGGCTCGAATGATCCACTTTACGAGTCAGGCTTAGCCCTTTCACCTACGCTAGGTTTCAAACATGCTGGGAACAGGACTTTCACCTGCACGTCCTAGGGACACCTGATCCTAAATCGTTCCCAGATGACCCCTGCGCCGTGCAGGACTGGATTCATAGGATTTGAGAAGTTTTCCGACAAGGGGAATCGGTCTGTTAGAGGCGATTGAGGCGCCAGAAAATAGCAAGCAGTAACCAGAACAGTAACCGGTTTCCCTGCACCCCTTACCCCGCCTCCTGCA
>DIHT01000059.1 GCA_002420305.1 Akkermansiaceae bacterium UBA5689 | reverse complement strand
CCGTTGTTGGCAGAGTGGCTAGCGGTCTCCACAGTTCCAATCAGGGTGGAGAAGTCGCCAGCGGTGCCTGAGTTGGTGAGACCTGCAACGACTTCGCCGTCAGCCAGATCAAGGTCGGTTGCGTCCACAGCGATCAGAGCGTTCGAGGCGGTGGGGTCAGTGCCCAAAGCAACTTCGTCTCCATCGTTCAGGCCGTCACCGTCCGTGTCGGCAACAAGAGCGCTCGTTCCGCCAGCGACTTCCTGACCGTCCCCAAGTCCGTCACCGTCGGTGTCGGCGAGAGTTGGGTCAGTGCCGAGTGCGGACTCTTCAGCGTCGAAGATGCCGTCATCATCGGTATCGGGCTGCTCTGCGCCGATAACATAAACCGGTGGGCTGCCGTTCTCGGTGTCTCCGAGGGCCACGATCCCGGGGATGCCCGGTCCGCTGATGGCCACGTCGGTCCACTCACCGCCGCCCTGCTCGCCAAACACGTTGTCGAACGGGAAGATCCCTGGGACGCTAATGGTGAAAGCCTGTGTGATTTCGCCACAGCAGCTTGGATCATTGACAACCACGGTGCCGTCCACGGTGTTCATCACGAAGTAGTTCGTGTCATCGGACTGGAGGTGAATGGTGTATTCACCTGCCTGATAAAGCCTCATGTCGAGGTAGCCGTTGTAACGCAGGGTGAAGTTGTCACCGCCACCGTCAACAAACGCGCTGTTCCGGGTGGAGAAGTTTCCGCCACCACCGTGACTCGTCCATGGAGCGATCGCAGTCACCGAGGAGTTCGGTGCCGGGCTGCCGGACAGGTGCACGTTGTAGTTGGCCTCAGCCTGACCGTTGAAGATCACGCCGCCGTTGTATTTGTTCTCCTGGTAATCAACACCAGCGTTTGCCAAGTCAGGTCCGTAGACGGGGTCCACTGCAGGGGCGCTGATCTGGAAACCGTTGATCGCGAAAAGTTGGTTGTGGACCGCACTTCCGAGTGCGCCGGAGAGAGGGGCGAAGCGCAAAACCACATCATCTGCTCCGTTGGAGGTGATATCGAATGACACGGTAGAATCGAGGGCGCTTGCATTAGGTCCGGTCCGAACCCCACCGCCTGCATTGGCGTTAGAGTCGGGATTTCCACCTGGGCTGCTGTCGGACTGGTAAAATTCCTGTCCAAGGTTGGTGAAGTTGGCGCCACCGTCGGTGGAAACCTCGATCTGGAAGTTGGTGTGGACGTTCTCCGTATCGTGGTGAAATGAGGTCCATCCGTAGGTTCCGGCTGGGAGGCCGCCGAGGCTGAGGGTGATGTAGGTGGGGGTGCCGGCGTCAGCGCCGTCCCAGTTACCGTTTCCGCCATTGCCAGTGCGAGTGTCGATTCCGATCCAGTCGGTGAGGAGATCGACATCGCCGTTGGCGTTGTCCCAGTTGTTGTCATTACCTGCACCGCGGTCGATCATCTGCTGGACCCTGTTGTCGGTGGTGTTAGGCCACGCAGGGGTTACATCGATAGAGGTTCCGAAGGCTTCGAAGGACTGGGTGACGAAGTCACCTGCGACTTCATGACCCGCATCATAGGACTGGTAACCAGCCTGAGGGTGTGGTCCGCCGTCCTGGCTGGTCGAGTTGAAGTCAACGAGGAGGGGTGCAACCGTGGTGTCCTGCTCATTGATTGGCACGAAGGAAGGCTGCACGATTGGGGCAAACGGAAGGGATGCCGCGTCGGTTGGATCACTGCCGAAGGCCAGCTCTTGGCCGTCTGCCAGGCCGTCACCATCGGAGTCGGCGAGAGTTGGGTTAGTTCCGCCAGTATTTTCCTCTCCATCGAGGAGTCCGTCACTGTCAGTGTCTGCATTGGCAGGGTCCGTTCCGGCAATAGCTTCGGCTCCGTCAAGGAGTCCGTCGTCGTCCGAGTCTGCGTTAGTTGGATCGGTTCCCGCGGTATATTCCGCAAGATCGCTTGATCCGTCGTCGTCAAAGTCTCCTTCGATGATCAGGCTGTTGGCGGAGCCATCGCTGCCGTCGGTGCTGTTGGTCAGTCCCTGAGGGGTGAGAACGAGGTCGATGACGTCTCCTGCGCTGACGCTTGCAGCGACAGTTCTTGAGACGCCAGTAGTGTCGTTACCGGCAATGGTGGCGCTATCGACGCGCACGCCATTGACGTGAACGGCTCCGGTGACGCCGTCATTGTTCGGGTTCGCCTTCCGAGTGGTCCAGTTGATGATGACGTTTTCGTCGGCATCTGCGGTCCACCGCCTTACGGTCCACATCTCTTCATTTGGAGCGCTATTGGCTCCATTGGGGTGGGTGTCCTCAGCAGCGAGGAGCGTCCATGGAGCGCCTCCCGGTGCCAGACGCCAATGCGAGTTTTCACCTCTCCAAGCGTCCTCGGGGAACTGAATGAAGTCGCCGGTCTCGTAGTCGGTTCCGCCGCCGTCGAGAGTGACGTTGCGGTATCCGTGCTGCCATCCGTCCTGGCCCTGCACATTGGAGAATCCGGTGATGGAGTTTGCCAGAGCACCAGAGAGCTGGGAGAGATCGTCGATCCCGTTCTGGGCGAGTTCCCAGGCGTCGATGAGGCCGTCTGCGTCGGAGTCTGTAGCGTCGATTCCGAGCGGGTAAACTGGGGGGCTGCCATTCTCGGTGTCACCGAGAGCCACGATGCCGTTGATTCCGGGACCACTGATGCCGACGTCGTACCAGTCGCCGCCGCCCTGCTCGCCAAACACGTTGTCGAACGGGAAGAGGCCAGGGACGGTAATTGTGAAGGCAGTCGTCTGGTTCTGGGGGCAGCAGTTGTGCTGCGCGAGAACCTGTCCATCCGCAGTGTCCATGATGAAGTAGTTGGTGTCATCGGCGCCGAGGTGAATGTTGTAGGTGCCGGGATTGAAGCCCGACATGTCGAGGTATCCGTTGATCCGCACACTGAAGTTGTCACCGCCACCGTCCAGCCATGGACGGTTCCGGTTGGAGATCTGACCACCACCGTTTCCGTGACTTGCGAGAGGCTCAATGGCATCGAAAGAACGAAGCGGGGTGGGATTGCCAGAGACGTGGTCATTGTAGTTGCCCTCGGCCTGGTTGTTGACGATCACACCACCGGGATAGTGGTTCTCCTGATAGTTCAGTCCATTCTGAGTCAAGTCCGGTGCGTAGGCATTTGGAACGAACTCGTTGATCGGAACGAAGGAAGGCTGCACTACTGGAATTACAGGCGTGCTGTTCGCATCGTTCGGGTCAAAGCCCTGATCGATCTCGTAGGAGTCGGTGGATCCGTCCCCATCGGTGTCGGCGAGCGTCGGATCGGTGCCGGTGTCATTTGCATCCACCAAGGTTCCGGTTCCAGTCTCCACGGCGTCTCCCAGTCCGTCACCATCAGTGTCATTGGACAGCGGGTTGGTGCCAGCGGTGAGCTCGGCTCCGTCGAGAAGGGTGTCATCGTCGGAATCGTCGTCCTGTGGGTCGGTTCCTGCCGCAATCTCTGCGCTCAGGGCGGCTCCGTCGTTGTCGAAGTCCGAATTGGAGTCATCCACGTTCGGATCGTAGGTCGGGGCAGAGGCTATTTCAGCGGTGAACCAGATAGCACCAGCGTCATTTGTGCCGGTGGCAGTTGCTACGATCGTGCTGGCGGCGTCGAATGCCCCCAGTCTTACGTTGACCGAAAAGGAGTCTGCGACGCCCGCCGGTGCAGCGGCATCGAAATCGGTCTGGAAGACAGTGTCGTAGGCACCAGCAGCGAGGTAGTAGGTCCCTGCGGCGAGATCCCCTTGAACCACGCTCTGGAGGCCCAGAGGGCTATCGTCGTTGCTCGCAAGAAGACTTCCATCGGCGGCATAGAGGCCGAGCTCGGTGTCACCGACGGCAGAGCCGGCGGTGTCCACACTGAGGAGGCCAGGAGCGATTCTCCCGAGGGAAATCGCCTGCTCAGCGCTCTCACCAGTGCCTCCGGGGTTGGTAGGCGCGGTCGCGACGGGAGCTTGTGCGGCCAGGACCAGCTCGTTCCCGTCTGCGAGGCCGTCTCCATCGGAGTCAGCTGCCAGAGGGTTGGAGCCGGTGTCGTTGGCATCCACAAAAGTGCCAGTCCCGGTTTCTACACCATCAAGAAGGCCGTCACCATCGGTGTCGGGGTTGGCCGGATCGGTGCCAGCGGCCTTTTCCTGCCCATCGTTGGAGCCATCGTTATCGGCGTCCGCTTCGGTCGGATCGGTCCCGTCCACATACTCGTCGGGATCGTTCACGCCGTCTGCGTCAAAGTCGCCTGCACCCAGTTGGGTCAGGTCGCCTGGGAAGTAAATCTCCTCGATCGCGTCGGGGATGTTGTCTCCGTCAGTATCAATACTCAGGTCGGCTGCGTTGAGGTAAACACCCCAGCTCTCGCCGTTGGCATCGGTGTCGAAGGCTGCGGGGGCTCCGCTGCTCACACCGAAGGTTCCGGCGTATCCGATACCGCCGAAGTCAGCAGTGTTGGTCGAGGTGCCGTTGAAGTAACCAAATCCGATGTCCGCTGCAGACTGTGCTCCGCCGCCGTCCTCGGTCAGCCAGATGTTGGCGTTGAACCATCCACCTGCGCCGAAGTCGTAGTTTCCGTAGGTGCGTGCGTTCCAACCGGTGTTGGAGTGCTCCTGGGAAGCGCCGGTCTCAGTGAGGTCGGTAGACCCGGCAATCGGGGTAGCGACCACCTTGACCCGATCGTCAAAGTTCTCAGTAAAGGAAAAGACTCCATCGTCGTCATAGAACTGCATCACGAAGACCAGATCGAAGTTGTCACCTGCGAGGCTGAGGCCCGCACCAACTTCACCTTCACGGTCGATGTTGATGTTGGTTACCAGAGTGGATCCATCGTCGAGTTCTCCGAAGGGAGCTTGGAGATCAACGTTGCCGGGCAGTGCGCCGCCAAAGTCGTTTCCGGGGATGTCGCTTGTTCTGCGATAGAGGACTCGCTCAGGCGTATGCTGCGCGAGCAAGGGTGTTGCCATTAGGACCGCGCAAAAGAGCGCGGCGAGTACGTTGTGTACTTTCATTGATGTATGTGGATTGGGTTGTTTTTTGGGTTTCGGCTAGATGTTGTTAGATCGCGTTGAGCTCCCAGGAATCTAGCCGCACTTCAAGAACTACCCTGCAGTTTTGGCAGCTAACCCAAATGGGTGCAATGGAATTGTAGACCGTATGGGTAAACTATTAAGATATCTTAAATAATAGAACTCGAGCGAGGCTCTCTCATTGTCCGAGAGTCTGCTTGGCCTTCCGCAGCGAGCAGACTTCCGTCTTTCACTATGAGTGAATTACGTGATCCAGAGAGGAACTGCCGATCGGAAGACAGGGTGCGGCTGTGGGGTGAAGCGGTCTCCGCGGTCGTCACTCCACAAGTGACAGCATTTTAACCATCTTTTCCCATCTAGTGGTCCGTAGATACCGCGCCAAGGGCTGTCAGGCGGCTTGGTTTACCGGGCTACCGCTGGCGTTGAATCTTGAAATATTAGCAGAGAGGCTCTCAGAGGCGCTGGCTCATCTGGAGCAGGGTTTGTCTGCTACGCTCGTCGATACCTTCGGCTTGAAGCCCACGAGTGACGACGTCGCGGGCTGCATTGACGTTGCGGAGGGCGAGGTAGACTTTCGCCAAGTTGGTGTAGGCAGCGCCATCGGTTGGTCGAAGCTCGATAAGGCGAATAAGGTGAATTTCGGCCTTGCCGAAATTCCTGGCGCGTAAATACCCCATCGAAAGGTAATTGTGTGCGTCCGGGTCGTCAGGTTCGAGAGCATGGTATTCCAGAAACAGAGTCATCGCCTCGGTGGTGCGCTGCTCCTTCATCAGTTGCTTGCCGAGATTGAAACGCGGTGAGGAGAACTCTGGTTCCAGTTGGCACGCCTCGCTCCAGAGACGTTTTGCCTCAGGAATATTGCCCTCCTTCATTCTAATAGCGGCGAGAGAATTCCGAGACTTGGCATCGCGGTCATCACGCTTGATGATTTCCTGGAAGAGTCTCGCCGCGTTCTTCAAATCCTTGTTGAGCATGTAGCTCTGGGCGATGGTGGTCATGATGTGATTCTTCTGTCCTGAGATCGACTCGTCTTGGAGCTGTAGAATGAAAGCTCGCTCGGCTTCAAGCGGGAGTTGGTTCTCAAGGTAACCCTTGATCAATGCTGAGGGCTTGGGTCCCTTCGGAGTCTTGAGCCAGACTCCCTCGAAGCGTCGAATTTCCGTGAACAGTGTATCTTTAGGAATGGAAAGAGCCTTCAAGTGAGACACAACATCGGAGAGCTCAAGTTTACCACGATAGACCGCTGCGAGGTGGCCCTCCTTGTCCAGAAGGAAGGAGGTGGGAACACCAAGGTGGTAGGGGCTGTAGAAGAGGTGCCGGTGAAGCACGAGCATGCTCTCGACGACTCCTGCAGGAGTGAAGCCGGCAGGAAACGGGAATCCGGTCTTGGCAATCACACGGGCGGCTTCATCGGGATCCTCGTCAGGGCCGGGTTCAGCAGTGGTCGCGAGGATTTCGATTCCAAGGTCGTTCAGTTTATCCGCTTGCTCTTTAAGCATGGAGAGCTCCTCGAAACACATGTCACATGAAGGATGCCAGAGAAGAAGGAGAGTGGGCTTGCCGGTGCCACCGCCAGCCCTCGTTCTGCCGGTTGCGAGATCCCGGTAACGGATCTGGGGAAAGAGCTGGCGAGTCTGGAGCAGGATGCTGTTGGGCCCTTCAGGTTTGGGGGTGCGCTCCTCGTCTTTAACGGCGGCTTTTTCCGGGGTCTGGAAAAGGCCCCTTCGAGGATCAGTAATCGAGGCCTTGCCAGTTCCCTCGACCAAGAGATGGAACTTATTTTTCTGCACACCAGAGAAGGTCTCAGTCGCGAAAGTTGGTCCGGGCCACCGGACTGTTACGGATGCGATCTTCGCATTCTTTCCGAGGCCGAAATGCAGGCGCTTCGAGGACTGACTTTGAAAACCTTCGCCGAGCCGGACGGTGCGGGTAAGGGGAGATTGTTCTTCTCCCTCGAGCAGGACGGTGACTCGGGCCCCGGCGGCGTCGCGATTAGACTTTGTGCCTCGTAGGTTCATGGCAAGGAAGTCTCCGGCCTTGGAGCCCCAGCGGTTTTCAAATACCTGCACGGTGGGAGCTGTGCGGTTACTGACCCACGCGTCGAGGTCGCCGTCAGCATCCCAATCGGTCAGGCAGAGCCCGCGGCCGTCGTTGTCCTGATCGATACCGGATATCGCGGAGATGTCGGCAAAGCGACGGGATGCGCTACCGGTGTTCAGAAAGAGGGCATTCTTCTCGCGGCCACTGAGAGAACGACCTTCGCGCAGGTAGATCTCCAGTTGATTGCGAGCTGAACTCTTTGTTCCTGAATCCGGCAGAACCTGCCGCCAGTAGAAACTTCACAAGTCGTCGACGGTGGGCCCGGTCACATAACCGTTCATCGCCATCAGGTCGAGATCTCCACTGTTGTCAAAGTCCGCGAAGAGAGTTCCCCACGTCCATTGCGTGTTGACCATGCCGGCTTGGGCGCTCTGCTCATCGAACGTCGTTCCGTCTTTGCTGACCAAGAGGGTGTTTCCGCGGGCCAGATAGGCGATGCGTTCGACCTCCAGTCCTTTGGCTAAGTCCTTCTCAAACTGGGGTTGGGCGGTGATGCGATTTCCTGCGGCGGAAAACATGTTGGAGATGCAGGCGTCCATGAAGCCATCCCGGTTAATGTCTCCCCATGTAATAGACATTCCAAAGGAGGGGTCGTCGGCGCCCATTTCGGCGGCAACCTGCGTGAACTTGCCACCGTTGTTTAGGTAAAGGGAATTGGGGCCGAAATCGTTGGCTACGTAGAGATCGACATCGTTATCGTTATCGAAGTCTTCCCAGGAAGCGGCGAGGCTCAGGCGAGTCGCATCTACGTTCATGCCTGTTGACTCGGTTACGTCGTCGAACTTGAAATTCCCCCGGTTTCGATAGAGTCGATTCGCCCCTCCATCGAGAGCGTCGTAAACAGCATCGGACAGGGTGACAGTCTCATCCCCCACGCTGCTAATGTAGTTGCAGACGTAGAGGTCAAGTAGTCCGTCGCCATCGTAGTCGGCTGCAGCCAGGGAAGAGGTGTCGGCCTGAGGGAAATCGAGGACTCGCTTGAAATTCATTCCCGAGCCATCGGTGTTTTCATGGATGGCCATACGCTCGCGGGTGCCTACCACAAGGTCCTGATCTCCATCGTTATCAAAGTCCGCAAAGAGGGCGACGGTGGTTTCGTCCAACCAGTTGAGTCCGGAATTCGCCGCGACCTCTTTCAGACTGCCATCGGGTTGAGAGAGGAACAACATATTGGGAAGGTCACGGGACTGGGGCATGTAGATGTCATCGATGCCGTCACCGTTTGCGTCTCCCAGCGCCAGACCAATCAATCGTCGTCCATTCTGGTAGAGTCCTCGGACGGAGAGTTCGTTCGCGCCCCAATGGATCAGGCCGCCGCGAGGCAGGCGTTCGATGAGCTCCTCAGTACGATCAGTAAAGAGGGTCTGGCCTTGTCCTGATGAAGCGAGATCCGGAGAGTTCGTCAGGTTAACCTCCTCGAAGTCATCAGGACGAATCGACTCAATCAGGTAACTCGAAGATGTCTCATCATAGATCCAGTCGATTACCCAGGTGGCATTTTGGACCAGCTCTCGGGACGGGCTTGATGCTCTAGCCTTATAAAGGACGGTAGATGAAGAGGTCGTTGTTCCAGTGGCGGGAGGACGAACGCGGAACTGTTTAAACCGAATTGACACATCCCCCCCGTTTTCGTGGAGAGGACGGGTCAGGTCCTGAAGCTGACCAGTAAGGGGAAGATCCTTGGCGGGTGCAGGGGAGAAGGCTCTTAGCACTTTCATTCCCTCGTTTTCGAAAATCGTGGTGAGATTTTCTGGTCGGAGAACCGTTGCGCTGGCGCTGGGAGAGAGAATTGACGGTGGGGTGTCGACGGAAAGAGATTCGGCCAGCACTTTCAATTGAGCCGTGGTTTCCCCATGGAAGGCTTCGCTGTTCCACCCGTCATTGGTGGGATCAAACTCACGCTCCCGCTGTTCAAATTCCTGCTGTTCCCGATTACTCGCTACCCGGAAGGTGAAGGGAGTATTAGAGTTCTTTTCCAACTGGGTTTGCTTGTTCTGCGCTTTTTCGGGAGATTTCTCTGAGCAACTCGACACCAGAAGGACAAGAATGCAGCCGAGATCACGGAGCATTCGTCGGGTCTTCCCGCCACGAGTTGGTGGAGTCATATTCATGGGTTTGAGGTCGAAGACTCAGACTAACACGTTTGGGGTATGCATGGCAAGGCGGCAAATAGAGGCACAAAGGGTGAGAAGGTGAGCGCGAGACGCCTCTTGGGCTTGGTGTCACTCTAGTCCACCGGGTTAAACCACCGGGGCGCCTCCCTTTGCTTGGCCGGGATGATTGCTCAGCTGGCGAGCGGGCCGGAGGAATACGCTGAGCCGCCCGATTGAGAATCTGGCGAGCAAATGCTTCCAATCTTCGACGCGATCATGCGCCAAAGTCTTTGGTCTGCGCCTGCAAGATCAAGCTCCTCTACCTCCTCACAGCCTATCCATCGGATGGAAGTATGCTCAAGGGCGCTCGGGTCTGGAGAGCCAGGGGAGAGGTGGCAGGAGAATGCATGGAGGTTTATCGATAGGTGCGGGTAATGGTGCTCGACCGAAGCCAGAGCCTCATCAATTCCGATACTGCACTTGAGCTCCTCGACAATTTCCCGTCTCAGAGCAGCCTCGAGATTCTCTCCCTTCTCGAGCTTGCCTCCGGGAAATTCCCAAGATCCGGCCAAGTGCTTCCCCGGAGCACGCTGACAGACCAGAATTCTGTGATTCCGGATGAGCACGGCACAAACCACTTCCAGCACGTAAGACCAATAGCACACGACTTCAGCGGCGGGCAAGGATCTCGGAAAGATGATCATTGCCGCTGGTCTGCCTGCCATTAGGGTTGAGGGACTCCTTGGTGTCCGAAAGACGATGTGGACTTGTAATACTCTTGCCCTTCTCGGTGCCTTTTTCCTCACTCAAGGATTCGCGGCAGGTGCTCCAAAGCGATTGGAGTTGGGCTTCCCACAGCTGTCCAAGCGAGTGCAGGTTGTGCTTCCGGAAAACTATTCTCCGGAGCGAAAGTGGCCGGCTGTATTTTATTATCATGCAACCGGGGGTAAGCCGACAACCAGCGTCATGCAGGCCCATACAAGAAACCGGGACTGGATCGTTGTTGGTATGACCTACACTAAGGAAGGCAGCCTGCCAGCCACAGCCGAGTATCTGGAGAAGGAGTTCATTATTCTAGCCTCCACCCGAAGGCATCTAGCGGCAAAGTGGAATCTTGATCCCAGGCGGTGTTACGTAGGGGGGTTCAGTAAAGGCGGATGGATGGCGGGTTTCCTGCTGCAGTATGACCCCACTCTTGCCGGGGGCATCATTCTTGGAGCGGGTCATCAGTTTCTGATCAGAGAGCCTAAGAGGTTTCGTCAGCCGAAGTCTCTTTTTGTCGGAGTAGGCCGGATGGATGAGAATTACCCTTTCGCGTTGAGGTCCGTTGTTCACTACAGATCTCTCGGGGCGAGGGTGATGATGAAAGAATGGAATGGTCTTGGGCACGCATTGCCCGAGGGAGGGTCTCTGGCCCTGACTCAATGGATGGGACTCGAGGCCCATCCGGAAGAAGATTACAAGGAGGAGGTGAAAGGCTGGTTGGTGGAGCGCCTGGACCAGATTCAGGGGTTGCCAGACCTTGTCGATCAATGGACAGCTATCCGCGATCTTGAGAGAATGCCATTTTTCCGCATGGCGGGAGCGGATGACAAGGCGAGGGTCGCCGTTCTCCGAATAGCTCTGGAGAGAGGAGTTCGAGTGGGCGCGGAGGCCAAGGCCCTGACAGCCCATCAGGGTTTGCTACGGCGTGAGGCCAAGGGGCATTCGCCGTCTGGATGTCAGAGGCTCGCCACGGAGTATCTAGCGCTGAGCGAGAACCATGCTGGAACCAGACAGGCTGACATTGCCCTCGGTGATCATGAGCGAATGAAAAAGCTGATTGTTCATCTCAGGACGCAGAGAAAAATAGAAGCGGAGTTAATGGCCAAGGACGAGGCTGGGGAAGATGGCGTGCCGGGCATTGATCCCTTCAAGGGCGAGAGAGAGGAGCGTGGCCAGATTCCAGCTAATCCGCTTTTGCGAAGATGAGAATGGGCTCAGGCGGCCCTGAAGCAGCGAGGGTGTAAATGCCTGCAGGCCCTCATCTTCCCTCGGGAAGACGCTCGGCCAGTTTAGAGGGTAGACCTGCGTTGAGAATTTTCTGCTGAGTGGTGGCAAGGTCATACTCAACGCGACGAAAGTGGATCAGCTTTTTCTCGATATCGTAAATGACGTAACAGGCTCGCGGGTCCCCATCGCGAGGCTGCCCCACCGAGCCGATGTTGACGAAGTACTTCAGGTTCTTCTCGATCTCAACCAGCTCCGCAGCTTCCTCCCGAACCTTGGTGCCTCGTACAAAGACGCGGGGGACATGGGTATGACCATGAAAACAGATGTCTGTAAACTGATAAGAAAAGTTCGACATGGCGTCGAACTTGTTGGTCACGTAGCCCCAGACCTGAGGTTGGTCCAAAGTAGAGTGGACGATGGTGAAGTCTGAAACCTGTCGAACCATTCGGAGGCTTCGTAGCCATTTTCGTTGTTCCTCAGAAAGTTGCTCCCTGGTCCATTCGAGGGCCGTGGCAGCGATGGGGTTCATCGACTTGAGAGAGTGGTCTCCGCTTGCGTCCTCGTCGTGATTGCCTTTGACGGATGGACACTCCATCGACTTGATCAACTCGAGGCACTCCCCGGGATTTGCGTTGTAGCCGACGATGTCTCCAAGACACACCCACTGCTCACAGCCCTGCGAAGTCGCATCCTCAATGACGGCATTAAGTGCCTCAAGGTTTGCGTGGATATCTCCAAAGAGTGCAATTCGCATGGTCTTGTCACCACCGGGCGGGGAGGAAGAGATAGAAACGGGTTGGGGAGCTGTCGAGTGAAAGCTTTGAGGTAGCTGGTATTGTAAGGAGGGGGGGTTATCGTTCTGCCTCAGTCACTCTCAAGTGGGTTCGGAAGGTGTCGCGAGGTCGGTCCATCCAGATGCTCCGCCATTTTTTTTCACGAGGCTCTCCAGTCCGGGGGTTAATCGGGTGGGGCTTCCGGGTGAAAGGATCATGCGAAAAGATTTTCTCGGGTGGAAACGCGAGGGGGTGGAGATGTTTGGGGACCTCGAATTCTGAGCACAGTTTATCGATTGCTTCGTCAACTCCGTCCATGGGGAATCCCTCGAACTGCCGGAACCAGTAGTCGGTAAGCTTTTGCAGTGCATGACGGGGAGAACCAAGGATCTCCTCCATTGAATAAGCCTCCTCGCCCGCCCAGGATTGCAAAGCAAAGAAGATCGTCTGCGGCGTGTTGTAGCGCCGGTTAACTTCGGACTCCCACATGTCTCGGCATTGTTTCCACGCCTCTTCCTTCCGGACTGGAATACGCGCAAGAGAATAGACGTAGCTCCGCTGAAGACGTGGAGCTCCGCTCTCGGAATATCCTTGCGAGAAGCATTCGACTGCACGCTCGAGGTTCTGGGGGCGCCAGCTTGTGCTGAGGGCATTGCCGAGAAGCTGGCAAAGGCGCCAGTCCGTAGGGTTCTGTGCGACTCCCCGCTCCAGAAATGCGATACCTTTTTCAAAGAACTCTTTTTGCTTCCGGCTTCGCCGTCCCTTGCTGAGGCCCGGCTTGTCGGAATAGTCAGCGTAGGCGTTACTGTAAAGATGCCAACTTCCCGTATCCCAGTAGTAGCGCAAGCGTGGTTGCAGGGATACAATTGTCTCGTAGCTCCTCTCAAGTTCGTGCCAGGCCTGCTCTTCCCAGTGGGTGTGCGCCTGGATGTTCAGCATTGAGGCCATGAGAGGGCGGAGCCCACCCAGCGCAATGGCGAGAGCGGTCTGACCCAGCTCTTCGCGAGTGTCCATTCCAATGGGAGGGGGTAGCAGGTTTCTCTCCTGCATGCTCTCGGAGAGGCGGTCGTCAAAGGGACGGCGAGCAAAGCCCGTCAGGACAATAACTGCCAGAACCACGGAGAGATTGCGGAGGGTGTTCACTGGATTCCGGGTGCGTATGAGAAAGCGCTGCTAGATTTCCTTCCGGCTGAACACGAACCAGCTGAGGATCACATAGAGGCCCACATATAAGACGGTGGAGATTGCCAGACTTCCGAGGATGTCGAGGGGAAGAGTTTGTCCCGTGAGAACCTCGTCGACTATTTTGAAAGGGCGATAATCCGGGACTGCGACGAAGATCGCCTTTACCGCCAGCATCCCGATATTTCCCTCGCCGGGACTGGAGGATCCCTGCAGCTGGTCAAGGCCATCAGCAATAAAGTTTCCGATGAAATACGTCAGGACCGAGATCACCACGGTAAACAACGTGCTACTCGAAAACGTAGAGATTAGCAGGGCCAATGCGGCAATGATGGCAGCCTCGAAAAAGAGAATCAGGATCGCTCCCTGTAAGCTCCAGGTGACTCCATGACTGAGAAGTTCTGCCCGCTCTACCAAGCGATCGTCCTGCGTCCATTGGCCTTGCTCTACGAGGATCTGGGAGACCTTGTCGAATTCGATAAGAATTGCCTGAGTGCGAACCCAAACTACGCCATCGAGCAGGAGGGTCATGACGAGGAGGCCAGAGAAAACGAGAAGAAGAACACCAATCAGTTTTCCCAGAAGATAATCAAGCCGGGGGACCGGTTTGGCCAGAAGGGTGTAGAGAGTGCGGTCCTCCATGTCGCGGGGAATGAGCAGGGCAGTTGCCACGATACCAATAATGAGAGCGAAGAGCTTCATGGTGCCGACAAGTGGAGCCTTGAGGATGCGGAGCTCTTCACCGCCAACGCCACTCAGACTCTCGGGGCCCGCATTGTAAGGGAGCTTGAATACGTTCAAGCCGAGCCAGATGAGGACAAAGATAAGCAGGAAGTAGAAAATCTTCATGCGCACCAGGTGCGTGAAGGTGTTTCCGGCAATAATCCATACCCGGCTGAGAGAAATCAGGGGCGTGGTTGAAGAAGTTTGGCTCATGAGTAGTCCCCCCCCTGCGCTTCTGTATTCCCCGCCGATTCAGTTCTGGCTTCTTCGGGGTAGCGTTGATCTCGCTGCATGGTCTCGCGCAGAAACAGGCGTTCCAGCGTAGTGCGGGAGTTTCCCGTCCTGAGAAGTTCGACTCCTTCTTCCTGGCGAGTAAGCTCGCAGATCTTATCGAGAAGGCCCGGAGTGGCATTACGGAGAATGATCTCGGTCTGATCTTCGATGGCGATGAGATCCTCGAGAGGACCCTCCTTAACGAGAGCCCCCTTATGAATGATGCCGACCCGGTCACAAACCTCCTGAACCTGTTCAAGCAGGTGAGAGCAGAGGAAGACAGTGAAACCCCGGTCCTTTAATTTGAAAATAAGGTCCCGGATCTGCCGTGATCCGATGGGATCGACGCCAGCGGTAGGCTCATCGAGAATAAGAAGTCGTGGGTCCTGCACGAGAGCCTGTGCCAGTCCAATCCGTTGGAGCATACCTTTCGAGTAACCGCCCAGGCGTCGGGACCGGGCATTCTCAAGGCCGACGAGGTTCAGGAGTTCTCGCGTGCGGTCGCGCAGCGCTTTGCCCTTCATTCCACAGAGTTTCCCATAAAACCGGATCGTCTCCTCACCGCTCAGGTGTTTGTAGAAATACGGATTTTCCGGCAGGAATCCCACATCCTGCCGGGAGTCGACCTTGGTGGAATCCCGGCCGAAGATAGCGCAGCTCCCCTCGCTGGGCGAAACGAGGCCGAGGAGGGCTTTCATGGTCGTAGATTTTCCTGAGCCGTTCGGTCCGATCAGTCCGTATACTTCACCGGGCGCGATTTCGAAGGAGACCTTGTTGACGGCTCGGATCTGGCCCTGCCCAAAGGAGCCCTTGAAGTCCTTAACCAGGCTTTTGACCTGGACCGCCGGCGTTACGCTCATTGTGTTTGGAGCATAGCGACCTCCTGATCACAGGCAATGGGTTTTGGTTTCGGAAAAGCGCTGTTGTGATGATGCGGCACACTCCCAGGGGAGGAGGGAATCAGGATTCCCATGGGGAAGTATGGAGTTACTGGGTTTTTTTATGGCGCAGGGGACGAGTCCTGCGAGCCTGCCTGCATGATGAAATGTCGAATTTTCCTGATGCTCATGGGTGCTCTTTCCCTGCTCTTCCTGCCGAGCTGCCTTGAGGTCGAGCAGGTGATTACTCTCAAAAAAGATGGTTCCGGGACGATTTCCGAGGAGATCGTCATGGGGGCGAAAATTGTTGCCATGCTTGAAGGTCTCCCCGGTGGAGCGGGAGCGGAGAACCCTTTCGCAGATCTTTATGACCCCGAGAAATATAAAGCGAAGGCATCTGATTTCGGGAAAGGCGTCGCATACTCCCGAATGGAAAAAATCGAGCGTAACGGGGGCAAGGGAGTGAAGGCAGTCTACACCTTCGAGGATATCAACAATGTAACTCTCACTCCTGGTTCTCCCATGCAGGAGCTCGACAAGGAAGAGAAGGGGCCGAAGGATGACCCGTTGAAGTTTGCCTACGCAGGAGGCGTGCTGACGGTCACTACCCCCGAACCCACCGCGGAAATATTGGAGAGCGCGGAGGATGCGGAGGAAGTGGATGAGGGTGTTGCCAAAGTGGCAAATGAGGCCATGGAGGCGATGATGGTAGAAATGTTCAAGGGGATGAAAATCAGCACGAAGCTGGTCACCTCAACGGGCATCCAGAAATCTGATGCGACCTACCTGAAGGATGATACGATCACGCTTTTGCTCATGGACTTTGACGAGATCATGAAAAACCCGAAGGGCCTGCAGGCAATGCAGAAACTTGAAGGGGCCAAGCGGGGCGAGATTGCAGAGTCCCTGAAGGGAGTAAAAGGCGTAGCCTTTGAGACCAAGAAAAAGGTCCGGGTCAAATTGAGGTAGTAATTTGCCCAGACGTCCAAGGCAGGCCCCCAAAGTAGGGGGCGGGGAGAGGGCTCTTTCTACTCCTCAATCCGCACACGGATGTAGCGTTGCTGGCCGCTCAGGGTCGGCTGCGTATCTCTCACTGTGATGGTTGCGGTTCCATCATTGTTATCCTGTTGTGAGAGGACCACTACATTCGGGCTCCAGCTTTGAAGGTCGTCACTGACCTCTGCAGTGATCGTGGCGACAGGAAGCTGAGACCGTAATTGGTAGGTGAGGGTCAGGTAGCTGGAGTTATCGAGATTTTGGATCTCTACGATGTTTAGTTGATCCGCCGGAGTGGCCCCCAGATCGAAGCCCTGTGCGTAGAGCATGAAGTTGCTGAGCCCGCCGGGTCCGGCGATCAGGTCCGGACCAGAAATAAGAGGATCTGCTCCATCCAGAGGTCCCTGTAACTGACGAGCCCAGATGTCATAAGACCAGTCGTCCTGGGCGTTTGGTGCCCCAAGGTCAATATGGGCCGAGCGCCAGCGGGAACCTTCATCAAGTTCCTCTTCGGGGGTGTTTATGGGATCGATCAATACGAGGCTTGGGCCATCGCCATCTGGAAGAGTTGGCCACGGCGGGCTGTCGTCGTATGGGAAACTGAAAATCTTTGCTCCTGCAGAATCGTCCAACGCCAAACGTTCTCCCTTGTTGGAGAGATTTGTGTCATCGGCGAATTCACCGATGATGGCAGGTTCCACAGAGGGGCCGTAACGAGCAAGGAAGGCGGCGGTATTACTGACCACGAGGCCCCTTTTACCGGCATCGAGGAAGCTGCCAACAGGGAACTGAAAATTGATGCCTTCCCTGAAGCTGAGAAGGCTCAGGTCAATCCTCTCGTCCGCTATATTTTGTAGTTCGATAAACTCAAAGTCGTTGTCGGACGCAGAGAGCTCTAGCTCGGCCTCGGTCTCTGGATCGGTGGGATGGTAGTGGATCTCCGTCACCTTCAGATTCTCGAAAGAGGCGGGGGATCCGATCCGATAGAGTATGTCTAGGAGGGCTGACCAAGTGCCGTCATTACCCCGGGAGCGCGCTTTCAGCCAGGTTGTCTGGTTCAGAGCAATGCTCTCGCTGTAGATTTGGGCCGAGGGTGCGAGGGATCCTCCGGCAGAGCTGGTGTCACCTTCCAGAACGGCCTGAATGAGAAAGTCGCTGCTCCTGGTCGTGCGGTTGAGGCCATGGATGGCGAGGATATTTTCACCGGGACGCAGGAGGTTGAGGGCCTCAGTCTGGTCAAAGGTGACGAACGTCGCGGCAAGCGCATCGCTATGGGTGGCGGTGGAGGCGGAATTCCACTGAGTAGCCCCTGCGTTCCGAGATTCGATTTCCACCCCATTAAGGTAAGCGACGAAGCCGTCATCATAGCGCATTCTGAGCGCTACGGAACCCAAGGAGTCAATGGTGGCCTGGTCGGGAATATCGAACTTGTAGCGGATATAGGCGGAGGCGTTGTTGTTATACATCTCCGGAAGTTCGGTCCGGATGAGATCTGTAAAATTAGGATCGCTGGCAGGGAAACGCTCGAATCCGACTCCATTGGGGCCTGTGGCCCATTGGTCAATATTGGATGGGTCCGCCAGCTGATGCCATGTGGTGCCTATTTCGGCATCACTCTCAAGCGAGGGAACAAATGCCTGCACGGGATGATCACTCGTAATGAAAGGAACGATTCCCCCGGCACTTGGGCTGCGGGGGTCGGCTCCGTCAGTGGTGAAGTAGATTCTGGCTCCCCGGGTGGTCGTGCTGAGGGAGAGCTCAGTCGGACTCGAAAGCTGTGTTTCGGTAAGGGATGGAAAAGGCGCAGCAACGTTTGGATATAAATCAATCTCGCGGAACTGCCGCAGGATTTCATTGCTCCGATTCACGAGGAATTGAGAGCGCACCCAGTCCACCGCCGGAATCCATTGGGTATTGCGCGTGTAAGGGGCTCCCCGGTTCCCACCCCAGCTGTCCCGGCCCCACCTGGCAGATTCAGCAACGACAGGTGTGCGGACCTTTGTGACAAGTTGGTCCCATCTGGTCTGAAGACTCTCCACGGAGAGTGCTCCCCGGTTGTAGATGTGTTTATGTAACCGGTCGGCGAAATGGAGACGGAATTCCTGATTCTGTCGCAGCGCATCATAGACGATCCCGGGAGAATTCCGGTTGTCGATTCTGGTGAAATTATTTCGCCAACTCCGGGGGTTTTCCTGGCCGGTAGATTCATTACTCGAGAAAGGTATACCCATCGACATCTCCGCGTCCCAAGAATAGAAGATGAAGGGAGCTTCCCCATTTCGGCTTTTCCGCGCAACATACCAGTTCTTGTCGTCAAAGAAGGTCGATATAGATTGGCCGTTGCGGGTGGCTGGTGCCAGCCAGTCCTCATCGCTGGACCATATCCGATGTATCATGGCGTCCGCAAAGTTGTCGATATCCACGAATCTCTGAATGGCGGCATACTCAGATTCCGACTCGATCCCATTCTCCGCCAGATTGATCATTTCATTCCAAGCGACGGCATTGCCGGATTCGACTTCCGCACCGTGCTTGACGATGTCCCAATCATCGGGATCTCCGCCGTGGTGATCTGCGTTGAAGTGCTCGTGGGGGAATTCCTGTAGGTCATACAGACCCCAGTAATCGCCGTTCATGAAGAGATTGACCATCCGGCCGCACGGAGAGGGTTGCCCCATGTCTTTCTGAACCCGATGAAGAAACTCATTGCGGATAAAACTGGCGTTGTCCCAGTCGTCCCGGAAGGTCCAGGCATCGTGTCCTCCGCCGCGGAGCAGGATGCTCTTGAAGGTCTCGACTGGGGACCCCGGAAAAAGGGGATGGGTTAATCGAGTTTTTCCGTAATCGGAGCGGAAGTAGAGCCGGAAGTTCTTTTTCGGATGCTGTCGGGCGTTACCGCCGTGGATTCGTATTCCAGCTGGTTCATGGGTGGAATCCTCAGGATCTGAAGGATCAAAGAACTCGAAGTGAGCCTCTCGCTCGCTGCTGGTTCCGCTCAATGAAGGGTTGCTGTGAATGCCTGAGCCTCCAAAAACATCGGTTGGGTTAAACGAAAGAGAGACCACCGGGAGTCGGGTCAGGGCGGGACGGATTTCGCGGCTGTAAATCGGAGACCCCACTATCGAGCTGTCCATTTCGCGCTGCTGGATAATATCACCGGTGTAGAGGTAGCTCTTGGCGTCTACATTGGTTTGAATCATGCCGCTTTTGTAGGCGATCGCACGCAGAACAGTGGTTGAGGTGATCCTAATGGGTCCGGCATAGATCTGGCCGAATTGGGGGGTCGGCTCCCGCCCGTCAGTAGTGTAGCGTATTACCGCATCCGGAGTTTCAGAGCTTATCGTGACCTCAATCGGTCTCGTGTAGAACCCTCGCTGATGAGAGAAGGTGGTATCTGCCACGAATCCCACCAGGGTTGCTCCGTTGATGCTGCCTGGAGTCGATGGAGAGAGGTAGCCCAGTGAGCCGTCGCTACCTATGCCGTAGCCAATGTCGCGTTTTTGTGGGGGGAAAGACGGAGCGAACTCGTCCACGAGGGCTCCACTGGGATCATGGAGGGCGAGATAATCGCCTCCAGAATCCAGAGAAAAATTGGTGTGGAGCTGCCCGCGGAGCACTGCGCGGTCCTTACCGGAGGCAAAAACAACCAGAAACCTGTTTGAACCTATGAACTTTCCGTTGGGGAATACCCACTTCCCCGGGGTTTCGGGGTCATCTGTCAGGCTGTAGCCTCCGAGATTGAGTTGGGAGCCGGCATTGAAGATTTCGATCCAGTCGGAAGAGTCTCCGTCAGAGTCATTTAGGGTGTTTCTGTTGCTGGCAACGATCTCATTGATTCTGATTTGTCCAGCTGCGGGGAGGCACAGGAGGGAGACGAGTAATCCTGTGAGCAGGCCCTGACGACAACCAACCACCGCTGACATGAGATGAAGCGGCATAAGAGGAGGAATGGTCATGGGCTGAGACGTTTCAACCGGAAAAGATTTGCGCCACTTTATCTTTTCACAGGCATCGTGCAAGAAGCCTCGCGGGAGAAATGTGGGCCTTTATACCCATTTTGGCTTATTTGGAGGCCGTAAGGGGCGGGTGGAGGCGCCCGAACCGAACGTTATGCGCGGGGGTGGTAGGCACGATGGACTTTTCGAAGGCGTTGCTCATCAACGTGGGTGTAAATCTGGGTTGTCGAGATGTCGGCATGCCCCAGAAGCTCCTGAATGACCCGCAGGTCAGCTCCGTTCTGCAGAAGGTGGGTTGCGAAGGAGTGGCGCAGGAGGTGGGGGTAGATTTTCTGGGAGAGTCCCGCCTGGGCTGCTCTTTGTTTGACAATCTGCCTGACCCGGTCGGGGCTCAGGGGGCCACCGCGGACCGAGAGAAAAATCTCGGAGGAACTTCGGGATTTGATGAGGTTGGAGCGTTCGTTCTGGAGATAGTCCTTGAGTGCCTTGCTCGCCCGGCCGCCGACGGGAACAATACGGGTTTTGTTGCCTTTTCCGGTCACCCTGAGAAAGCCGTCATCAAGGTCCAGAGTTTCCAGCCGGATGGAGCAGACCTCGGCAAGGCGAAGGCCGGATGAATAAAAAAGCTCAAGGATGGCAAGGTCCCTGCGTCCCAGGGGCTTCGAGGTATCAATGGATTCCAGAATCTGGACCACTTGAGAGACCTGCAAGGTTTCAGGCAGGGAGCTTCCCGTTCGCGGGGAAAGAAGGGGTTCGGAAGGGTCTTCCGACAAGAAGTCTCGATGGACGAGGAAGCGGAAGAAGATTCTGATGTGAACGATCGCAATACGAAGGGATGAGGCCTCCAGTCCTCGTTGCTTTTGTCTGGAGAGAAACTCCTGCAGGCATCTGGTGTCGATGGCCTGCCAGGTCGTGGCGCCCTCATCTACTGCCCAATCGGCAAGGGTTTCCAAGCTGCGTCTGACCGAGAGCTGGTAGGCAGAAGAAAGTCCGCGCTCCGTGGCGAGAAACAGAATAAAGCTATCGATCTGAGGTGCCACTGGCAGAAGTGTAACAGAAAGCGGGGTGAGAAGGCCTGAAAAGTTCAGGTTGGGGAGCAGGCTTTTGTTTCTCGAGGTTGATTTTCCGGGGCGAGGGCGCTAAGGATCCCGCCTCATCCTCCGGAAGGGAGGGAATCGTAATGCCCAGAGTATTCATAAAGACATATGGATGTCAGATGAACGAACGTGATTCCGAGCAGGTTGCCCGGATGTTCGTTGAGGGCGGTTACACCCTTACCCGCGAAGAGCAGGAGGCCGACGCGATTCTGGTCAACACTTGTTCAGTGAGAGATCAGGCCGAGCAGAAAGCGCTGGGTAAGATGGGAATGATGGGGAAGCACCGCGAAAGGCGTAGTCATGTCGTTTATGGGTTCATGGGATGTATGGCCCAGAGCCGCGGGGAAGAGCTTTTCGATCGTATCCCGCACCTTGATCTTGTCGTCGGGACACAAAAATACCACCGGGTCTTTAGCTACGTGGATGACATTCTGCGCAAGCGGATGGAGGGTCGGATGGATGAACCATCCATGTCCCTGGAGGGTAATGCGGTTGAGGAAGAGGGAGTTCATACTCCCGGTCCTGCGGGAAAGGTGGTGGATACCGGGGTTGAAGAGGGAAGTCAGAATACGATTCGAGATCATGTGGCGGCGACCAAGCGGCCTTCGGCTTTTGTCTCAATCATGCAGGGCTGTAACATGAGGTGCAGTTTCTGTATCGTCCCGGATACGAGGGGTGGAGAACGAAGCCGCCCCATTTCCGAGATCGTCAAGGAGGTGGAGCGGCTGGCCTTTCAGGGGACCAAGGAAGTCACTCTTCTTGGTCAGATTGTCAATCTGTACGGGCGCACTGAGTTTGGGCGTGTTGACGGAAAGTCACCGTTCGTGCAGCTGCTGGAAGCGGTTCATGAGGTGGAAGGAATCGAACGGATCAGATTCACCTCGCCCCACCCGATTGGTTACCGCGATGATCTGGTAGAGGCCTTCACCTACCTCCCGAAACTGTGTTCGCATATTCATTTCCCGATGCAGAGTGGAAGTGATCGGATTCTCAGGGCGATGCGGCGCCCCTACAAGAATGAGAAGTTCATTGCGATTTGTGAGAAAATGAAGGCTGCGCGGGCCGACCTCGCAATCACGACTGATATCATCGTGGGGTTCCCCACTGAAACCGATGAGGATTTTCAGGATACGGTGGAATGTATGAAGCGACTACAGTTCGACAACAGTTTCATTTTTCGATACTCCAAGAGAAAAGATACTCCCGCTGCCGAGATGGAGGGCCAGCTGCCCGAGACGGTCAAGGAGGAGCGGAATCAGGAGTTGCTTCGGATTCAGGGAGAGATCGCGATCCGAAAGAATGCAGAACTCATTGGCACCTGTCAGGAAATCCTGTGCACGGGTCCGAGTAAGACCAACAAGGAGAAGTTGAGCGGCCGGACAACGCAAAATAAGATCGTGATCGTTGACGGTGACGCGGACGAGCTCACGGGAGAAATCTTCAAGGTAGATATCGAGGACTCCACCGGCTACACGCTTTTCGGCAACCGTCAACCGGAGAGCCAGCGGGTGGCAGCCGGGATCTGAAGTTGCCAGTGAATGTTTTGCAGGATGACGCTTTCGGTGAAAATACGCCCTTTGCCCTTTACCTGCCCCCGCTGCTGGCATAGCTAGCGAACAAGACCATGGGTCCCCACCCCTACGAAAGTATTCCACTCAACATTGCTGGCTATGTGCTAGGCGCATATCTGCTGGTTGTTCATGGCCTGATGGTCTGGAAGGCGGAGCGCTGCAAGGAGTGGCTGAACAGGCTTCCCCGCCACCGTGCTGCAGGGATCTACACGCTTGCAGTCGGAATGTTCTGGTTCTGGCTCCTCATCGCTCCGGAGAACCTCGGGGTGCTGTCCTCCCTGACGATGGATATTGGCGAATTCAATGCGGTGAAGCCCTGGCTCCGTGTCATAGTGCCTGTTGCCTTTCTGGGTATGGCCATCGGGGTAAAGGAGTTCCTTTTCGTCCGCGCGCTGGGGGTAGTGGCGCTGATGGCAAGTAGCCCCCTTCTTGAGGCCGCCTTCAACAGGGATCCGGCCACCCGGTTGCTGATTCCTGTTTTCTCCTACGCGCTGCTCACCGCAGGACTGTTCTGGGTGGGTATGCCGTATACTTTTCGGGACCTCGCGAAGTGGGCAACTGATAGCCATAAACGCTGGATGAGCCTCGCTTTGAGTGGTCTGGGCTATGGGGCCCTTACCCTCCTCTGTGCGGTTCTTTTCTGGGGAGGGCACTGAGTGATCTCAAAGGCGTTACGGCACCTGCTGGGGCGGGGTGTTACAATTTAGAATTATTCTAATTAGGCCTTGCGAACGAGGGCTGCTACCGTAGGTTCCTCTCGTTGAGGAAGATCGCTGAACAAGCCCCCGGATCGGCTGACATTCCCTCGGTGTTGCGAGGTCTCCGCATGACGAAGCAGCGACGGGTGGTGTATTCCATATTGCTTGAGAACCGTGATCACCCCACCGCCAACGATGTCTTCCGCCGAGTGCAGAGGGAGATGTCTACGATCTCACTAGCCACTGTGTATAACTGCCTTGATGCGCTCTCAAAACACGGCCTGATTAATCAGGTGAATTTTGACAGGGAGCCCTCGCGATTTTGTGTGAACCCTGCGCCTCACGTTCATTTCAGGGATACGAGAACAGGAGTCATTCATGACATAGCTTTCAAGGAAGGGTGCCAGATCACGGATCTGCTGGATCTTCCCGATGGTGCAGAAGTGAGCGAGCTTGAACTTACCATAAGCGGGGACCTTCCCGCCAACCCCTGACCCGAGCCCTTTTTAAAATACCCCTCCTCCATTTAAGATGAGCCTGATCATCAAAAACCTCCACGCCGCTATTGACGGAAATCCTATTCTCAAGGGGCTCAGCCTTGAGATTCCTGCCGGAGAAGTCCATGCCATCATGGGGCCCAACGGGTCTGGGAAATCTACTCTTTCCAAGGTTGTTGCGGGTCATGATGACTATGAAGTCACTGAGGGCTCAGTCACAATGGACGAAGAGAACCTCCTCGAGCTGGAAATAGATGAAAGAAGTCGGGCAGGTCTTTTTCTGGCCTTCCAATATCCCGCAGAGGTGCCCGGGGTGACGATGGCCAACTTTATCCGGGCCGCCTTACAGGCGCGCCTTCCAGAGGGAGAGGAATTGGACGCGGTGAGCTATTACAAGAATCTCTATGCGAAGATGGATCAGCTGGGAATCGA
>DIHT01000085.1:6372-36107 GCA_002420305.1 Akkermansiaceae bacterium UBA5689 | reverse complement strand
CATTGCCCCGCTTTTTCTTTCCCTCCAGGCAGACTCCTCACCCGCCTTTCAACACGCCGTTCGCCTGGCCCTGATAGAGATCGGCGACACCAGTGAGTGCCTACCGTGGCTCAAGAATCCAACCCCTCACTACCAGGCCACCGCCCTGCGTGTCATTGAGCAGATTGATGCCACGTCTCTCAGACTTGAAGACGTAGTTCCCTTCCTGCGCTCTGCCCTTCCTCAGCTACGCAACGAGGCCAGAAGAATTGTCGCAGCACGGAGTGACTGGAGGGAACCTGTCTTCGAACTCTTTCGCGAAATTCTCTCAGCGGAAAAACAGGACCCCACTTTATCGCCATTGATGGAGGAAATCGTCCTAGGGTTTTCCGCTGACGACGAGTTCCACCAGATGCTTGCTCGCCTCCTTACGGAACCATCCGCTACCGAGTCCTCTAGACATCTCCTCCTTTCCTCTCTGAGCTACCTCGAACAGCTTCCTGCCATTACTACTTCTGCGGTTGGCGCACTATTAAAGAACCCCTCACCCAAACTCCGCGCAGAAGCCATCCGAATCATCGTCAATTCAAGTTCATCCTCCCAGTTCCTTCACGAACTGGAATCCATAGCCACCACCCCTGAAGAAGACCCCCTGATCCGTGCTGCCTCTCTGGAGGGTATCGCAGAACACTCCAAAAAACTTTCAGACACGCTGTTCGCAGTGACGAAAGCATTTCTCGATGACCCTTCGATCAACCCGGAAGTACAGCAGCAGGCAGCTCGAGCTCTGAGCCATGTTGAGCTGGACAGGGAGAACCAACAGCAGGGCAAGGCTCTGGCGCGCCTCATTGCCAGCGCCACACCCTTTCACCTTAGCCTCCTGCTCGAACCATTCCAGAGACTTAATCCCGCCGCATGGCCCCAAAGAGAGATTGAGAGCCTCGGATCAACGCTGGCCGAAGCGCTCCAGAAAAGCCCCGGTCGCAAGAGTCTGAAAGAGGCTAACCTCGCTACCCTCTCTAAAAAATTCACCAAGGACTCTTCCAAAGCTTATCGCACCTTTCAGTCCCTGATTCATGACGGAACCCAAAAATCCGAAGGACGCGAGCGACGTCTGTCTCAGCTTCTGGGTATTACAACCGAGGGCAACGCCTCACGTGGGCGCGTCCTGTTTCACGCCAACCGGTCGACCTGCTCTCTCTGTCACCGGGTTGGAAACCAGGGAGGCACTCTCGGGCCAAACCTGAGTGAAATCGGAGCTATTCGAAGTGCGAAGGACCTTTTCGAAGCTATCCTATTTCCCAGCGCGACAGTCGTCAACGGATTCGAATCCTACCTCCTAACAGATTCCGCGGGCGCAGCTCATACAGGACTTATTCATCGCGAGACTACTGACGCCGTCTATCTCCGTCAGGTCAACCAGCAGGTCATCCGCATTCCTCGCGAGAAGCTGAAGACCCTTCTTCGCTCTCCAGTTTCTCTCATGCCTGCAGGTCTCGAGGGAATTCTCAGCGACCAGGACCTCGTCGATCTAGTGGCCTATCTTCAGGTCTGCAAATAGAGCGAAACTCCCATCTGACACCTACCCGATGACCCGATGCTGATCAGTCGAGTATCCACATCCCAAGCCAGGGAGTCGCGACATTAAAAAGGAGAAGGTCTGAGGCAAGAGCCAGCACATAGACAGAGAGGCACAACCCCATTCTTCGCGTCTTGAATCCCAGCCAGACCACCAATGGCCCCATCGCAAAACTTGCCATCATCAGAATCAAGCTGATCCCGTGGGGAATGCCTCCCAGAAACGACTTGGGATCGTGAGCCCCTATCGTATTAGCCCACTCTCCCAGCGAGCAGCTTACGCCAACGTAGAACAGAAGAGTGAAGATATAGTGGAACAGCGGGATGCAGCAGATCAGCATCATCAGCGGCCAGATCCGGAACCCTTCATCTGGCTTTTCAGACATCATAAGTTTCAACGTTCAATGCGATACAGCATTGAAAGGGACCGGGCGTAAATCTTCCCTTGGATCGGCGCAAGGCAGGCACGAAAGATTTCATCAACCTCTGCCCCAAGATCGTTGATTCCAACCACTTCAAAGCGTTTGCCAGGCTTGAGAACTACGGTTTTCCCGCCATAGACTGACTGGATCAGAATATGCCCATCGGCAACAATGGGTGCAGCAGCATACTCCCCTTTCAGTCCGAGATTCTGCTGCCAGTGAATCTTCCCGCTGCCCGTATCGTAGCAGGTCGCTAACCCCGACATTGAAACGACTACAAGAAAATCTCCCACAACCGCTGGAGAAGGCAGATCACGCCCCCCCCGACGAGGCGCGTGCCAAGCCATGCGCGACTTCGTCACATTCCCCGACCCACCGGGCTTCACCGCATAGGTATCCCCTGGCTTGCCGTTAACGACGTAGAGAAGACCGTTTGAAAAAGCAGGAATAGGTGAACCCCTGCCATTAAAGCCCTCACAGAACCATAACTCCCGGCCCTTGGCGGGATCATACGCCCTGACTCCAAACTCTCCGTTAAGCACAAGCTCCCTCTTTGCGCCCGTCTCGATCAACACAGGTGTACTCCAACCTCCACGCGGTTTGTTTTTACGGGCGGTTTTCCATAATACCTCGCCGCTACTCAAGTCGAGCGCTACCAGAGAGGATGCCCCTTCCGCATCACAATTCTGAACCACCATGTTATCAACGATGACCGGGGAGGCTGCAACGCCCCACGGACCCGGAAAATCACCAAGCTGCCTCGACCAGATCTTCTCTCCCTCGAGGGTATAGCAATGCAGGCCAGCTGGACCAAAAAAAGCCACTACCCGCTCTCCATCAGTGGCGCAAGTTGGAGTCGCGTAACTGTTCATTCGGTGAGGCCTCTCAGGAGAGGAGCACGCAATGGTCCTGCTCCAGAGCAGCTTTCCATTCCTGCTATCCAAGCAGTAGAGATAGCGTTCACGACCATTATCGGAACCTCCCGTCAAAAAGATCTTGTTGCCCCAGCTGACCGGCGAGGACTGCCCCTTTCCCTTTAATGGAACCTTCCATACCACTGACTCAGAAGACCACTTCAGAGGGATACCCCCGACAAGTGAATGCCCCATGCCCCCCGGGCCCCGAAACTGAGACCAGTGTTCCTCCCCATATGAGGAGAAGAACAGGCAAATATAGATCGGAAGGAACAGGCGACTGGGGGAACAGCGATTACTTTTCATCGGAATGCAGCGCAATGTGACTCCGGATCCTCGCGCGACTCTGCAGCAGATAAAGCCTAAACAGCCGAATTTCTGCCAGCCTACCAGCCTTCTTCAAGTATCAGGGAGAAAACCCGCTGATCCTTCCCACGAGGAAAGGCCCTTCAAACCTTCACCCAGCAGCCACCTTCCACCGACTTCGCTGCCGCGTCGGTAAACTTCTGGGCAATCCACCCATCCTCAAGATCAGGATGATGCCCTGTTGTTTCTTCACCCCTCACGATTGGAGCCAGCGAGGGAAACACCCATTTGTCAAACCGGTTCCCAAAACCCTCATCCGGCGCTTTCTTAACGATGCGCCTTTCCTGATCGGGAGAAACCATAACCACCTCTCCAGACCAACGATCCACGCTGAGAGAGGCTGACGTGCCATGCAATTCAAGTTCGGGCGCAAGATGCTTCCGGAGAAACGTGGCATGAGAAAGGAGATAACTCCCCACCGCCCCATTGGTATACCGGCAAGAAAGGCTGGCATAATCAACCGTCCCACCCTTCCGGGCATTCTCCTCTTCGGAGGTTTCGCCTCCTCCCCACTCCAGCGCCTCTTCCAAGTTGATTGCTCCAAGATCCGCCTTGGAAGGAGTCAGGGTCTCACCGTGGGCAAGCACACTGGCCGCTTCCGCTCCAATAATCCAGCGCACGACATCGTAGGCATGCGATCCCACATCAGCAATTGTCCCGGCAGATGACAGTTCGGGGTCATCCCTCCATGTAAGCGGCATGGTGGCAGGCCGGGGGTTCTGCCAACGGAATACGGTTGAAACAATTGCCCCGAGCTCTCCAGACCCTACAATATCCTTTGCGATCTCAAAAACGCCCACCATCCGGGTCCAGAACGGCACAAAGTGAGCGAGCGCAGGTTGAGCGTCACGGTAAAGCCCCCACATCTCCTCCGCCTCTGCAGCGTTCATTCCCACTGGCTTCTCACATAGCAGATGCTTCCCCTGCGCCGCGCAGGCCACTACCGCCTCATGATGTAAAGCATCCGGCGTCCCGACAATAACAAGGTTTACGTCTGGATGCTCCACGACCTCTCTCCAGTCCTGAGTCGCCACCTTGGCCTGATCCTCTCGTGCCGCCTTGGCCAACAAGTCCTGCCTCCGGGCACAGAGGGCCACAATCTCAGCCTCCTTACACTCCCGGATCTCTGCTCTGTAGGGAGACCCAATAAAACCAGTTGCTCCCAATACGCCTACTTTGAAGAGAGAATCTGCCATGACCATGGCCTTAGCGGAACCCGCCCTCCCGGTCGACCCTCGATTGTATCCTTGCGATCTGCACGGAGGGAATTCTACTAGGAGATCTCAACTGCACACTCGACCTGCTGCCTCAGCACCGAAGGCCATGCTCAAGATTCAAGTTAACCTTACCCTCCCGCGACGAGCGCTGTATCTCGAGGCATTAACCCGGATGCACGGGGTTGAGGCTGTCGAAAAGAACGCCGATGCGCTTATCACTGACACAATCCCGGACCGATCTCTTCCCTCCCTCCTTGATCATCCCCACAAGATGAGCTTCGACCAGCTGCGCGAGCTACAGGGCGCACCCGCCATGCCTGCACACCAATGGCGTTACGCCCCAAATGTTGTTCCTCTGCAAGAGAGCCGGTTGCGGGGGCAGCTGGGGGACCCTGGCCTCCTCCGGATCCATCACTGGCTGACCGCAGAAGCCTGCCCTGCTGCCATGGCGTTTCATCAGGTTGACCTTTCCCACTGGTTTTTCTCAGGACCACCCAGCTCCTGCCACGCCCATTCTGGTCCAAACTATCTTCAGTTGCATCTGGGCTATCCAGATTCAGGGATGAGCCTCATCGACATCGCGACCAACCGTAATGGAAGTAATGATTACTACTCCATGCACCTGATCGGATCTCATGGTGCAGCTTACGCTGATGACCATGAAAACGGCCACCTCCTTCTTGGGAAGGCCGGTATGCACTCTCTCATTCCGCCCGCCAACGAAGTCATGACTCTCCGAAACATGCTTGAAGAATTCGTGAACGGAATCAGGGAGAACCGCCCATGGAATGTCAGCCCGGAGGACACTCTCAACGCTCTCAAAACTGTAACTGAGGAAGCTGATGCCTGATCACATTTACCGCGCCCTCGTCCTGAGCGTCGTCAAGCACGACTACCTGCCCAACGCCGTGGCAGCTCATCCCCGCTTCCAACTCGTAGCAGTTGCCGATGACGCCGATCGGCCCCAGTGGACTCATGACCGCAACCAGATTTTTGCGGATCAGCATAACATCCCCTACTACCGTGATGTAGAGGAGGCTCTTGCAGACTGTGACCTTGTGGTCGTCAGCCCTGAGGCCGAACGCCACTGCGACCTCGCCATCCGGGCTGCGAAAGCAGGAAAGCATATCGTTGTCGACAAACCTCTCTCGCCCAGCCTTAACGATTGTAACGACCTCGTTGCTGCCGTTGCAGAACACAGCGTTAAGTGCCTCGTGTGGAATCGTAATTTTCTCCCTGCGCTTGTAGAGGCGCGCCACAACCTGAACAATGGAGCTATTGGCGAACTGCAGGCCATTCACTGCGACTTTTATTTCTCCAAGGATGCTGGCCCTCCCAAGGGCTCGCAGACCCCGGGTGCGCCTCCCATCGATTGGATGGAACGTCAACTGGAGGCTCATGCCGATGGTTCTGATGGAGGGGTGGGCACCAGACCACTCGGAGAACTCCAGATTGAAGGCATTTACCCGCTCGCCTATATCCGTATGCTTGTGAACTCTCCCGTGCAGCGGGTTTTCGCCCGAACCGCTTCACATTTTCATCAGGCCAACGTCGACAACGGAGTAGATGACCTTGCGACGGTTTCCCTTGAGATGGCCAACGGCTGCGTCGGAACTCTTTCGCTTGGTCGAATCGGCGCGGCTTCCCATCCCAATATTGGAGAAATCAAGCTGCACCTCCTGGGCAGCGAGGGCTCGCTAGTTATCAGCGAAGCACGTCCCGAGGTCGCAGTATACGCTCGCGATCAACCTCCTACTGAATTCAAACACCAGCGTATTGCTGACGAGAACAATTACCTGCTCATGCAGAACTTTGTCGAAGCTCTGGACCTCGACTGTGAGCCCATTCTTAATGCTGCCGGCGCCCGGGATATCGCGGCTACCGTGCAGGCGGCGCTCGAGAGTGCGCACTCTGGAAACGCAATAGAACCCATCGGATGAAGCCTAGCGAACTACGAACAATTCTTCATGGAGGAGAGCGTGCCGTCCTTGGGACATGCGTTGTCTCTCCCTCAACCAAGTGGCCCGGGTTGATTGCGGGCTCCGGACTTGATTTTGTGTTTATTGATACCGAGCACATCGCTCTCAATCGAGAAACAGTCTCATGGATGTGCCGCACTTACACCTCGATGGGGCTTCCTCCCCTCGTCCGAATCCCTACTCAGGACCCGGATGATGCAACCGTCGCTCTCGACGATGGTGCCGCAGGGGTCATTGTACCCTACGTGGAGCAACCCGAAGTTGTCCGCTCAATGGTAGGGGCGAGCAAACTGCGCCCTCTCAAGGGAGAGCGGGCACGGAGGGCACTCGAGGGCGAAGACCTGGAACCTGAGCTCCAGACATATGTCGAAAACCACAACGCCAGCCACATTCTCCTTACCAATATCGAGAGTGTCCCAGCGATGGAGAACCTCGACGAGATTCTTGCCGTGAAGGGGCTCGACTGCGTTCTTATCGGCCCTCACGACCTCTCGACGAGCCTCGGTGTGCCCGAGCAATATGATCACCCCCGATTTCTGGAAGCCTGTGCCTTCATCCTTGGCAAAGCCCGGGCGGCCGGAATTGGAGCAGGCATCCATCATTGGCTACCACCTCAAAAACAAATGCAGTTCGTCGAGATGGGGGCCAACCTGCTGATTCATAAGGCCGACGCCATTTTCCTTTCTGAGGGACTCCGGAATGAAGTTTCAGAACTTCGAGACCTTCTTGGACAGGAATCCCACTCCGCCCAGACCGGGGATGTCACGATCTGAACCCTCCCTGTTGCATTCAACGCCAGACCCGCAGGCGGGCAAAAAGCTGGAGCTCTTCCGTAGCAGGAGTGTTAGATCGCCAAGTCTCGATGAGAAGACCGTCATCATTTCCGCTCGGATCCTGACGAAGGAGGGATGAACCCTCAACCCAGGTGACCAGGTCAGAGGAAAACTCGACAACATAGTTTATCTGATCAGCAGCGACCTCCCGGGAAAAAGTCAGAGTCAGGAAATCCACATCTTCTCCCCCGCTCTCGACAGGGCGAGTGTCAGCAACAGGCAGAAGGTGCTGCGAGCCCACATGCGGATCTCCTCCGAGGAAAAACTCGAGCAAAGACACAATCCCATCACCGTCTTCGTCCCCAAGGTCATCCGCGATATTATACTGCTCTCTCCATGAGTCATAATCGATATCATCACCGCTGCCGGGACTACCTGCAGAATATCGACTGATCCTCCAACTTTCTGGATCATTGTGATCAGGAGGTAGCGCTTCATTCACTCCACGGAGAACCAGACTGAAATTGCCATCCGCCGCAGGAGGCCACGGAAGCGCGTCCGAGTAGGGATTGATATCATGGATTGCACTACCCGCTCCAAAGGACAGCTTCAACCGCTCACCACTATTACGCAGGTTATCGTTGGTGTATTCACCCGCCACCGGAAGAAGAGGCCCATAACGAGCCTCGAAAGCGGCTCGATTTTTTACCGCCAGCACGTAAGCCCCAGGCTCAACCGTTTCAATTGCACTTCCCCCAAAGTCGAAATCAATCCCCTTGGTGAAACGCACGTTCCGCAAATCAATGGCAGAACTTCCGGTATTCTTCAGCTCAACAAACTCAAAATCATCTCTATTCGTAGATACTATCCGCTCCTCTCCGACTGGCTCGGGAGGATGATACATGAACTCCGATATCCGCAGGTCACGGAGGTAGCCAGAAAGATCCGGAGCCGTAACAAGAAACTCTGCCGGCTCCGACCAGTGGCTCCACCGCCCCGCTACATCCTTCAGCCTCACCCTCACGCGATAGCTCCGACCTACCTCCACCGCCACCGGGGGGAATTGATAGGAGCGAGAGAAGGCATTAAGCTCACCGGACTCGAAACTTCCCGCGATCTCATAGATATTTGGCTCATCGGGATTGTAGTTTGCCACCTCCGGGTTATGGACCTCAGCCAGCCTCCACTCCATCCCGGCAAAACGGGAACGACTGGGACTGACGAAGTTGCTACTGTTAAAAACTAGTCCATCGGAGGGGTAACCCTGTGGACCCGCATAGGTAAGCGTCGGGGTTTCCGGGACACGACTCTCGTCCCTGAGAAGCGTCTGGGTCATCCATCTTCCCCGTGAACTGATCCACTCCTTCACGACACCCACCATCCCCTGAAAATCCCTCGTGGGAGAGATATCATAATAGCGATCCCTGTGATTGAGACGGGGATTGTTGTCCCACATGCGACGATCGGCATCCACAAGAGACGGCTGCCCGGGAGTGTAAACAAATCTCATCGCCTCATCCACGAGCTTGTCCCCCTCATCCCGGTTGAACAAGAGATCGAGGACCTCCCGAACCCGGTTCTGGTAATCCGTATTGAATGCCGAATTCTCGGCAACTTTCGTTTTAAAATCATGATTACCGTTGCCATACATGTTGTTGGCAAAGGTGAGATCAAGGTCCCACGGAAGCACCTCGAACTTTCCGGAGTCGGGGTTGTGGTAGTAGTAGTAGTTTTTACCGTAGGCAATATCGTAGTGGTGAATGGATTCGACCACCGTGCGATAACTGAGATACTTCTCGATATTGAGATTCGAACGCCACCATTGCTCCGTGGGGTTTCGACCACGGTATTCACTGATGAAGGAGGAGACATCAGACCGGTTTGTCACCTGAGTCGGACCTTGATTGTTGGACTGCCCGGAGTGCCCCTCGATTTTGTAGAGATTCCCGTCGGGCAGCCCATGCTCATCAAGAAACTGGCCGTCCATCTGCTCGATCACGAGATAGAGTCCGTAATAGTCACTCCCATACTGGGAACGCGCAGGACGGGACTCATCGATCACGTAGAACTGCGCATGGTGCGTCTTGCAGGCCTCTACTCCACAAAGCTCGAAAAGGCGGAATCCCACTCCCTCGAAAAGCCCTTGCTCACCCCGGTGCTGGAAATTGACCTGCTGGACGATTGAAGAAAAATTCATCTTACTCCACTCCGTCTTGTATTTACGGCCATATTCATCTCTGGCCTGGAAGCGATGCCCCCGGTTGAAATCAAACTTCCAGAAGTTCTTTCCATATTGGAACCGGTGCACTCCTCCCCGGGGCCGATAGCGAATGTGATCGTAGACCTTTCCGTCGTAGACCAGAGTACCAGGCCAGAGATACTCCGACCCTCCATAACCGCCAAACTGTGAGTCATCCACCCAGCTGGATTTACTCAGCAGGAAGTATGTCGGAATACTCGACATCAACTCACCCGAGAAGGTCACCGGGGCATCCCCTTCACGAATCGCACCCTGCCAGTTCGGTGTCCCATTGTAGACGAAGTAGGCAAAATTGAACTGAGGGTCGTCCTCGTAGGGCAGAAGGACAGCATTTCCATCGCGGTCCTCGACAGCGATCCGGTAACGGACAAGGTAGCGGTTTCGGTTGATGCTAGCTGGAATGGCAACGGCATAAATCCCGTCCCCGGCCTCCTCGTCGCCGGTTTGTCCATCGTCTCTCATTTCAAGATCAACCCAACCTCGCTCAAATGCCGGGTCCAGATTGGCACTACCGTTCTGGTCATATTTCAGGAATCGACTGACGTAAGCTCCCGGCCTCACCACTTGATAGGAAAGAACTACGGAAGCCACCCCATCAGGATCCGTTACATGCGCAGCGACAACAACGGGATCATTGGCCCGGGGCTCAACCGGAACGTGGGACACCTGCCGGACTTGAGGAGGAGCCACCTCGGAGTATACGATATTGCGAACCCCGGGGGTCGGACGGCCCGACCGCCAACTCCCTCCCAGATCTGTCTGCAATTCCGGATGTATCAACTGAATTGATGGACTCACTCCATCCACCAGATCTCCCACTGTGGGCCAAGGAAACCCCAACTGATAATCCACCGTACTCACCACCACGCCATCGGGATCACGCAGGTTCAGCGTCTCTCCGCTATTGCGAAGTCTTCCGCTCCACGGGCCCAGCGCTCCATTACGCCGAAATTTCCTCGCGATCGTCGCCGGGTCCTGAGCGATAATCAGGTAGGACCCGCCCTCAATCCGACTGGCTGGCGGAAAGAGGAAATCTACGCCCCCTGAAATCTCCCATCCCTCCAGACTGATCGCAGCGTCCGTGGGATTGTATATCTCTATGAACTCGGCGACCTCCGTCTTGTCTACCTCGTCATAGTGAACCTCATTGATAACCGGCGATGTCACTTGTGACTGGGCAAAAACGGTCTGAAATGCACAAAGCAGAAAGGCGCGGAGGGCGATACGGGGGACAGAGCGCATACGTTGAGGGGGGTATGGCATAATACAGCGTTTGCCGGCCCCATCGTCAAAGCAAACCCTTCAGAGCCATCATCAGGAGCACCCCCTCTACACTTTTGGCTGTAGAAACATGGTTTCCAAGTCTACAAAAATGGAACCGGCAACCATGTGTCCGTGAATCTCCATCCTGACAAGACTAAATGAGACAACGCGCGATCACCCCTTTTTATTCGTGCACCTTGGGATTGGCGTTGTGCAGCCTGATAACCTTTCTGGCTTCCTGCGGCGAAGGTGATGTTGGCGATGAAAATGCCCCCTTGGAAAGCTTCTCGGAGAATCTGGGTGAGACCTCTCCACCCTTTCCCTCCGCTCCCATCCCGGAATCACTTCCAACGGCCAACCCTGCGGCAAAGACCGGAACCATGGAAACGTCTCCCGGATTGAGACAGAAGAAATTCATCGCCCCCCTGCAGGACGCCTACGAAAGAATGGACCCCTCGAAAGATGGCTGGGCCTCTGAAACCTTCAGCGCAGCTGCCAAAGATCAGTTACACAAACTAGAGGACCTCCTCGCATCCCCCCGGGCTATTCAGGATTCCCAGTTGAACAGTCTCACAATCACCGCAGTTTCCTCCACCAGACTTCGTCCCGACAATCTGGCGGCATCCTTTGATGATGACCGCTTTTCCATTCGGCAGGCCGATCTCGACTCTGAGGCGAGGACCGTAGGGGCCAAGGAGCTCGCAAGCAGCTTGAATGCATTACGCGCCAGCGGAGGATCGACCGAACCGCACATGAAAATCTTCCGGGTGTTCCCGGGTAAGGATAAGACAGCACGATGTCTTGTTCTCGTAGACATTCTTCAAGTGGAAGAGGATTCTAGGACACAAATCAACGCAACGTGGTCCTGCGAGTGGAAGTTGGCTGATGGGCAGGAACCCCTCCTCACCGCTATTGAGCTCACCGATTACGAGGAAATCACCCAACCCGGGGGCTCCTCTCCTCTCTTCGAGGATGCGACTCACAGCATCCTCGGGAATGAGGCCACCTATCAGACCCAGTTCCTTCATTCTAGTGATCACTGGCGGAGCCGTTTACCCAGAGAGCTCGGCCTGGACCCGGTGGCCAACCACGGCCTTGCAATCGGGGATATTAACGGAGATGGACTGGAGGACCTCTACGTGTGCCAGCAAGGAGGGTTACCAAACCGGATGCTCCTCCAAAATCCGGATGGCACCCTTAGGGACGTCACCGATGCCAGCGGCACGGGATGGCTTGATTACTGCGCGGCTGCCCTTCTCGTTGATCTGGACAACGATGGCGATCAGGACCTCATCGTTTCTCAGGACTTCCGAATCATGGTCATGGCAAATAACGGTAAGGGCTCCTTCAGTCTCGCCTTCGGCTCCTCAACCAAAGCGCAATCCTTCTCCCTCGCAGCTGCTGATTATGACAACGATGGACTGGTTGACTTTTACGTCTGTGGCTACAACCCGTCAAAATCCGTCCTCCGAGGCGGAGCAATGGGGGAGCCTATGCCCTTTCATGATGCCAATAATGGTGGACCCAACATGCTATGGCACAACGAGGGCAACCTTGAATTCAAGGATGCTACCGTGACAACGGGAATGGACGTGAACAATCGCCGCTTCTCCTTTGCCGCTTCCTGGGAAGACTACGACAACGATGGGGATCAGGATCTTTACGTAGCCAACGACTACGGCCGGAACTGCCTTTACCGTAACGATGGGGGAACCTTTGCCGAAATAGCCGCAGAGATGCGCCTCGAGGACACCTCATCCGGAATGTCGGTGAGCTGGTCTGATTTCAATCTCGACGGCCGGATGGACGTTTACACCAGTAACATGTTCTCCAGCGCCGGCAATCGCATCACCTACCAGAAACAATTCAAACCAGGTCTCCCGGGGGAGATCCGGGAACAGTTTCAGCATCTCGCTATTGGAAACTCGCTATTCGAGGGAGTGGCAGGCCGCCCCTTCAACGATGTCGGCGTGCAAGCTGGCGTCAATATGGGTCGCTGGGCCTGGGGATCCAAGTTTGTGGATTTCAACAATGACGGCTGGGATGACATTCTCGTCGCTAATGGCTTTATCTCGGCAGATGACACCGGGGACTTATGAAGTGTCTACTGGCGACAGGTCGTGTCGCAATCTCCTGTTGATGACTTCTCCGAAAATGCCATCTCCTCCTACAAGCAGGGCTGGAGAGCACTCAGCCGGCTCCTCCATGAAGATCGCAGCTTCAGTGGAGGTGAGCGCCACTGCGCCTTTCTCAACACCGCCGGCGGGAAAGCAAAGTTTGCCGACGTCTCTGCCCTGACCGGCTTTGGATTTCCAGAAGACGGTAGGGGCCTTGCCACCGTAGATTGGGATTTCGATGGGGATCTCGATCTCTGGATCACCAATCGAACCGCTCCGCGGGTCCGCTTTCTGAAAAACAACGCCTCCGCAAAGCAGAACTTCATCGCCTTCAAACTGGAAGGTAACGGCACCACATCAAACCGGGATGCCATCGGAGCCAGGCTTGAATTGCTCCTTGAAGGAGCAGAGAAAGCAACGCGGATACGGAGTCTCCGCTGCGGGGAAGGGTTTCTCTCCCAATCCAGCAACTGGATTCACTTTGGCATGGGAAAAGATAGCGCGATAGCGAGTCTCATCATTCGATGGCCCGCCGGAGGGACGGAGAGAATTACCGACCTGCAGGCGAACAGGTTTTACCTGATCAGGCAAGGCAGCGGCAAGGCGACCCCTGTAACCCCTCCTAAAAATCGGACAGACCTGGCAGCGACCAGGCAAGCGCCCCATTTACCATCGGCAGTGAGCAGAACCATCGCTCCCCCCGGGCTTCTCATGCCGCAACTGCAAATAATCGGCAACGATGGCCAATCAAAACCCTACCTGCGCACGGGGAAAGGCCCGCTGCTGATCAATATCTGGTCGAGTATTTGCGACACCTGTATCACCGAACTCACGGATTGGTCCTCGCATGCGGGAAAACTAAAGTCCGCTGGTCTTGAAGTAGTCACCTTCAATACAGATCACCTCGATGGAGGAGCCTCTCCCGCAGACGCTCGCTCGGCTCTCGAAAAATCGGGCTCTCCCTTCCCTAATATTATGATCTCAGAGGAGAGCCTGAAGGCCTTGGATTTCCTGCAGCGCTCACTCCTCGATCGTCGGACCCCTCTTCCCGTCCCAAGCAGCTTTCTCGCTGCTCCATCCGGCGAACTGATTGCCTTCTACCGGGGCCCGGTTGCCATCGCCCAGGTTCTCCGCGACCTCCCTCTGGGCGACCCCGATCTCTCCCCAGAAGCCAGAAGGAACGCTTCTGTTCCCTTTAAGGGAATCTGGGTGAGCAACCCGGTGCCAGCACGCCCAAACCGTGTCGCGTCGCTGATGGCTGACCATGACGAAGTGCCTTTGGGTGCGTCCTACTTGAACCACTGCGCCTCCCTGCTCGAGTCCGAGACTCTCGACTCCGACGGCAAGCGTAACCTTGGTGATATTTATTACGTGGCAGGCCTCCTCAATGGACTGGAGAAAACCCAGCGCTCCGTCGCCATCAAGCAACTGACCCGTGCCCGCGACCTCATCCCGGACGACGTGCGAATTCGCCTTGAACTTGGGCGACAGCACTTCCTGACCGGCAACTTACTCGACGCTGAAAAGGAAATGACCGTGGCCGCGAAAATCAATCCGGATGACCTTGCTCTGCTTATGGATCTTGGCCTGATGCGCTTTCGAATCGGCGAGTTTCAGAGATCGCATGAGGTCTACAGCAGGGTCGCACAGGCCACCCCTCGTAACGGCATGGTGCTCTATCACCTCGCCAACAATGAAGTGCGCCTGGGAAGGCTCCGGGAGGCGATCGGGAACTACCGCAACGCCCTTACCCGGGTGCCGAACCTTTCCCAGGCTGCCAATAACCTTGCGTGGATCCTCGCAAGTCACCCGGACGAGAACCTCCGCTCTCCGAAGGAAGCCTTGGAAATCACCACCCGACTCTGCAGAAAAACCGGAAACAAATCACCTCTCTACCTCGACACTCATTCAATCGCCCTTGCAAGCATGGGTAAATTCGAGGAGGCCATCGTGGCCGCCGGGCAAGCCGTTGCTCTCATCCCCGCTCAAAATAAACCTGCCATCGAGGGAATTCGCAGTCGCCTTGCTCTCTACAACGAAGGGAAACCCTACAGGGAAATAGGTTGGTCCAAATAGGGTTTATCCAGCAATCCATACTGTCAGGTAACGCTTCCTTTATTTTTTCCCGGAAGGTCGCATTCCCCAACCTATATTCGCCAATTTTAGACGCGGAATTAGTTCCAATTCGCTCTGATTTCCATTGACCAGATTGTCTGGATTGAGACCATGGCGGTTGACCCAAGCAGGGTATTTCTCAGTTTTCCCACTAGTCGATGCCCCCTCTCAACAACCCAACCAAACATCTCAACAACGACACCGATGAAGAAAAACCCGCTGAAACTTTTAATCCTGGCCTCGGGAACGCTTGCTCTGGCTCTCACCTCGGCGAGTTCGGACATCCCGCAGCCTTTGCTTTATCTGAATTTTGAGGGCGCCTCGATTGAAGACAGAAGTATTAACCCACAGGCTCTGACCTTTCATGGATCCATCAATGCAACGTCCAACACTGCAGCGGGTGCACCTAGCGGAGCCACCCCGGGACAAGGCCTGCAGTTGGTTGGAGGGGGTGTCATCAAGACCCCCATCGCTGTTCAGAATCAACTGGAAAGCTACACCCTTTCCGCCTGGATCAGGCCAACCGCTGCCTCATTGAGTGGAGACAGGTTTTTCTGGGGGCAGGAGACCCAGGGCATCCACAACGGCCTGCGTAACAACGGCAGGCTGCACGAGGCGCACTGGAGCAACGACTGGTATGCCAATACCATCCTCACCGCTGACCAATGGGTGCATGCGGTGTTCACATACGACGGACTCCAGGACAACAACGATGGCACTGGCACCGGCCGCATCTACCTTAACGGCAATTTGGATGGTGAGAAGTCCGGTAACCATGGGAGACCGAACAACCCTAGCAATCTTCTCATTGGCGGACGCCAGGGGAACACAAACGGCGGCAACGGCGAATCCCATTTTTTGGGTGATGTCGATGAGATGGTAGTCTGGGACACGGTCCTGACTGAGACAGACATAACTGCCCTTGCTGCCGGGGCCAGCCCGGTTGATGTGGCAGATGAGGATGCTGATAATCTCCCAGACTGGTGGGAAAACAATTTTTCCAACGACCTGACCACCCTTAACGGCCTCGAGGACGCTGACTTTGATACCGACGGGCTCACTGACCTGGAGGAATACAATGCCGGAACCAACCCCACCGAAAACGACTCCGACGATGACGGGCTCACCGATGGGGTTGAGACCAACACCGGAACCTTTGTCGATGCGAATGCTACCGGCACGGACCCCCTGAATCCCGACACCGATGGCGACGGCCTATCCGACGGGGTTGAGACCAACACCGGAACCTTTGTCGATGCGAATGCTACCGGTACGGACCCCCTGAATTTCGACACCGATGGCGACGGAGTGCCCGATGGTTTTGAAGTCACTGAAAATACCGATCCGAATGACGCTAACAGCACTCCGGGCATCGTCACGGTGCAACCCTCCTTTGTTCCGATCGACGCAGTCGACAGTGGAGTTTACCTTCCAGACCTGACACAGACTGGCCTCAACTATCAGGAGAATAAATACAACGGCGGTACAATTTTGAACGGACAGAGTCTGAACAACTACAACATCCATGTCTCTGGAAACCCCGCTCCGAATTCATCAGTCGACGCGATCGTTCCCTGGGCGAGCCATGGTGGCGGCGGCAACTTTTCCAGCCGGAACAGTCCCTTTGTTGCTGGCGGAGGTGACAACTTCACCGTTCGTTATAACGGGTATCTCGACATGAGCACCTATCAGCCAGGAGAATATACCATTCACATCGTCTCGGACGACACCAACTATTTTGTCATGGACACCGTGGATGGAATTGTCATTGCGGATGATCCAAACTGTTGCGCTGAGCGCACGCAACTCTTCACCATTTCGACTCCCGGCATCTTCCCGTTTGACAACGTGTTTGGCGAGCAAGGCGGCGGCGAGTGGACCGATGTAGCCATCAGCGGCCCTGGCATTCCCGGGATCGTGGCGCTTGGGGACACCGAGAATGGAAGCCCACCAGTCTATCCCATCGTGGGCGACGCCACCGACTCCGACGGAGACGAATTACCCGACGGTTGGGAAACCTCTTGGGCAGGCATTGACAACCTCAATCAGCTTACCGCTACCGGAGATTTCGATCAGGATGGATCCCCTGACGTGGCGGAATTCGCTTCGGGCACGAACCCCACCAACGACGATACCGACTCCGACGGCGTACTCGATGGCGCTGAGGCTACCGCCGGAACAGACCCTAACAGTAACGATAGCGACAACGACGGCCTGCTTGATGGCGTTGAAACCGGCACCGGCATCTTTGTCAGCGCAGATGATACTGGCTCAGACCCCCTGAATGCGGATACCGATGGCGACAATATTCCAGACGGCTTCGAGGTCTCTGAGAACACCGATCCTAACGATCCCGATAGCGGCCCGGACATTCCGGTCATTCAGCCCACCTTTATCCCGATCAATGAACTGGCACCGGGATCCTACGGGCCAGACTTTGCGAATCCCGGCGTTGATTACCAGGAGCGGCACTACCCGGCCGGCGTGATCTTCAATAATCAGGCCGAGAGCAACTACAACGTGCACACCTCCGGAGACCCAGTTCCTGTCCGCTCGCTTGAGGCGGTGGAACCTCTTACCAGCCACGGAAATGGCGGGAACGAGATCTCCGGACTCAATCGTCCCTGGCTCGACGGGGGTGGCGAGAACTTCACCGTTCGCTACAACGGCTACCTCGACATGTCGTCTTTTGCAGTTGGGACCTATAACATCCATATTGGCGCTGATGATACCAATTACTTCATCATGGACACCCTGGATGGACAGGTCACCGCACAGCATAACTGCTGCCCTCAAAACCAGACAACTCCGTTTACGATCACGGCGCCTGGAATCTTCCCGTTCGACAATGTCTTTGGTGAGCAAGGTGGCGGCGACTGGACAGACGTCGGCATCAGCGGCCCCGGAATCAACGGCATTGTCGCTATTGGTGACATTGCCGGGGGTAGCCCTCCCGTCTACTCCATTGGAGCTGACGCTACCGACGATGATGGCGACGATCTTCCCGACACATGGGAACTATCATGGGATGGCATCGACAGCCTCGATCAGCTCTCCAGTGCAGGGGACTTCGATAACGACGGTCTTACCGACCTCCAGGAACTGAATGCCGGATTGAATCCAACCAATGACGACACCGATGATGACGGTGCAAGCGACGGCGACGAGATCGCCAACGAAACTAATCCTCGGAATCCTGACAGTGACCGTGACGGGCTGAGTGACGGAGCAGAGACCAACACCGGAGTCTTCGTGGACGCCAATGACACCGGAACAGACCCCCTCAACAACGACTCAGACGGAGACCTCATCAGCGACTTTGTCGAAGTCAACGATCCGGGGAGGGACCCAAATGTAGCGGAGGCGCCAACTGCTGGCGACCTCCTTGCCGACCTCACGGTCTATTATAACTTCGACGAAAACCTGCTCGATCAGGCTCATATAATTCCTGGCTCTGCGAGCTCCACCGCCGACGACCTTGAGTTCATCGCCCCTCACCCTGGCACCTATGATGCAGGCCTCTTCGGAGGGGCTGGCTATCTGGGCAATGGGCAGGGAGGCGGCCATGCCGAGACTGCATACAGCCCGGATGTTGATGGAAACATCACCGAGCCCAGCCAGGAAATTACGGTTCAGTGGTGGGGTCGCGTGGACCAATTTACCACTAGCTGGCAAATCGGTGTAGGCCGTGGTGAAGGTGCTAACTGGCGCTTCCACCGCTGGGACGCCAATCCCACCATGGCGTGGCAGGGCGGCTCTAATGATATTCATGGTGATGCCACCGAGTTCGCCATTGATGACGGTGAATGGCATCACTTTGTCGGCACATCGAACGGAGTTTCTAACGTCCGTGCACTTTACATCGACGGAAGGGAAGCCGTTTCCACAACGCTTACCGGCCCTCTGAACTCCGATCCGAGTCTTCCTTTGATGATCGGAGAGAACCCAGGAGCAACGAATCGCCAATGGGATGGAGGAATCGACGATGTCGCTATCTGGAGACGAGCCCTGACTGCCGAGCAGATCCAGGCAATTTATCTTGCTGGCACAAACGGGCAAAGCCTCGGAGATCTCATCGGCGGCGCGGGTATTGATCCTCTGGGTCTTGCAGTAAGCCTTGCCGCAGATGATCCGCTGACCATCAGAGCCGAATTCAACACCCAGCCAGCACGGCAATACGACATCCTTGTCAGCCCGGATCTCAACTCGCCTCGCGATACATGGACTGAGCTTGAGGGATACCAGGACATCCCTGCTGACGAATCCGGTCGAGCCAGTGTTGAGTTTGCTGCTCCCTTTGAAGGAGTCGGCTTCATCGCAGTGCGCGAAGAAGGCCTCCCAGCCTTCTTCGAGGAAGACTTCGAAACTGGGGACGGCGGATGGACCGCCGTGGTGAATGACGCCAGCGCCAATACCCAGTGGGAGCTTGGAGCCCCATCGGGAACAACGGGCCCCCTCACCGGAGCTGGGCAATCCCTGAACGCATGGTCTACGAACCTCGGTGACTACGGCACTGACTCGGACGTCTCGCTCTTCTCGCCGCCGCTGGACTTCAGTGGCATCCCGGGAGCCGAGCTGACATTTGACGCCTTCCGTGATGCGGATGGGTTTGGAGATACTGCTACGATCCGCTTCGTCCGAGTTGGTGACGACTCTCTTCTGGGAGCCGAAATTCCAATCGATATGGCGATCTTTGATACCGACTACACGAACCTCACCATCCCGGTCCCCGCAGAAGCCATTGGAGAAAACGCCAGGATCGAGTTTAACTTCGTAAGCGACGGAACGCTCGATGCCTTCAGCGGACTCTCTATCGACAATGTGACGATCGAAGTAGCCGCGCCTTAGGGAAGCTCTCTCTTTTTTTCAAGGCGGTGAAACCTCTCGGTTTCACCGCCTTTTTCTTGTCCCAGATCCGGCAACTCCCGCCCACAGCCGCCTACACACAGTTCTCGACCTGCCAGCGAACCCTTTGGAAGAACTGATCCTCGGGCACCAAGGATAGTTTCGCTCCGGGACCGCAAGAACCCTTTTATCTTTGAATCATCTCCCTTGGATCTCAAAATGACCTCCGTTCATTTACCCGATCCACCACCCGATGCGCCTCGCTTGCCTTTCCCTTCTCAGTCTTGCAGTTGCCGAGCTAGTCCTCCCGGCATCCGCAGGCCCCGGCAACCGGCTGACCCACCTTGATGAACCGAACAATCCCTGGCAATTCGGCCAGCAATCTCCCAAACTTGTTACCCCCCAGTGGATTGGAGAGGAGGGCGTCGAGGCTGTAGTCGTTCTCGCGATCGATGACATGTCAGGAGACGGCCAGCATTTCCGCGACTACCTGACCCCAATCATCGAGCGACTGAAGGTCATCGATGGCCGTGGGGCAGTCAGCATCACCTGCAACCGGCCCAATCCGGAACATCCCAACATGCAATGGCTCCTCGAAGAGGGCGTTTCTCTCGAAACTCACACCCTGAGTCATCCCTGCCCTCTTCTCCAGCACCTTGATTTCACTCGTGCGAGCAAAGACTATCATGGCTGCGTCGATCTCCTCGCCCGGATCCCGAACAACGATTCCGTAGGGTTCCGGTTTGGATGTATGGATGGGCAGAATACTCCCAGCCCTCGGGCTTACTCAGAAATACTCGGTTCGACCAGCCCTGAAGGAAATTTCATATCGATGTCAACAAGTGTTGGGGTCGTCTTTTCTCCTGATGATCCCGAGATCCCAACCACTCTCTTCAAGGAGGGTTCCGGAGGCTCTGATCGCTTCGCGCGGTATCTTGCCAAGGGCTTCGTCAATTATATCGAGAACTATCCATATCCCTTCATGGTGGGCAGAAAGATTTGGGAGCTCCCCTTCGTCTATCCCAACGATTACACCGGACAGGCCCTGCATGGCGCGCAGAACCCGGTAACCATCGCTGATTACAAGGCTGCGGTAGACGCAACAGTAACCAAGCAGGGCGCAGTCTCTCTTTGTTTCCACGCTGGCAACTGGATGCGCAATAGCCAGATGGTCGAGATCGTCGACCACGCCAACCGGATCCATGGGAAAAAAGTGAAATTCCTCAACATGGGCGAGATGCATAAGTTCATGACAAGCAATCTCCTCGCAGGAAACCCAATCCGAAAACCCGACGGCAGTGACAATGGGATACGAATTCTCGACGTCAACAATGACGGCTTCATGGACGTCATTATCGGGAATCCCAAAGTAAGAGTCTGTCGAGTCTGGAAGCCTGAAGCCCGACAATGGCATGAGACTCCCTTTCCTGTTGAGATCACGCCGGCCGCCCGCTTCGGAGTGGTCAGCAGCAGCGGGGAAACGGCATTACTTGTTACCGGAAAGGATGGCCGCAACAAATTCTGGATCTACCATGAGGATCAGTGGGAAGTCAGGGATCACCTCGTGAGAGGCCTGCAAAATGTCTCGACTCACCAGGAAGGCCGCGATGGAGGAGTCCGTCTGCGAGATCTCGACGGCGATGGCATCTGTGAGATTATCGTAGGCCGTCCCGACTCCTCTGCAGTATATCAGCGGCACGACTCCAAATGGAAAAAGCTTTCATTCTCTCTGCCAGAGCCCTTTTCCATCGTCACAAAAACGGGAGGGGATGCCGGATTACGCTTCGCTGACCTCGACGACGACGGGCAGGAGGACCTCATTTTTTCCAATGGTAGACATTACGGCACTCGGCTACTGGAATCTTTGACGAAGGGGTGGAGCCGGGTGGGTCTTGAAGGAGTCCGGGAAGGTGACGGTGTAGGGGAACAGCACTCACGAAACCAGAATGTCCTTCCCCCAATTGTCCGGGCGGACGGCACCAACAATGGAGCCTGGCTCAAGCGCAATCACCTTTACTGGCAAAACGAGGATACGGGAGCGATTTTTCCTCACCATATAGACCTCCGATCCTTCAATGACCTTCTCGGAAATCAGGCCGCTCAACCGAGCAGCCCTGCCACATCGCTCCGTGCCATGGAAGTTCATGAGGGGCTTAAGGTTGAACTGGTAGCAGCGGAACCGCTCGTCATGGACCCCGTCGATCTGGCGTGGGGACCAGACGGAAGGATGTGGGTTGCTGAAATGGCAGATTACCCCCTTGGAATCGACAACAAAGGGAAACCGGGATCCCGAATCGTATTTCTTACCGACACCAATGGAGATGGCTCCTACAACCAGCGAACTCTTTTCTGCGAGGGCCTGGAAACCGCCAATACGGTCCTCCCATGGCGCGAGGGAGCCCTTGTCGTTGCACCTCCAAATATCTGGTTTCTTCAGGACACGACGGGAGATGGCAGGGCCGACTCCAAGATGATTCTCTATGAGGGGTTTGGCCGTGGCAACGAACAACATCGAGGCAATGGGCTTAGCTGGGGTCTCGATGGATGGATCTATGTCGCTAACGGCGACAGTGGAGGAGTCATCAGGTCCACCAAAACAGGAAAAGAGCTCAACCTCGGGGGATTCGACCTCCGGATCAAACCAGACACTGGCGAAATGGAATACGCTACCGGGGTCACCCAGCACGGGCGCAACAGGGATGACTGGGGAAACTGGGTGGCAGGCAACAACTCAAACGGGTGGCAAGTGGCTCTGGAAGATCATCACCTGCGCATGAATCCAGAAGTTGAGCAACCCCCTGCCCGGCACCCCCTGTTCGGGGTAGTAGATCTCTATCCCTCGAGTCAAATTCTGAGCCATTACCGGGGCTACCAGCGCCCACCCCCGGGCTCCCCCGGCAGGCTGACATCCGCCTGTGGATTTAACTTCTACCGCGGCTCTCTTTTCCGCGATATCCTTACACCCTCAATCTATTTTTCCTGCCCGGTTCACAACTGCGTCAGCAGGCGCGAAATCTCATGGAACGGCGTCCTCATGCAGGCAACAAGGGCAGCGTCCGATGCCCAGAGCGAATTTCTGCGAAGCAAGGACTCCTGGTTCCGCCCGACTTCGCTGCGAACGGGTCCCGACGGCGGCTTCTATATTGCCGACTTTTATCGCCTCGTCATTGAGCATCCAGAGTGGATCGATCCTGACCTCACCCGCGAAATGATCGCCGACGGACGTCTCCGTGCGGGTCATGACCGCGGACGCATCTATCGCATCATGCCCGCTGATGGAAAACGTCCTGAGCCTCTTCAGCTCGCTAATTTATCTCCAGAGGAATTAGCGTCCGCTCTCGATTCTCGTAACGGATGGCAGCGCGACACCGCGCATATGATGCTCACATGGTTGGGTTCGGCAGACAGAGAGTCGGCTCTTCCTGCGCTCCGGAGCATCCTGAGAAAAAGCAGCATACCGGAGGCCCGCTTGCAGGCATCCAGCGCCCTCGCGGACCTCAAGGGGCTTACCGGAGAAGACCTCGCTGTGGCACTCGCTGACCCTCATCCTGAGCCACGCCGGAACGGTCTCCGGATCGGAAAACTCGACTCAAAGAGGCTCCTTGAAAAAGCAGTTGAACTCCTTATGGCCGAGAGCCCTCATGTTCAAATGCAGGCCGCCTACGCGCTTGCAGATAAAAGCTACCAACCGGCCGGAGTGGCCCTCGGGAGATTTTTGTTGGCGCATCCTGACCAGATCTATCTTCGCGCTTCCGGACTCACCGCTGCAAGGAACCATATCGGCGCAGCACTCTCCGCTATTATGCCCGAAAAACAGAACGCCGCGTCTGGACCCCTCATCGAAGCCCTGATGAGGCAACTCTCTCCCGAAGAAGCAGCCCGCGTGCTTCCGGTTCTGATGAAACAGCTCATCGGCACACCGGGCGAATCGCGCAATGACCCCGAATTGATCTTCTCCAGTGCCGCAACTCTCCTGCGCGTCAGCTCAAAATCTTCTGATATTGCTCGCTGGCGCGCGGCTCTTTCTCCTTTGTTCAATGACGCACGGCAAACTCTGGAAAGCCCCGAATCACACCTCCCTGACCGTCTGGCAGCACTAAAATTACTGGCGGAAGCCGATAGCCCCTCCACCGATACTCCCCTACTGCTGTCGCTCCTCCGTCCCAAGACGGCCATCGAATTACAGGTGGCGGCCGTTCCCGTGCTTCTCCGCGGAAGCAACCCGAAGCTCATTCAAGCTCTGCTCAAGCAGTGGGGAGAATATGGACCGACGCTGCGTAACGCGATTCTTGACTACTTAATGAGCAGGACAGAACTGACGTCCCTCTTTCTCTCGTCAGTTACGGGCACAATGAAGGAACTCAGGGCCTCGATTGATATTGGACGCCGCCAACTGCTGCTTAAGCACGAGAACGAGGCCATTCGGACCCGGGCAGAATCCCTGTTTGGTAAAGCGACTACTCCCAATCGCCAGACAGTGATCACCCAATACGCCTCTGCTCTTGATGGCACGGGAGACCGCGACCGCGGCAAGGGCATATTCTCCACGCAATGCGCCACTTGCCACCGACTTGATGGTCTTGGAATACCGGCTGGCCCAGACCTTTCCTCTCTTTCTGATCGGAGCGCCAAAACCTATCTCACTGCGATTCTTGATCCTAACCGAGCCGTCTCACAAAACTGGATGATGTTCATGGCTTCTCTTCAGGACGGAACAACCCGTGCCGGCGCTATCGCCCAAGAAACAAGCTCTGCTGTCACGATGGTAGGGATCGGCGGAGACCGCTCAACGGTTCCGCGTACTGAGATCAAATCCCTTTCCTCCACGGGGCTCTCTCTGATGCCAGAGGGATTGGAAGCATCCATCGATCTTTCGCAAATGCGTGATTTGCTGGCTTACCTGCAGGTAGCGGGAACTCCCCTAAAGACATTCACAAACAACACTCCAATACTGATCGCTCAGGAACCCAACGAATTTATTACACTGCCCGCATCAGCCGCAGAAGTATACGGGCCCAGCCTTGTCTTCGAGCAGCGCTACCGCAATCTCGGACACTGGGGTAGCGAGAAAGACCGCGCAGAGTGGCGCTTTCAGATCCAAAGAGGAGGTCAATTTGATCTCTGGATCAACTGGGCTCTCCACCGCAACGCTTCCGGAAGCTCGATCAGTCTAAAGATAGGAACAAAGGAAATCACGGGAGTCGTCCCGGATACTAGCGACTGGGATACCTACAATTGGGCCAAACTCACCACATTGTCTCTGCCCAGCGGTGTTCACCGGTTGGCCGCTCAGAGCATGAGGCCCCTCCAGAGCAACTTTCTCATCGACCTGAGTCGGGTAGTGCTGGTGCCCCGAGGCAAGGGTGAATTTCACCCGACGGCTCCGTGGCAGGGCGTAAAGGTTCAATCGCAGTAAATTTCCTCTCCGGAAACGCCTCTCTCCTGCGAGAGGATTTGGTTCGAAACAGCGATCTCATACCCCACCTGAGGGGCTCTGGGACACAAAACGCCCGTAGCAAGACCTCTCCCAGAATTCAAGGAGGCCGATCCCACAGAACTCGATCTCCTAATCTGATATTTTGGGTGCTCTCAACTCTCATCACAGGTAGGATCCGCAAAATCCCATCACCGTGAATACGAAATTAACGTGGCCCTCTCACTCCTGCTCGCTGGGGACTTTCCTCTGCACACTTGCCGCGACTCTATTGGCATGCACTCCGGCAAGAGCCGATCTTTACATCACTGAGTTTCTTGCAGAAAACACCGAGGGGCTGAGCGACAGCGATGGCGAGTTCTCAGACTGGATCGAGATCTTCAACTCTGGCCCTCGATCCATCAATCTCGGTGGATATTTCCTTACCGATGATGAAACCGCTCTTAGCAAGTGGACTTTTCCGGCTACCGAGCTGGGGCCAGGACAATTTCTTCTGATATTTGCCTCCGAAAAAGACCGCCGTAGGACAGGAGAAGAGCTACACACGAACTTCAAGATTGATAAGGAAGGCGAATATCTCGCGCTGGTCGCACCCGACGGCATCACCGTTATATCCGAGTTCGGGGCAGCTGGCTCTCCCTTACCTCGCCAACGGCCTGATATCTCATACGGCCTGGGCCAGACAGGCAGCCAAACAACGGCCAACCTCCTGGCTCGGGACGCCGCTGCAAAGGTGCTTATACCTACCGCAGTTGATGCTGCTCTGGGTAGTAGCTGGACTGAGCTTGAATTCGATGATTCCAGCTGGGGGGACGCCCTTACTGGAGTCGGCTACGACGAAGACAGCACCTATGTCCCGGAATTCGGAGCTGGGGGAAACCTCGGTAACCTTCTCAATGGGATCAACACGAGCTTGTACCTGCGTGTCCCTTTTGATCTGAATGAGCCCGCTACCCTGACCGAACTATCGCTCGGGATGAAATACGACGATGGCTTCGCTGCCTATCTTAATGGAACCTGGATACTCTCTGAGAACAGTCCTGCTCCAGCGGACCTCTCCTACAACTCAGAAGCAACCGCCAGCCACTCCGACAATGAAGCGCTGGAATATGAAGTTTTCGATCTCTCCAATCATACAAACCTCCTTCTGACTGGTCGCAACATTCTTTCCATTCACGGCTTGAACAGCGACTTGGACAGCTCGGACATGCTCATATCACCTGAGCTTCTTGGCCTGCAGACCACGAACTCTTCGATCGGAGAAAGCGGGTTCCTCGAAATTCCTACTCCCGCTGCCCACAACGGAGAAACTACAGGAGGATTCGTCGCAGACACCAAATTCAATATAAACCGGGGATTCTTTACCGAGCCATTCCAGCTTGAACTTTCCAGCGAGACTGAGGGAGCTGAGATTCGCTACACGATCGACGGATCTACACCAGGGCCACTATCTGGAAGAGTCTACCGGACACCTTTGAGCATCAACCGCACAGTTGTTGTCCGCGCCATCGCCTACAAGGATGGGCTACAACCTACCAACGTAGACACCCATACCTATATCTTCCCCTCTGACGTGGTGGAACAGAGTGCGATGCGAACTAGCATTACGCAAAGCGCAACCTACGGGCCACGGATGCTCAACTCCCTGAGAGCCGTTCCCTCCATATCTCTGATCACTCAGAACTCTGGTTTTCTGAATGAGGGAGGAAGTAATATCCGTGAGGAATATCCGGCCTCAATCGAAATGATCTTTCCCGATGGTCGCGAGGGCTTTCAGGAGGATGCCGGACTAAGCAACTACGGTGGCCGCTTTACCAATTTCCGTAAGAAAAGCTTCCGCATAGCCTTCCGCGAGCGATTTGGCCCCACCAAGGTGCGCTACCCGATTTTTGAGGGCTTCCAGTACAAGCATCACCCTCCTGCAGAGGAGTTCGATGTCATCAATCTCCGCAGCGGCTCCCACGACATGAATTCCAGGGGAGCCTATATGTCCAATCGCTTCACCGACGACACCATGCTGGACATGGGAAATATCGCTCCCCACGGAAGATTTGTTCATGTCTACCTGAATGGCACCTACTGGGGTCAGTATCATATGCGTGAGAGATGGAGCGCAGACATGGCCTCCAGCTATTTCGGAGGCAGTAAGAATGAATACGAAGCCGTGAACGCTAATGATAATTTCCGAAACGATGAAGAGGTCTATGATGGCTCTGGAAGATTTTGGGCCGCAACCAAGTCTCTTGTCCTCGGAGAGGACCCCTTCAATGAGGCCTCGGATTATATTGATATCGCCAACATAATAGACTTCATGCTCGTTTGGGTCAGTGGAGATTCGGAAAGCGAATTCCGTTCGTTCGGATCTTCCGTGAAAGGAGTCCCTTTCAAGTTCATGATTAAAGACGCTGACGGCTACCTCCGCCCAGCCAGCTCCGGGAAAGCAGGGCACCCGGGACCCCTCAACTTTATGTCCGAAATGCGAGGAGGGCCGGGAGGAGAAGATTTCCAAATGCTGGTCGCTGACCGTATTCATAAGCACTTCTTCAACGATGGCGCTTTTACTCCGATGCGTAACATCAGACGCCTTCGGGTTCGGACCGCAGAGGCCCGCCTAGGCTTCATTTCTGAGTCCGCCCGCTGGGGTTTTCGTTCGCCCCAATCATGGGAATCTTATCAAGCCAACCTGATGAACAGCCACTTCCGGGGACTAACCGACACGATGGTGAGCCGATTCAAGTCGATTGGAATGTATCCCGACATTATTGCCCCGATCTTCAGCCAGCATGGAGGCTCCGTCATGCCCACCACCCCCGTCTCCATGTCCACGGATGCCCGCACCATTTACTATACCGTTGATGGGAGTGACCCCCGCCTGCCCGGGGGAGTGCCGAACCCGGTTGCGAATGTGAGCTCCCTCCAGACTGGGGCTGGAGGCAATAACGTTTCCAACCCTCTCTTCTTTCAGTCTCCTACCCGTTTAAGAGCTCGCGCATACAACACCCGCACGGGAGAGTGGAGTGCGCTGAATGAGGCGCTTTTCACTATAGACAGCGAGCCCGCGAGTCGTCGAAATCTCGTCATTTCGGAACTTCATTACCATCCCGGAGAGCCTTCCTCACCGGAGGAATTACTCATAAGTAGCGACCGGGATGACTATGAATTTATCGAACTGCTCAACACCGGCTCCAGAAACATTGACCTTACCGGGGTCCGATTTGATTCTGGAGTAAACTTTGACTTTGCGGACAACACCGTTCTTGGACCAGGTGATCGCCTCCTGCTCTTGCGGAACCGCGTTGCCTTTGAGGCGCGCTATGGACCCCTCTCTGACGTTCAATGGTTCGAATATACCGGGCGACTCAGCAATGATGGGGAGACCCTCCTCCTTGCCGGGCCATCCTCTCAGCCGATCATTGACTTTACCTACAATGATCGACTTCCCTGGCCGACCTCTGCCGATGGAGAAGGCTCGAGCCTCGTCCTGCTCAACCCGGATTCCGATGCGAGCATGGAAGACCCCTCTCAATGGACCATCAGCAGCAATCCCGGAGGCACGCCCGGAGAGGAAAGCTCACCTGGTCTGAGCTACCTTACATGGTCTGCGGGAAACAATCTTCAGGGAGGCCCTCAGGATGACGATGACCATGACACAATCAGCAATTTCATGGAATTCCTCCACGGGACGGATCCTGTATCACCTGATGCAGAGCCTCCGTTGACCATCCGGCTTGAGACGCTTCAGGTCAATGGAGCAACCAATGACTACCTGGTCATCAGCTTTCAAGAGGACCTGAGAGCTCTCGGATCTCTCTCCGTCGAAGTTTCAAGCGACCTTATCACCTGGAGCTCTGCTTTGGACCTTATCGAGCCAGTATCTCAAATAGATAATGGGGGCGGCAGGGCTACCACTATCATCCGGATGGCCCAGCACGCACAAAACCGAGAAACGCCCTTTTTTGTGCGACTAAGGGGAGAGTAATTCTCCTTTCACTTAGAACTAACTGCCCTTCAGAGGGCCTGTGCGAGGCTATCCTGTCTATAAATGGAGTCGCAGCGCTCAAATGGATCAGCATGGTAGGACTGCGTGGTTGTAAGAGGGCCATGTTTCATTGGAAACTGCACGGAGCACATGAGAATCCAATCCGTCTGCGCCATCGTTACACTCGCCCTGAGTTTCCTCCCGGTCACATATGCAAATGTCTACAAGGACCGTATCAGCCCAAACTGGAGCCCTGATGGCTCCTCCATGTGGTACTGCAACAATCTGCCAAAGGGAGAGCGCGAGTTTATTCTGATCGATCTGAAGGAGGGATTGCGCAAGCAGGCCTTTGACCACGATAAGCTGGCTGCCACTCTCCAGAAGGAGAATGGTGGTAGCTACATCGGAGCGAAGCTACCCCTCGAGAACCTTTCCTTTGACCTCAAGGCGCAGACAGCAACCTTCCGGGTGAATGGCAAATGGTTTCTCTGTGA
>DIHT01000085.1:0-5983 GCA_002420305.1 Akkermansiaceae bacterium UBA5689 | reverse complement strand
CGCCAATCAGAAGACCTCGAAGGAGAGCGCCTACCGTGTAAGCCGGGAGATTTCACCGGACAAAAAATGGAAGGCTTATATCAAGAACCACAACCTGTGGATTCGCGCCACTACTGAAAACAGCAGGGAGATTCAGCTCTCCTCAGACGGGGAGGAGAGCAGGAGCTATCAACAGCCTTTCTGGAGCCCCAATTCAAATAACCTTATCGCCTTTCGCATCCAGCCAGGCGACGTTGGTGAGGTTCACATGATCCAGTCCTCACCCAAGGGTGGCGGACGAGCCAAACTTCAAACCCGCCGCTACCCTCTTCCAGGAGACAGCTTCACCACGCATGAGCTCAACTGGTTTGACCTCGAAAAGCGTGCGCAGACAAAGCCTAAGGTAGGGATCATTGATTTTCGAGGGCCGCGCCTGCGATGGAGTACTGATGGCAGGATGATCAGCTATGAGAAGATCGACAGAGGGCACCAACGCTTTCGCGTCATTGAGGTTGATACATTCACCGGTCGCCACCGGAATATTATTGATGAAAAGACGGAGACCTTCATCTGGACTGAGCACGCCCTCCGGCTGGGAATGTCCAAGGTCAACTGGCTCGCGGATCAAAGTGAAATTCTTTACCTCTCAGAGAAGGATGGCCACCGCCACATCTACCTGGTTGACGTTGCCTCAGGAGACATGAATCCGGTAACCCAAGGCGACTTCGTCGTACGAAAAATTGACCTCATCGATGAAAAGAAAAGGCAGATCTGGTTCCGCGCTAGCGGTAAAAATCCTGATCAGGACCCCTATCTCATACATTTCTACCGGGTCAATTTTGATGGAACTGGCCTCACCGCTCTCACCGAGGGAAATGGCGACCATGAAATCCAATACTCCCCCGATCATCGATTCATCATTGATACCTATTCACGAATAGACTGCCCTCCCATTCACGAACTTAGAAGAGTCTCCACCGGCGAATTGGTCTGCAAGCTTGAAGAAAGCGACATCAGTGAACTTATCGCCTCGGGATGGAAGTCCCCGGAGGTGTTCTCCGCCAAGGGCCGCGACGGCAAAACTGGAATATGGGGAATCGTATGCAGACCTACCAATTTTGATCCAAGCAAGAAATATCCCGTCCTGGAGGATATGTATGCAGGTCCCCACGATTCCTATGTCCCAAAGCGATGGAGTTCAGGTCGTCGCTACTCCTCATGGACTGAGATGGGCTTTGTCGTCATCAAGGTAGATGGAATGGGGACGGCCAACAGATCCAAGGAATTTCATGATGTCTGCTGGAAAAACTTGAAGGACGCAGGTTTCCCCGACCGCATCCTTTGGCACAAGGCTTATGCCAAAGACAATCCCTGGTATGACATAACCCGGGTTGGCATTTACGGAGGATCAGCCGGCGGGCAGAGCTCAACCGGCGCCCTCCTGTTTCATCCTGAATTCTACAAGGTGGCGGTCTCTTCATGTGGGTGCCACGACAATAGAATGGATAAGTCGTCTTGGAACGAGCAGTGGATGGGGTATCCGGTGGGACCAGAATACTCTGCATCTTCCAATATCGACAACGCACACAGACTGCAGGGACGACTCCTCCTGATCGTTGGTGAGCTTGATAACAATGTGCCCCCGGAATCCACCCTGCGACTGGCGGACGCACTCATCCGCGCCAATAAGGACTTTGACATGATCGTAGTTCCTAATGGGGGGCACGGTGGTGGCGGGAGGCATGGGGACCGCCGCAGAAAAGATTTTTTCCGGAAGCACCTCCTTGGGATCGAACCCCCCAACTATAATATTTCACAGTAGCCCTTCCTTCACCTGATCATGAGCTCACGAACAAGACACCTCATTCCTGTCATTCTGAACGTAGCCGGAGCAACTCTTCTTACTGCTCAAGTCTCTACTACCGGACCGCGCTACGCAGCTCCCACCGGGGGCGAAATTGTAAAATCGCACGCAAATGATTTCCGCGATCTTCTAGACCGCTTCTCGAGAGACAGGGAGACTCTTCAACGGCAGTTCCCCTCTAGAATGGAACCAAAAAGAATATCTGGAATGGAAAATTTCTTCAAGGAGTGGCACCGCCTTCTTCTCGAAATGGATTTCAACCAGATGAATCGATCAGGAAAGGTGGATTACATTCTTTTTCGTCAGAAACTTGAGCGAGACCACCAGCACTTCACCGACGACGCTGACCACCTGAAAACAGCCGCCAAACTTCTTCCCTTTATTGAGGAAATCACGGCACTGGAATACGAGAAAAGAGCACAGGGAAAATACAACCCACAAGAACTCGCCCCTCGATTGGAACAGCTCGCTCAGGACATCGATCGGGAGGGCGAGCGGATCCGGAAAGAGGTAATGGAGAGCAGAAGGCATCAGAAGGAACACGGTCCCGATGAAAGCGCAGAAAGAATATTCAAGACTGCGGAGGAAGGATGCCGTGAGCTTCAAAGGGTTGTGGACAACTGGTTCAATTACTACCGCGGGTACGACCCGCTTCTGACATGGTGGATTACCGCTCCGAGCAAAAAGCTATCTACCTCTCTTGGCGCCTATGCTGACACCTTCAAGCCCGATCCAAAGACCTCATCCAACCCCACCCAGAAAGCACCTCCGAAAGATTTCAACGCTGAAAATCATGCGCCACCGGTTGGAGCCGAACATCTCACATCCCTTCTCGCGCGAGAAATGATACCTTACACTGCCGGGGAACTCGTTGAGATCGGCAAGAAGGAGCTGGCATGGTGCGTGGAGCAGCAAAAAAAGGCGTCCAATGAATTAGGGTTCGGAGATAATGTCACTGCCGCGTTGGAGCATGTGAAAACGAAGCATGTCCCACCGGGCGAGCAATCCTCTGTCATCCGCCGGCTGGCCCTCGAAGCGATTGATTACCTTGAAGACAATGCGTTGGTTACCATCCCTCAGCTGGCCAAGGACAGCTGGAGAGTGGGCATGATGTCCCCGGGGCGGCAGCGTTATAATCCATTCTTCACCGGAGGATCTACGATCAGCGTTTCCTACCCTCACCTCGATATGAATCATGCCGACAAACTGATGAGTATGCGGGGGAATAATCCTCATTTCTCAGCAGCTACAGTTCACCACGAGCTCATTCCGGGGCACCACCTACAGGATTTCATGACCTCCCGTTACAACACTCATCGGGGTATTTACCGCACAGTCTTCTGGACCGAAGGCTGGGCCCTCTACTGGGAAATGCTTCTGTGGGATCGGGGATTCCCAAAAACCGCAGAGGACCGAATGGGCTTCCTCTTCTGGCGCATGCACAGGTGCGTCCGTATCATCTTCTCCCTTGGCTACCATCTTGATCAGTTCACCCCTCAGCAATGCGTTGATATGCTGGTCGACATCGTGGGTCATGAGCGAACTCACGCAGAAGGAGAAGTCCGGCGCTCTCTCGCTCCAGGCACACCAGTTCTTTATCAATGTGCCTACATGCTCGGGGGCATGCAATTCCATGTCCTCCACAAGGAACTGGTTGCCTCAGGAAAAATGACCCCGCGGGAATTTCACGATCAGATTCTCAGGGGAAATCGAATCCCTGTAGAAATGGTCCGGGCTGAGATATCCGACATCCCGCTATCCAGAGATTACAGGAGTAATTGGCGTTTTGCGGAGCAGTTTAAAAAGAATTAATATTCTCTCAACGATCACCGGCTCGGCATTTTCCAATCCAGGGTGCTGACCCGGTCATAGGTGAGCGTGGTGGTAACCCCGCGAAGCTGGGAACAGGCAGTTAGGCCCAGATAAATAGCCTTCTCCATCCTTACCCTGACAGACCCAAGACCCTTCCAGCGACTCCCATCCGGAGACATGGACCCAGTAAAGGTATCTCCGATTCTCTCCAACCTGATCCAATACGGTGCACTGAGCCGATTCTTTTTGATCACGTATTTCTCCTCCAGAGGCTCGAGCCTGCCCGTGACAGTCTCTCCACCTTTATCTTTCCGTGAAATCAATCCTCCGCTCCAGTGAGGATGCAGAAGGACAGAGGCATGTCGCGAATCAGCCAGAAGGCTTTCTCTCATCATCACTCCGGGGGTAGTCCATTGTGAGCTCATCGGGCGCCTGACACGCGCGGTGATCACACCATCTCCTTCCAGACGTGCATAAAGATAGTGAAAGGCGTCTGCCGTGCCTCCAATTTCATGGCCCTCACCCTCCATGGAAAAAGCATCTCCATTATATTCTACGAAGCCCGGGACAGTAATTGCGCCAACGTCCGAAGAACTCCACGCTCCCGGTAAACCCGCGCAAGCAGCAATCGTCGCAGAGGGCGCACTCCTCCCAACTTTGTTACTCGCAGTAGCCTTGTAATAATAGAGTTGTCCCCGCTTTAACGGCGCATCCAAGTGTAGAGACACCTTCAGCGATGGACCAACTACCTCAAAGGGGCCATCCGGACTGGATGACCTCATTAAATCATAAGTCTCCGCGTTACTGCACCCCAACGGATCAACAGACTGAACCCAGGAGATCTTAACCCCTCGGCCGGAGCTCCGCATGACGAATCCCGAGGGCGCTCCCGGAACAGAGCGTGCGACTGGAGTAGATTTTCTCTCTCGCCGGTGAGCAAGAGTCCCAAGCCCCACATGGTCCCTGTTAAAGCCCTCCGGCTCCTTAAGTGCGATGACCCGGGCCGAGTAGGGAGCTGGGACATTCCGGCGTCTTGAGTAGTGGTTGAAAATTCGCTCATAGATGGGCCAAAAACTTCCCCGACTCACCGGTGAGATCTTATCGTAATCGTTATTGCGCCCTCCCTTTCCATATTTACCTGTCCGGTCGAGATAGTGCTGAAAGGGCACATTCTCCCCAAGACCATATTGAGCGGTGTATTCAAACCCCTTGAGTATCCTGTTTTCATTCCACCCATACAGGTCCACCCCCTGATTCCACGCCACTTCGGCGACACAACCCAGCAAGCCCAGCCCAAGTTGCGCATAGTGTTGTGCACGGGTTGTCTCCTGACACTGGCCACTGGGAAATACAACCATGTGCGGAATACTTCCATTGCCCGCCCCAGCAACAGCATATCGAACAGTCTCTTCGAACATTTTCCTGTCGCTGCAATACACGGCGATTGCCATCCTGGTCTGAAGCGCCGCAGTCTCCCAATTTCCATTCGCAAAATAGGCATAATGCTCAAGTGGAGGATCCCACACTTCACGAAACCATCTTTCACACAGAAGAGCCTCTGCCTCTGTCCACCCAGACTCGGTATGACGAAGAATCTCAGCAGCATTCGCAAACATGAATCCCTGAAGACCTGCCGCAAGCACTCCATCGATTCCTCCGACTTTCTTCAGAGTTCTCCTCCAGGCATTAAGAATCTGTATTGCCTTAACCGCATGCTCTTTCTTGCCTGTCACCGCCCACATCAGAGCATTCTGGTATACTGCCAGAGCATCATTTTCCGCCTCACCCTTACGAATATTGGGAGCTCTTCCCCACTCGGGAAAAGGACCCTTTAATGCGTAATTCGACTTAGCGTACGGGCTATCCCTCAGAATTTTGAATCCCTCGCAAATCGGGCCTTTTTCTGAAGACACCGCCAGACTCATACGCTCCAAATCAGATGCAGTGTGAAGCAAGCCCGGGTGGGCAAAAGACCTCTCATTTCCAAGGGCACTAACTAGCCCGCACGCAGATAGTATTAAAAAAAGGAGAACTTTCATTATTCCAGCACGACTACACTGAGCATTGATAGATCCTGATTTTAGTTTCTCATTTCAGGGCCCTCTCAACTTTTGGGTAAAGCTAGCAGCAGTCCTGAGGAAACCTCAACACATCACAGTGTTGATGGGAATATCAAGATCACGGAATGTTTTTTATTTCCACCGCAAGCGTGTCAGCCTCCGGCCAGCGATCACTCCTATTCATGAAAAAAGGCTCTTTCCCTGTATGCCTCATAGCTCTTCCCGTTGCACTTTGCTGCCTCACCGATGCCTGGGCTGATACCTCTCC
>DIHT01000032.1 GCA_002420305.1 Akkermansiaceae bacterium UBA5689 | reverse complement strand
CGCACCTGGGCCCCGGGGTATTCCACGATCGCGGCTGCCAGAGCAGGAGGACGGTAAACCTGTTCATCATAGCGCACCGCTGAAGCCAGCACCCGGGTCGGCTCCTGGCCAACCATGATCTGACTGGTGATATCGAACCAATGTACTGCAAAATCAAATAGGATGAGATGGTGGATACTTTCGAATTCTGACGTTCCCTTGATCCAGGTCTGGTCCCACTGCAGGTTAAAATCCAACGAAGTCACCCGCCCGATTATGCCCCCGGCCACAGCATTGCGCAGGTAGGAGAAATGAGGTGCCCATCGACCATTCTGATTCACGGCAAGTTTGACCCCATTCTCCTCCGCGATCCGCACCAATTCCTCACCCTCGGACAGATCGAGCACGAAGGGCTTCTGGCTCAGCACATGCTTTCCTGCCTTGAGGGCTTCCTTCACAATCGGCAATCGATCAGCTGGGTGCGGTGTGATGTCGAGCACCTCAATATCCTTCCGCTCCAGAATAGCGTGGTAATCATCATAAACCTCAGCCTCCGGAAAAAACTCATCCCGCTTGGCCTCGGCCTTACTCCGGGTCCGACTCGCAAAAGCGACAACTTCATAACCACACTTGCGATAGGCCTTCAGATGAAATTCGCTGATTCCACCAGTCCCAATCATCGCGATCTTCGGCCGATAGCTTCTAGGCATAGCGGGCCTGTAATCAACCTCTGGAGAATCGATCTCGACGATCTCCTTGGTGGGACTCAATCCATAATCATCATCTTCAGGCATATCGACTCGAGGCAATCAGAAATTTTTTCAAGCAGCTCACCCTATCACGAGACGAGCTAACCTCGTAGCCCAACTTGCTCCATGAGGCTGTCCGTGGCGTTGTATGCTTCCTCAACCCACTCAACGATTTTTTCGGGATCCGGTGAATACTCCAGCTCTAGCGAGACTGCTCCATCAAACTCAAGATCCTTGATCGCTTGCAGGTAAGGAGCAAATTTGACCACTCCTCGCCCGGGAGGAAGGTCCCCATGCACCTTGCCGTCACAGTCACTGATATGCACATGAGTCGCCTTTCCCTTGAGAAGCTCGAGAGCGTCGGGAGGGGTATCCGCCAAGACGAGATGACTGATATCAATATTGGCCTTCACGTTAGGCAGGCCACAGTCATCGATGAACTGAGCCATCTTGGGAACGCTATTGAGAAGACTCAGCCTGAACGGTTCAAGCTCCAGAGCAATCTCCATCCCTCGCTCGCCAGCATACTCACCGATCTTCCTCACTCCTTCTACACCCCATTCCCACTGCGCTTCGGGTGGAATCACTTCTCGCTGCCAGATATACTCTCCAAGCACCAGCAGGAGATTATTCGAATTGAGGGTCTGTCCGAGATCTACGAATCGGTTGGCCCTCTCCACATGATAATCCCGCACCGGGTCATTAAAGTCAACCAGTCCAGCCGAAACGACCACGGTGGACACAATGGGCAGATCATTATCGTCGCATGTCCTTTTTATAAGATCGATCTCTGCCTGCTCAATAGTCATCGCTTCAGTAAAAATATCCACTGAGTCGAAACCGATCCGGGCAATATGTTCTAGTCCTGTTTTCGTATCGACTCCTGCTTGGTCGAACGCGCTGTTGATAATTCCAAGTTTCATGATTCTGGTATATGGGCTTGTGTCTGATATCCGGAGATGACCCCCGGCGTTAAGGGTTATCGGAATAGCTCGCTAGTTGTCACAATTCTTCGCTTGAGAGACTCTTCGCACTCTGGTCCTCGTCTACCAGGTTTGCGAAGGCCACACTGGAGCGCTGCGCATCGTCCCGTCCCACTTTGAGCACCATCTCATCATCAACTTTAGAGAGTGGCGTATATCTGGGATGATGTGAGTCCTTGAACGGGTCGTTGCTTCTCGTGTTGTAACAGCAAATTAATGCCCACCGAGAGTGATCGGAATTATTTGCCGCCGAACAATGCAGGGTATTTGAATGAAAAAAGAGGGCGTCGCCCGCAGACATCTCACAATGAACTGTCTCCAGACGCTGGCGGGCCTCATCTACCTGCTCCATGTCAGCACCAGCCTGTTCACCGGAAAGGGTATGGTTCACCCGCCCCATCCGGTGAGAACCACGCAAAACTTGCATACAGCCATTCTCCCGTGTAGCGGGATCCACTGCGATCATCACACTCACAAGGTCGGGGAAAAGAAGGCCGTTCTGATACCAGTAGCCATAATCCTGGTGCCATGCCCAGGCGCCTCCGACCTTAGCATCCTTCAAAATCATCTTGGAATGATAATGGTAGACTTCGTCTCCGAGAATTTCCTCCACCCCGTCCACAACTCTCCTGCACCGTGCAACCATTCCATACACTCCGTCGCCCGGATGGTTCCAAAGGGATAATCTGACATTGTTACCCTCTCCGTCATCCATGGTGGAGGAGGCTTGGTCCATTGCGTGATCATTTCGGGCGGTTTCCCCAAGAAGCCCGATTTCCTCCTCACCAAATAGCCCCCGGACAATCAGGTATCCATCCCGGTTAAATGCTGCAAGTTGATCGCTAGTAAAGATGCCCATGGGTTATTACGTTTGCTGAAACCCCGGGAGCCTGACGGTTTGAAGGTCCGGTGGAAAGCTTCTTGTTTACTCCGGAAAATTCACCATTTTTGAACGAAACCCAAGGCGTCTATTTGAAACTGGCCTCCACGTCCTGCATCTCTCTTGCCCTGATTCTTGGTGCCTCCGTGCACGGGGGAGCAGAGCCCGTAGATTTCAACAGGGATATACAGCCATTACTCAACGAGCATTGCGCCGAATGCCATGGGGGAGTCAAGCAACGGGGTGACCTAAACCTGACTAGCCGCACCCTGGCGCTGGCCGGGGGAAAGTCAGGAGAACCGCTCCTCGTGTCGGGGAGGCCAGAAGAAAGCGAGCTCTTTCTCCGTCTGACTCATCAGGACTCCGACCTTCGCATGCCTCCGAAAAGCCCTCTCGATAAAAGGGAAATCTCACTCATTCAGAATTGGATCAAACAGGGCGCACCCTGGCCCGAACACTGGGCTTACCTGCCTCTCCTGAAAACATTACCTCTGGAAGTCCGGAGGCAAGATTGGCCCGTCAACGAAATCGATCACTTCATCCTGCATCGAATTGAAAAAGAGAACTTGACCCCCTCTCCTCCGGCCAAGCCCGGGACATTACTCCGACGCCTCTGTCTCGACATCACAGGTCTCCCTCCAACCGTAGAGGAACTGCAATCGTTCCTGAATGCCTGGCAGATGGATCCGGAAATTGCCCTGAGTGCTGAAGTAGACCGACTCCTCGCATCTCCTCACTTCGGAGAGAGGTGGGGCCGCCACTGGCTCGACCAGGCGCGATACGCAGACAGTGACGGATACGAAAAAGACAATCCGCGCCCCAACGCATGGCTCTGGCGCGACTGGGTCATTCGTTCCATCAATGAAGACATGGCTTTTGACCAATTCACCATCGAGCAGCTCGCAGGTGATCTTCTGGAAGATGCTGACCCATCACAGCATCTTGCCACGGGATTTCATCGTCAGACGCTGCGGAATACAGAGGGCGGGACTGACCAGGAAGAAGACAGAGTAAAACGCGTCATTGACCGGGTTGCCACTACAACACGGACATGGCTGGGGCTCACCCTCGAATGCGCACAGTGCCACGACCACCCTTACGACCCCCTCACTCAGGCCGACTTCTATCGTATCTATGCGTTTTTCAATGAAGCCGACGAAGGAGAGGTGCAGGTCACTCTCAACACCGGGAAGGCCCTGAAAGCGGCGGTAATGAGAGGGCATGGCAAACGTAAGACCTACCTCTTTCATCGGGGTGACTTTCTGCAACCCGAGACAGAAAAGGGGGTCATTCAACCAGGAGGAATCTCCTCTCTTCACCCTCTGAAATCTCCCCCGGGCAATCCCAGTAGAATGGATCTGGCCAAGTGGCTCAACAGCCGGGAAAACCCGCTTATGGCAAGGGTCACAACCAATACTATCTGGCTGCACCTTTTCGGAAATGGGCTTGTTCCCTCACCGGAGAACTTTGGCTCTCAGGGTCAGAGACCGTCACACCCTGAACTCCTGAGCTGGCTAGCTGATTTCTTCATCAAAAAAGGATGGAGTCGCAAACAACTGATCAGGAAAATCGTCACTTCCCAAACCTATCGTCAATCATCAAGACACCGGCTGGAGTATGCCAGCAGCGACCCTGACAACCGGCTCCTTCACCGCCAGAACCGTAAGCGTGTGGAAGCTGAAATCATTAGGGATCTGCACCTTTCCGTCGCAGGCCTCCTGAATACAGAAACGGGGGGAGAAAGCCAATTCCCTCCTATTCCTGCAGATGTTGCAGCTCAAAGCTTCGCTAATAACTTCAAATGGAATGTCAGCAAGGGTGGCAATCGCTATCGGCGGGGGATGTATACCTTCTTCAAACGCACCGCACCGGCTCCAAATCTTATGACGTTTGACTGCCCGGACTCTAACACCTCTATTACCCAGCGAAACGTATCCAACACCCCTCTGATGGCGCTGACTACTCTTCAGAATATTGTTTTTCATGAGGCGAGTCAGGCCCTTGCACGGCGGATCGAAGAGAATCCTGCTCTCACCAATAACCAAGTGAGGCTAGAGCATCTCTTCAAACTGACCCTGTCCCGGCTACCGGAACCCAAGGAGCTTGATATTGCTCTTGGCCTGCTCAAGGAAAACCTTTCACACTACCTTGATCACCCCGACCAGACACTGGAGCTTTGTGGAGAAAGCAAGCCCAGCCTGGCCGCTTGGACAGCTACCGTTCGGATCATCACGAACCTCGATGAGTTCATCACCTGCCCTTAGGGAGAATCCTCGCCATGATATCTCCTGAAGAATTCTACCTCCGGACTCGAAGAGATTTCCTTGCTACCTCGGCCAGCGGTCTGGGCGGTGTCGCACTCGCCCATATGCTTGGGTCAGATGCCCATGCTGCCGAAAGCGCCTTCACCCATTTCGCTCCCCGGGCAAAACGCTGCATCTTTCTTTTCATGGCAGGCGCCCCCTCCCAACTGGATCTCTTCGACTACAAGCCGAAACTCAACGAGCTCGATGGCAAAAAAATGGATCCCTTGATCCTTGAGAAGATGCGCTTTGCCTTTCTCAAGAAGGAAAGCGCAACCCTTATGGGAAGCAAACGAGCCTTCAGCCAGCATGGGCAGGCCGGCATGTGGTTCTCCGACCTCCTCCCTCATCTGGCCTCCTGCGCAGATGATCTCTGCATGATCAAAAGCATGCACACAACGCAGTTTAATCATCATCCCGGACAGCTGATGATGCAGTGTGGAGAACCGCACTTCGGACTTCCCTCGATCGGATCCTGGCTGACCTACGGGCTGGGAAGTGAAAATGAAAACCTTCCGGGCTATGTCGTTCTCCTGGCAGGTCGTGGATCGAGCGGAGGAGCAACCCTCTATCAAAGCGGATTCCTTCCATCCAGCTTTGCCGGAGTACGTTTCCGTAACAGTGATGAACCTGTTCTCAACCTTCGCAACCCCGGAGGCATCTCTCCCGAAGTTCAGAGGCGGGGACTTGATGCCCTGCGCAAACTGAATGGGATTGCTCATGACGCTATCCGCGATCCAGAAATTGAGAGCAGGATCGCAGCCTACGAGCTGGCTTTCCGGATGCAGACCGCCGCACCTGAGCTCGCAGACCTCTCAGGGGAATCTGAACAAACTCTAGAAGCCTATGGGCTAAACCGTGATGACCCCTCCACAGGAGGAAGAGGGAAAGGTAGCTCGCGCACATGGAGTACCTTCGCGCGAAACTGCCTCCTGGCCAGACGCCTTGCGGAACGAGGCGTCCGCTTCGTAAACCTCATTCATGCGTCATGGGACCAGCACTCCAACCTCGACACCGAACTTGAATTTAACGCCGGAATGAGTGACCAACCGGTTGCCGCCTTGATCACTGACCTCAAGGAGCGGGGCCTCCTCGACGAGACTCTTGTAGTCTGGGGGGGAGAATTTGGACGCACCCCCCTCGGCGAAAATCGCCCAGGCCGTAAACCCAATACTGGACGCGATCACCATCCCAACGCTTTCACCATGTTCATGGCTGGTGGCGGGGTAAAACCCGGCTTCAACTACGGGGAAACAGATGACATCGGCTGGGAACCTGCTCGTAACCCTGTTCACGTAAACGACTTCCATGCAACCCTGCTTCACCTTTTCGGCATCAACCATCTCAAGCTGACCCATCGCCACGGAGGCGCAGACAAACGCCTCACCAGCTTGACCCGGGAGTCAAAGGTAATTCATGACTTACTGTCCTGACCCTACGAAAGAGAAGCTCCTTCCGGGCGTTCCGAAGCCGGACCCAACCCGTCTCCTCGCAATGCCTGACTGCTCTCTCTTCACGGCAAAGCTGCCTCTATCTCCAATTTCCCGGAAATACCGGTGGTTTTGCGTTGAACTGATTCCTCTCTGGGACAACCCTTCCACTTCCCGTTATGCCAACAGCTCATCGAGAACCCATCAAGGTCGCCGTCATTGAGGACACTCCAGCGCTCGGAAAACTTGTTCGAAAGATCGTCGACGCCATGGATGGCATCGAAACCTTCGGTGTTTGGGAAAACGCCGAGGATGGCTTGAAAGCCATCGAGAACGGTGGCCCTGATGTCATACTGATGGACATCAGCCTGCCGGGGATGTCTGGAATCGAAGCGACCATACAGGTAAAGGGCACTCACCCCGGCATCGACGTGATCATGCTCACCGTGCACGACGATGATAAGAAGATTTTCGATGCCCTGCAGGCAGGGGCCTCCGGCTATCTCCTCAAGAATGCTTCGCCCGATGATCTTTGTCGTGCGATCTTTGAGGTCAGGGCAGGAGGAGCGCCAATGTCCGCCGAGATTGCTCGACTCGTCGTAGAAGCCTTCCACCGCCCTGCGAGCAGCGAAGCGAGTCAGGCCTTCAATCTTTCCAAGCGTGAAACTGAAATCGTGCAACTTGTCGCTCGAGGTCTTGCGAATAAGGAGATTGCCGCTGAACTTTCAATTAGTGTCGAAACCGTTCGTGTTCACCTGAAGCATATCTATGAGAAGCTGCACGTCCGATCCCGTACCGAGGCAGCAATGAAATACCGTGACTCCCTTGAGCGGGCGCCTTGGAATAAGTAGAACGTCGTTGGGACTTGGTCCGGCCTGAAGATTGCAACCTATGGTTCGTCCCGCTAGCAGCTTTCTCTCAAGGCTTGCCGCCCTTGTGGCCGTTGGTGCTCTCGCTGGCAGCTTACTTAGAGCTGCTCCTCCAACCGAGGAGGGCATTCACTATTTCGAGAATCACATTAGGCCGATTCTCGCCACCCATTGCTACGAATGCCATTCCAGCAAGGCCTCCAAGCTGAAGGGGTCGCTCTATCTCGACAGCAAAGCGGGCATTCTCAGTGGTGGAGACAGTGGAGCCCTGCTCGTTCCGGGAAAACCCGACGAGAGCCTGCTCATCAAGGTGGTCCGCTACCAGGTCGAGGACCTTGAAATGCCTCCGAAAAAGAAACTGCCTGATACAGCGGTGAACTACCTTGCAACGTGGATTGCCATGGGATCTCCCATTCCAGAGGATGGCAGCAAGGTTGCCACAAAGGATGCTTCATACGATTTTGAAAAGTTTCGTAGGGAGCACTGGGCTTTCCGACCTCTAAACAAGCCCGAACCTCCGGCCCAACCTTCCGATAGAACTTTGCTTAGCCCGATTGACTCTTTTGTCCTTGCTCGGATGGAGGGCAGCGGTGTGCGGCCTGCCTCCCGCGCCGACAGGCGCACTCTCATTCGGCGTGCTTACTTCACCCTTACGGGACTCCCCCCCAACCCCAAAGAGGTCGATGCATTCATTAAAGATACGGCCCCCGGCGCCTTTGCCCGGGTAATTGACCGACTT
>DIHT01000126.1 GCA_002420305.1 Akkermansiaceae bacterium UBA5689 | reverse complement strand
GGGCTTCACCCAGCTCCTCCTCGATCTCTGCAAGGTGGACCTCCAGCTCCTCTATGCCTTCACCCCAGTTGTCCTCATCCGCGGGCTTGCCTGCGGCGGCTCTCAGCTTTCTCCTCTTGAATTCCCGAACGCAAAACCAGCAAAAACCAAAGAGGCTGACCGCTATGAGGATCGCCCATTCCCAAGCCGGGCGGCCCAGCTGCCCGTAAAGGAAAAGACACCCCGAAAGCCAGGACAGGCTCATCAGACCCCCAAGAACCACCGCGGAGTGAACAAGGAATTCGTAAATTTTCCCAACCGTGTGGAAATAGCCATAATCGTCGCTCATGCTCGCTCTTTCTTCTGTAAGTTGAAGCTAGTCAATGCTCTATGCGAGGACAAGGAAAGGGAGAAGAAAGACCCTCTTCTTCAACGAAGGGGGGGCAGGAGAGTTCCCATGGAGGTTGGAGAAGGCGGGAGGTCAACCGCAGGAAAAAGAGCGAGTCACTCGTAGCGCCACTTCATAATCCATGGGTCTTCTGTACGTTTTTGCATGGCTTTGAGCTTGGATTGATAATGAGTGAGAACAGTAGCGAACGCAGGGTCCTCTGCGAGATTACGGGCCTCGGCAGGATCGGATGAGATGTCGTAGAGCTCAAACTGCGGGCGGTTGATATAGGAGTCGACGGTGCGCTTTCCATAGGGAGCCTCGGCGCCTTTTGCGAACTGGGCCTGCCAGGTGGAAGCGCGCCAGAGATCTGAGGCGAATGGGTAAGGCTGACGCCAGGCGATATTCCAGATGAGCTTGTATTTGCGATCCCTGACGACCCGCATGGGATAGTACATCTGTATTTCATGAAAGGTGTGAGAGGCTCCAATTTCGTCCCAGCCCTTGGGGCTGGCTTCTTCCAGAATGGGGACCCAGGAGCGTCCGTGATAGACTTTGGCCGGTTTGCCCCCGTTCTCACCTGAAGGAACCTTGGCTAGACTGATTAGCTTGAGAGGAGCCCGCCTCTCGGCATCGTAGGCTTTGGCAAGATCGAGGATGGACGGTGTGATATCCACATGGCTGATCATGGCGTTATTCACGACCCCTCTTTTTTTTGCCTCGGGATGACGAACAATGAAGGGGACGCGTAAGCCCGCCTCGTAGACGGTGGTCTTACCCCCTGGAAAAGCCATTCCGTGATCCGCAGTGTAGATGAGGACCGTGTTGTCCCATTGCCCGGTTTCCTTGAGCAGGCTGACGAGGTGCCCCAGTCCCTGATCAATGCGGGAGCAGCTTTGGTGGTATTGCGCGATCTCGGAGCGGCACTCGGGGGTATCCGGAAGAAAGTCGGGAACCTTGACCTCGGAGGGCTCGTAAAAGATCTCCTCGATTCCCTGATGGGCTTTCCGTTCCGGTTTGTTGCCAAAGAGGTCCGGTTTGAGCTTAAGGGGAGAAGTTTTATCTACGCCTCCGCCGCGGTGGGGGTCAGAAGTGCAGAAGTAGAGGAAGAAGGGCTGATCGGAGTTCTCCTGGAAGAGATCACGGCAGCTTTCGGCCATTGACCGTGCATTGCGAGCATTGCCAGCGAGTCGCTTTTCAAACTCGAAAACCGAGACAGGAGCGACATGATATTTTCCGATCTGGGCGGTGCGGTAGCCTGCCTGTTTCATCTGGAGTGGCAGGCTGACAGCAGCCACGGCAGGAAAAGAAGCAAACTTGTGAAAGTCGTGCGTGTGCCCATATTGGCCATTCCGATGATTGTGGAGGCCGGAAAGAATCACCGAGCGACTGGCTGAGCAGGAGGCTGTTGTTGCGAACGCATGGGTGAACCGTGTTCCCTCTGCGGCCAGGCTGTCGAGGTGTGGTGTTTTGATATCGGCGTGTCCGTAGCACCCTGCGATGGGGCTTTGGTCGTCTGTCACAAAAAGAATGATGTTCGGAGTAGCAGCTCCGGATTTGTAGGTAATTGACAGCAGGAGGAGGGCGAGGAAAAGGAGTCTCATAAGGGGCGGAGGTAATACGTAGTGGGGAAGGTCTGAGAAGATGATAACAGGTGCCAGGGTCGAAGTTATGTCATACGAGCTGGAACGGAAACCTGGCCCCAGGCTCCCGGGTTTCGGTAGCCCACAGTGCCACGACCATCAACCTGGTAACCGCAACGCTTGACCAGTTCTTCTCCGCTTGCGAAGTCGTCTCCTGTTTCCTTGAGACGTGCACTCAATTTGTCTTCCAGCTCATCGCGTAGAACACGATGACGGGGAGAAGCGATCAGATTGCTCCGCTGGAAGGGGTCGCTCTCATTGTCGAACAATTCCCATGGGCCCTCAAGGGACCGGGTATAGGTATATTGTCGGGTGCGCACGCCGCGGTATTCTCGTCCACCCTGCGCTCTCGTCCACTGCCCGAACGGGCTGGGACAGGTAATGAGTGCATGATTATCCTCAAGCTTGCGTTCTCCGCGCACTACCTTGGAGAAGTCCTCTCCATCTACCGTTTCCGGGATATCAAGCCCCGCCAGACCGAGAAGGGTGGGCATAATATCCGGAGTGTTGATGGGAGCTTCGATTTTGCGGGGCTTGACCTTCAGGCGGGACGGGCAGCGGACAAGAAAAGGAACCCGAATTGATTCATCCCAAGGGCGCTGTTTCTTGAGCTGGCCCCGCGAATGCAGCATGTCGCCATGGTCAGAAGTATA
>DIHT01000131.1 GCA_002420305.1 Akkermansiaceae bacterium UBA5689 | reverse complement strand
AATGGCATTGGCCTTGAAGGGCTTTGCACCCGAATCGCTCAGTTTCTTGGCCTTAGTTTTGGTATCCGCATGAGAGATCTTGCCGTCGTCGCCAACCACGGCGTAGTGGGCATGGCCCTCAATGATTGCAAAGTCATCCATCCGGACCGCTTGGTGCTCAAGCTTCGCCTTATACTCAATGCCCTTGAGAACCATGAACATCCCCGCACAAGCGATCGTAATTCCCATGTAGATCTGGAATTTCCGCCATTCCCTCATCTTGAGGGCTGCCCACGCAAAGACCACGGTCACGGAAGACCCGATCAATATAAACGTATTGATGAGTCCGGGCACGATCGGCAGCGCCCGCTCCGGCCAAGGATAGTCCGCATAAATCCTCAGAAAGACATACCCTGAGAAGAGCCCACCAAACAACATCACCTCAGAGGCCAGAAAGAGCCAGATCCCGACCTTGGAGTTGTAAAGACCTGTGTCTTTACGGGCGGTGACTGTGTAAGGGATATCCATGGTCGAGCAGAGTAAAACTCTTCAGGAAACAGGCGAGGGCTTGGGATCTTTGGCCGGCTTGTCCCTCTTAGGCTCTTCCCATTGGGGGAAGAAGTCGCCTTCATGATCGTCACGGCTGAACTCGTAAGGCCCCCGGTAAGCTGCGACGTCAAAGGTGAAGTTTCCGTGGGGTGGAGGCGTCGGCGTAGCCCACTCCAAGGTTGTTGCATCATATGGGTTGTCGTTTTTGATTTTTTTGCCCGCAACCATGCTTACGAAGAAATTGATAACGAAGGGGATCTGGGCGATCGCCAACATAAATGCCCCGAAACTCATGACGGGATTTAGATGAATCCATTCTGCCACGGTATTCCCGAACACATTCTCACTGTCAGCTGCCTTGGAAAGATAAGCATCCCCCCCATTATACCACCGCCGATGAAATCCAGCCATCCCTTGGATGAGCATTGGGAAAAAGAGCACATTCATAAAGACCAGAGAGGGCCAGAAATGAAGGTGTCCGAGGAAGGAATTCATGTGCCTCCCAGTGGCCTTTGGGAACCAGTGATAGAGACCCGCAAAAAGCCCGAAGAGAATTCCTGGTGCGACCACGTAGTGGAAGTGCCCAATCACATAATAAGTGTCGTGCAGATGCAGATCAACCAGGTTGAAGGCCAGGGGGAGTCCCGTCAGTCCCCCAATCCCGAACATCGGAAGGAACGCGGCCGCCCACAGCATCGGAAGATTAAACCGGATCGATCCACCCCACAGGGAGACGATCAGTGAAGTCAGCAAGATCACCGATGGCACGGAAATCAGAACCGTCGTGGTCTGAAACCATGTCGAGATCACCGGACCCATACCGGTCAGATACATATGGTGGGCCCAGACGATGAAGCTGAGGAACCCCAGAATGACGACCGACCACACCATGGGCTTGTAACCCCAGAGAGGTTTCCGGGTGTTAACCGGTATGATTTCGGCGACACAGGCAATTGCGGGCAGCAGAAGGACGTAAACCTCCGGATGCCCAAGGAACCAGAAGAGGTGCTGGTAGAGAAGAGGACTGCCACCTCCAGAAACCTCGATCACCCCTGCAGTAGATGTGTAGAGGCCACTCGGAGTAAAGAAGCTGGAACCAACGGTCCTATCCATGAGCTGCATGATTGCGGCCACCTCGAGAGGAGGGAAGGCCAGCAAGAGCAGGAAGCCGGTAACAAGCATCGCCCAGCAGAAGAAGGGCATTCGCATCCAAGTCATCCCCTTTGCTCGGAGATTGATGAGAGTAGTGAGGAAATTCACTGCGCCAAGGAGCGAAGAGGTAATCAGGAAAACCATTCCCAGAAGCCATTGAGTCTGGCCGGCAAGAAATTGATTCACGATCTGCCCATCCGCAAAGTTGGCGAGTGGCGCGTAGTTGGTCCACCCCGACTTGGCAGCCCCAGACTCCATAAAGAAGCTTCCACACATGGTGAGGCCTCCGACAAGATACAACCAGTAACTCATCATGTTGAGCTTCGGAAACGCCATGTCGATGGTCCCGATCTGCAACGGGGTAATGTAGTTTCCAAACGCGGCAAACCCAAGAGGGACAATACCAAGGAAGACCATGATGGTGCCATGCATGGCACCAAACATGTTGTAGGTCTCGCCGGTGACTCGACCATCCTGAAGCCAGCGAGCCTTCCACTCGTCACTGAAGATCCAGCTGAGGTATCCTGGAAGTGGCTCCTCCGGGTATGCGATGCTCCACCGCATGACCATCATCAGGAAAAAACCAAAGGCCAGAAACAGCAATGCCGTGATGGCATACTGAATCCCGATCACCTTGTGGTCTGTGGACCAAATGTACTTTTTGTAGAAGGGAAGATCGTGATGATGATCATCATGATCGTGCCCATGATCTGTTGCTACCGCTTCTGCACTCATCGTCCTTAGTATGGGGGTAATATTATTCTGCCGCTGCGGGTTGGAGCGTCTCGAAGTTCACGCTCGTAGAAGGATCCACGACTTCTCCTTCGAGCATTTGGTCGTGATCCGCATCCAGTTCCTTCACCGTAATTGCACCCTGGGGTCGACTCTCGTAGACCCTGATTGCGCCGGCCGCCTGCTCGACGCTGACCACATCACCCACATCGTTGAATTCATTCCGGATGTAGGTCATGACGGCTGCAAGTTCCGCCGCTGTGAGGGGAGCTTGCGCCGGCATGTTCCCGTTGTAGGTCTTGCCGGCAACATCGATGGGCCCACTGAGACCGTTCAGGATAATCTGAGCGAGCCGCGCGGTATTCCCAGTCACCCACTCCGATCCTGCAAGGGGCGGATACTGGTTTCCATCCCCGCTTCCAGTGGACCCATGACAACCACTGCACTTGGCGTAAATATTTTTTCCCCGTTTTGCGAGGGCTTCCGCAATTGGGCCGATCGTTGGCCCCGTATCGGCGTCACTGGCGAAATCTGGGCGCGTGTAGCCCTCTGGATGAGGATTGTAGCTAAAGAGTTTTCCGCCTGCCCCAAGAACTCCGCCCCCGATTAGCAGAACAATCGCGCTTGCGAGGAAGACCCAGAGAGAGACAGGCTCCATTCCGGTCTCTGATATCTGGTTTTCTCTGGCCTGTGAGGCACTGATTTCCAGCAACTTCTCGTGTTTCTCCACCACGTTGGTCGAGTCTTCGAGATCAGGTCGATCGATCTTGTTCGTATGCTGCGAGTTCGCCATCAGCTCATCTGGTCGGTCATTAATCCGCCTTTTTCTTATCGCGACTATAATTCAGGGAATAGGGTACCGCATCGTCTTTTCTCAAAGATAACAGATAACTGACGAGAGCCTTCGCTTTTGGAGTCGGGAGAACCTCTCTCCCCTCCTTGCTCAGGCTTGGAACAGCATGAGGGCTTCCCTGCCCGTGAACCGGCTGTTCCTTGAAAAAATGAGGCTGCGGCGGACATGCAAAGGAGTTGTTCAGGGTCTTTGTCTTCAATGAAGAATTGAAGAGATGTAGATAGAGCCAGCTCTCCGGGGACTTGGCCTTGGTCAGTGGTTCCTCCAGATATTTCTCGATACGTCCGGCAACATTGGTGAGGTCCGGCCCGATGCGCATGAGCCCAATATGGGCAAATGGCTCATCGACGTAGTCGAAGGGAGTGGTTTCACGGGCGGTATTCACACTGACTCCGTTTTCATCCTTGATCTGAAAACCAGCCCAATCCGCACGACCAAGCTCTGATCCCGCATACCCAGCCCTGATAAGCTGGGTGTGACAGATATAACAACCGTTGGCGCCATACACTGAGGAACCCGTGGTTATGAGCCCCGAGCGCCGAGGAACGTAAATCTCGTCTTTCCCATCGTTTTCTGTCTCAAAATAGACCGGATCCAAGTTTCGCATTTTGCCAAATGGAACGAGGATGATCAGAAGCCAGGGAATGCCGAAGCTCAACCCCAACGCTACAATGAAGGATTTGAAGGTCATTGATTCAGGCTTCTGCAGGTTGGAGTTCCTCTACCTCATGGTCGGGGCCATGGGGAGACTCTTCATGATGGCCTCCATCCAAAAGAGTTGGGTGCTGGCTCCGTTTTCCAAGGCGAGCCCACATCAGAAGAAGATGAACCATGAAGAAAAAGCTTCCCAGCGCGATGAAGCCCCAGGCCACGGTAGTTCCCACGTTGTAGGCGTAACTCCGGGACGCGGCATCACTCCACGAGCTCCCGTATGCTTCCTGCGCAGCCCCTTGGAACAGTCCACCCATGATCGAGCAAACCACTACAGTCAGGATTCCATAAGTCGTTAACCAAAAGTGCCATCCGATAAAGCGGCGGGAAAGCCATTCCCGTCGGGTAATCCGCGGCACAATGAAATACATGCCCCCAAAGGCGCACATACTGAAAAACCCACAGACCGCAAGGACCTCAAATCCGTAACCGGTCAGGGCAAACTGGGTCATCTTTAGAGTGGCTGGAGTGTTGAGGGCCATCCCTGTGAATCCCAGAAGGAGGAATCCTACGATCCCTGCAATGGTGAAACGCAAGGAAGGACTGGCCACAATGTGTGCCTGGTGCCCACGAAGTGTCATGAGGAGGTTGACTCCGACCGCGATTCCGGGAATGAGGATAAGGCTGGTAGCAGTCGCTCCGATGTAGGGCATGAACTGTGGAAGCGGCGCCCCGGCAAGTTTCTGCATTCCCGCCCACGGACCAATCACCGCAAGGGCCCAGAACCCATAGAGTGCGAGGGAGTAACTGTAAATAGGACGTCCCGTGATTTTAGGCACAAGATAGTAGGCTGTCCCAAGCGCAACCGGCGTAAAAAAGAGAAGAATGAGCGCATATTTGTACCAAGCATTGACCCCTGCAGCCATGACGGGATGCCCATTAAAAACAAATACAAACAGGTGCCCAGTGAGATACACCCACGGGAACCAGAACACCGCTGCAAGGAGATACCACTGGCCCACATAGGTTTTACCGCCGTAGCTACAACGGACCTGAATGAAGGACCACACTGTGATGAAGACATAGGCCAACAGGAGAAATGGCCAGATTGCAGGCGGAAACTCCATGAGGGGCTTTCCCGAACCACGCCCTGCTAGAATACACAGCGTCCCGGCCATAACACCAAAATTCCAGAGATGTCCGGCGGTAAGAATAATCCCAGTGGATCGGCACTCGCTCCGGGACAGCCTCGCTAGAAGCCATACGATCAGCCCGAAGGCAGCCTGACAACCCCATCCGTAAAACAGAAGATTGATATGCGCGGGATACGTCCTTCCGTAGTTCAAAAACTCGATTCCAGAGAGAAAGTCAGAGTCGTGAACCTTGTAGGAAGCAATAAAGCCAAGAATGATTGCAACAGCCAGCCAAGCCGCACCACTCGCAAAAAAGAACATCACGGGGTGGCGGAGGGAGCGGTCGATACTCGCCCGTAGCTTCAGATCATCCTGATCTGGCGTCCCGGTGCTGCTCTCGGAGGTCATGGAAAATCCTACTCTTAATTTGAACCGGTCGCCGCGGTTGGAGGAATGAGATCTGCGGGACTCAACATCGGCTTGCCGAGCTCCCCTCTCATGGCTTCTACCTGCTCCGGAGTGACCGGGGATGCCTTATTACCAAAACTATTCCTGATGTAGGTCAGAACCGCGGCGATAGAATTATTGTCCAAGGGCAAAGCTGCCATTGGTGCCACAGGAGTATATTTTTCGCCATTGACCTCGATTGGACCACTCAGCCCACGGAATTGTATTGCGATCAAATTAGCAACCGGGCCGGTGACCCACTCCGAGTTGGCCAAGGGGGGACCTGTCTTGTTGATGTGATACATCCCCTTTCCCTCGGGCCCGTGGCAGGCGGAACATATCGCAAACATCGCCTTTCCCTGTTCCATCACTGCTACATCTACTGGAGCATCCGGATCAACCGTCGGAAAGCCAGCAGGAACCACAATTCCAGAACCGCCCGAAGCTTTCCTCTTCTGGGTTGCCGATCCGGGAAGAACAAATTCCGGTTTCTCGTCCGGTGCCGGCGCAGTGTTGAGAAAGTGGGAACCGACTCGCTCGAAGCTCAGAAGGGCTTTTTCGCGCGCTCCCGCATGGGACTTGTCGACTCCCCTCTTGATCATTGCTCTCCGTTTCGCATTCACCTTATCGATGTTGTTGACGACTGGCTTGTTGAATCCAATTCCCAATACAAGACTGGCTAATCCGAAGGCCACGAAGAGAATACATCCGATCCAAAAAGTCGAGAACCGCTTGAGGGTGTTGTTCACATCCTTCTGTCGAGGAGATCCCGGAGAACCAGGGCTATTTTGTGGCGAGGATTCCATCAGTTATGAACATTCGCAGATTCGAGGATGCGTGGATCGCGGTGCGGGTAGAGCGCCACAGACCCTATATTTCGAAGGAGGATATAGACGAAAAAACACCCTACCGTGACAAAGGCCACAACGTCCCCCACAATTGACCCATTAAGCCAGAGAGCCCAGCTGTCCGGGCTGTGAGGGTGGAGCACCTTAGTCACAGATGGCCCACGTTCAGGGATGATCATATGATAAAGATCAATCATGTGCATAAAGAGCAGGTAACAGGCCATCACGATCATGTAACCATTGCGCCGCTTAAGATCCTGCCTGATCAGGAGAAGGAAAGGCACAACAAAGTGTCCGAATACCAAAACGATACTGACGTAATTCCATCCTGAGGTGTTCCGAAGAATGAAGTAGCGAGTCTCCTCCGTGATATTGGCATACCAATACAGAAAATACTGGTCGAAGGAGATATAGGCCCAGAAGACCGTGAAGGCGAAGATCAGCTTGCCCATGAGGTGATCATGTTCGGGTCCCACCACGTTTTTCAAATACCCCATCCGCCGGAGCGCGATAGTAACCAGAATAATCACCGCCATTGCGCTCAAGGCACTTCCTGCGAAAACGTAGACTCCCCACATCGTAGAGAACCATTTGTAGTCGAGGGTCTTAACGACGTCGATGGCGAGAAAGGTTAGCACCACCGCCAGAACCGGGACACCCCAGCAGGAGTGGAAGCGCGCCCTCTTGAGCCTCGAGGTGCCAGGGGTAGGATCCGTATCCTGGTCGACCGAGAGCTTTCTGAGGAAATAGATGACGAATCCTAGTAATGGGAAATAGCAGAGCATCCTCACATACCAAAACTCAAGATTGAGATACCAGTATTTAACGTGGAGAAGATGGTCCGCGGTGGGGCCATGGTGGAGTCCGTAGCTGGTAGATCCCCCACCAGCCTCTTTGGCCAGGCGGTGCTTATCCATCCATTCGTAGAGGTAGGTCTGCACCTCAGGAAGTAGAAACGGAAGCATGGGAATGAACATCCAGGGAAACACATACCCGACGTTCTCCATCACCCGCCGAACCGACACACCCCACCCCGAGTTAGACACATTGTGGAGGAGGGTCCAGAAGCAGCCACCCATGGCGATGGTCGCAAAGAAGAAGAATCCATAGAGCCAGGAAAAACTGTAGGAGCCTTGCAATCCACCTCCGAACCATCCCAGCAGAGCAGGCACACTCAGGACCCCACCAGCCACCGAGACAGCGAGACAGGTCCTCCTGATTTTCTTGAGCCTGTCGACCTCCAGCCGTTCGCCCTCAACCGGAATGTCTGCGGATGTAACCAGATGATGTGCCATGGTATTTTTTAGTTATCCGGCCTCCCCACCGCTTCTTCGTTTTCCGCCGGGAGGGCGGCGGTCGCAGGCACCTTCTGGGCTTCCTGCAAGGCCCGCACGTAGGCCACGATTGCCCACCGGTCACGCACCGGAATACTTGCACCGTATCCACTCATCAGCCCCTGCCCGTAGGTAATAACATGATAGAGCTTTCCGTCTGGATACTCGCCGCTGGTGAATCGTGGCTCGTGCAGATTGGCGATTTTTGCGGCCATATAGTTACTGATTGTCCCGTTGCCGTCACCCGGAGCGCCATGACAGATCGCGCAGAACACTGCGTAACGATCCTGACCGCGCCTTAACAATGCCTGCATGTCCTCTGGTGCCCTGTCACCGATCAGTCCCAGTTCTTCGAGTGGGAGTCCGCTCGCAAAGTAATCATTGATTGCTCCCGTGTAATAATGACCCGTTCTTCCCTCTCCAAACTCAACGGGGAATACCCCGTCGTCACTGGAGTGCGGCACCGTTCCAGGAACTGGCAGCCGCGCTCCCTGTCCGTCATGAAAGAAGTCGCTCGGCTTCTGGCTCTTCACGTAGTCCATCCGATCCATATCGGGAAAAATCTCAATCGGCGTGTTCACAGTCTTCTGACCACGTAACCCGAATACCCCAACTGTAAGGATGATCAATCCAGCAAGAGCGAGAAAGAAGTACTTCATCGGTTGAGCCTAGGTTCCGTCGTCCTCCACCAGTTCAATGTTCTCTCCACCTATTTCATCAAGAAATCCTTTCGTTCCCTCCGCAGAGAATTTCGGATCCTTGGCCTGTATCTCAATAAAATAGCCGTCATCGGTTGCTCGATGGATTTGGCGACTCGCAAAAATTGGATGGTTCCAGCGGGGTAGTTGGCTCAGCCCCAGAAAGCCAAAGAGCGTGGTAAACCCTGAGAACAGAACGGTGAGCTCAAACATGATCGGGAAAAATGCAGGAACCGTGAAGATGTTGGCCGGCTTTCCCTGAACGACTGTCGGATAGATTCCGACCTGCGTCACATAGGAAAGGATAAAGGCCGTTGTCAGACCGGTGAGCCCTCCAAAGAAGACAAAATAGGGCAAAATTGATCTCTTAATGCCCATCGCGTCGTCCAGACCATGGACTGGATACGGTGTGTAGCAGTCCCATTTACGGAACCCGGCATCACGCACTTTTTCCGCAGCCTTATAAAGGGCAGATGCACTTTCGAACTCGGCGAGGTAGCCGTAGACGCGTTTGACAGAGCTACTCATCAGACTTCGGCAGTTCCTTTCTCAACTTCCTGCTGGTAGGCGGCTTCCACTACCGTCCCTTCATCAGGGTGCTGTTGTTTATCGTCATAGTGCACATCGCTCTCCTTCTTTGCCCACTTCACCTCCGCAATATTGATGCATGGGAGAAAGCGGAGGAAGAGAAGAAACAGTGAGGCAAATAGCCCGATCGTCCCAAGAAAGAGAATAATATCAACCCAGCTAGGGTTGTAATACTTCCAGTTCGCCGGCATGAAATCACGAGCGAGAGTTGTCACGATAATGACAAAGCGCTCGAACCACATCCCAGCATTCACTGCCATACAGACGCACATCACGACCCACAGATTCTCGCGACACCACTTGAACCAGAAAAGCTGAGGAGAGAGCACATTGCAGCTCATCATGGCTACATACGCCCACCAGTAAGGGCCGGTGATCCGATAAGTAAATGCAGCCATCTCATACGAGGCTCCAGAGTAGAATGCCACGAAAAGCTCCATCAGGTAGGCATAGCCCACGATCGTCCCGGTCAGGAGAATGATCTTGGCCATGTTGTCGATGTGCTTCATCGTGATCATGTCCCCAAGTCCATAGATGACCCGCGCGGGAATCATGATGGTCAGGACCATAGCAAAACCGCCAAAAATCGCCCCTGCCACGAAATAAGGAGGGAAAATCGTTGTGTGCCACCCAGGAACAACAGAGGTGGCAAAGTCAAAACTCACCACCGAGTGGACCGAAAGAACCAAGGGCGTGGAAAGGGCCGCTAGAAGGAGATAGGTCATTTCATACTGGCTCCAGTGCCGATTACTCCCCCTCCAACCAAGCGAGAAAAGACCGTAGAGAAACTTTTTCACACCTCGTTTACAGCGATCCCTGATCGTAGCCAGATCTGGGACCATGCCCAGGAACCAAAAGATCAAAGATACTGTGAAATACGTCGAGACCGCAAACACGTCCCAGAGCAGTGGGGACTTGAAATTCTGCCAGATCGCATTGGCGTTCGGAATCGGCGCAAGATACCAAGCCATCCAGACACGCCCGACGTGGAAGGCCGGGAAAATACCTGCACAGACTACTGCAAAAATCGTCATGGCCTCCGCCGCTCGATTGATTGAGGTCCTCCAGTTCTGCCTGGTGAGGAAAAGAATAGCGGAAATCAGGGTGCCTGCATGGCCAATTCCGATCCAGAAGACGAAATTCACAATCGGCCAGCCCCACATCACCCGGTTGGTATTTCCCCACACTCCCACGCCCGTACTGACGAGGTAGATGAGTCCTCCACCCACCCCGATAGCTGCCATGATCACAGCCGGGATGAACAACTGCCACCAGAAGGCAGGTTGCTTGTTTTCAATAACGCCACAGACTCGTTCGGTAATCCAGTGGTAGGACCGCTTGTTGAGCACGAGCGTCTCACGCTCCAACACAGGGATTTTTACCTCCCGGGATGCGGCCGTCTCACTCGTGGTCTTTGTAGCGGTATCTGCCATACTCTGAATTTCTGTGTGGATTTCAGGCGGTATTAATGGTGGCCAACCCCCGATAGACAGCATCGGGCATGGTAGGATTCGGGTTTTTCACTCGAGCAAGATAGCTGGTCCTCGGGGCGGTTCCGATATACTGAAGAACATCGTAGTTGCGAGGGTTGTGCACGAGCTCGAACGCTCCGCTCTTTGTTTTCTTTTCGCCCTTGTACTTGGCTCTCCAGACTTGAGCGTCTTCCTTGTCCAAAAGGTTTCCAAAACTCACTGAGTTTGCCTCGCAGGCATCCTGGCAGGCCATTTTAATTGAGTCCGCCTTCACCCTTAAATCCTCTGGCTTGATCTGGACATCGGTAGAATTCCTGCCTGCTTGCAGAGTCTTCATCCGACCGATCTGCTTCTGCTTGATCTTCGCGCTCTCAAGGCGTTGCACACAATAAGTGCATTTCTCCATCACCCCCCGCATCCGAACCGACACATTGGGGTTGCGTTGCAAATGAGGAGCCTCTCCGACCTGCTTCTTTCCGAAAGGTCCCTTGTAGAGGTTGTGAGCAACAACCGGGTTACGCTTGTTGTAGTCGAAATAATTGAAGCGCCGCGCTTTATAGGGGCAGTTGTTCGCACAATACCGAGTCCCGATACACCGGTTGTAGGCCATCGTATTAAGACCCTCCTCGCTGTGCACGGTTGCATTCACCGGACAAACGGTCTCGCAGGGAGCGTTCTCGCATTGCATGCAGGACACCGGCTGCGGGATCATCTCGGGGTTCTGCTGAACCCAGTCAGGGGTGGGAACTTTCTTGTGAGTCTTTTCGTCCATCTCGGTCATCGGTGACGCAAAATACCGGTCCATCCGAACCCAGTGCATTTCCCGGCCCATGGCCACCTGTTCCTTTCCGACGATGGGGATATTGTTTTCGGCCTGACACGCAATCAGACAGGCGTTGCACCCCACGCAGGTGTTGAGATCAATGGTCATCCCCCACTGGTGGATCTTGTCGCTGATCAGGTCATCCTGCTTGTCCTTGTCACCTTCCCACGTCGTGGAACCAAGCCGTTTGTAGAGAGATACATTTTCAGGCGCATGAGAATCCACCGGACCTTGCTCCCGCACCTTGGCGACTTGGTCCTCGAAGGAAACCTTGTGGCCGTGGTGCTCCACGTCATTCGTAGAAATTTCCCGGGCAAGAGCTCGACCGTTCATTGCGTTGTGCTCCTGGACCAAAGCGACTGGATAACGCCCCTGAGTTTTGGTGACCGATATCGCCTCGATGCTGAAGGAGGCATCTCCCCTCAACTGGTTGGCATCAAACCCCGTGTTAATTCCCACCGGACTCACCGTTGCCAGCGGGTCTTCCTCTCGAACCACCCGGACACCATCGCGTCCATCAGATGCGCCCTGTCCGTAACCCAAAGCAATGGAGATGCAGTTATCTGCATGGCCAAAGGCCACCAGGACCGGAATCTCCATTTGTCCTGAGCGCGTCTTGATCAGGGCCATCGGCGCCTTCGCTCCTTTTCCTTCACCGATAGAGGGCTGAGGAGCATTTTTGACTTTCCCTAGGAGAGGAATCTTGGTTTCGGGCTCGAGTTGCTCTACCGACTCGTAAACACCAAGCTTTTTGGCCGTTTTCGGCGAGACCAGAGCCGCATTGTCCCACGAAAGCTTGGAAATTGGATCCGGAGCCTCCTGAAGCCAGCCATTGTCGATGTAACGTCCATCCCAGACTGAAGCATCCGGAAGAAGATTAATTTCAATGCCAGTATCCTCGCGGGAACTTAGCTTGGGTGCGGGATCTCCGGCACCATCCGCGTCAACAGTCTGGTAGGAACTACTCTGAAGATATCCACCCTTGAGAGCCTCTTTCCATGCCACGTCGCCATCATCGTTGGCATTTTCAGGGAGGGAGAACGTTTGCCTTACCTCCGCGAGCGCTGGAGAGGGGGCCCCACCCATCCCCTCGCCGGCAATCAGAGTGGGCGGCACAACGGGCTCCTCCGCTCCCCCGGACTCGAGGCTATCCCAGTCGAATTGTCTCCAATTCAACAGCTGGGAAAGAACTTCCAGTTCTGAAAAACCCCCGTAGAGGGGAAGAATCATTGGCTGAGTCAGAGAATATGTCCCCGTAGCAGTTCGAGTATCGCCCCAACTCTCAAGGTAGTGAGCTGCCGGAATATGCCAGTCACATGCCAACGCAGTTGCATCGGTTCTCACCCCGAGATGAATGCTCAGCTTCGATCTACTGAGCCCTCTCTTGAACTGCTCACCCGGGCGGTCATATACGGGATTGGAAGGGCCCAAAAGCAATACGATGGTCTCCTCATCAACATCCACCTCAAAATCAGCAATAGTGCCATACCCCGTTCGACCTGTCTCATAGACCACCATTGGGCCTCCGTAAGATCCGATCTCTTTGTTTATCGCGATTACGATTCGCTGCAGGTCTTCTTCGTGTCTGCTTCCCGCAAGGACAACTGCGCTCCCTTTATGGGCTTTGAGATCCGCAACACATTCTACAATCCATGAGTCAAAAGTTGCCGCAGTTCCAAGCAACTCGGCCTTCTCTTCATCCGAAAGGCGTCCGGCATCATACCCGACTACCGTAATCCCCAACCCGATAGCAACCTGGGCTGCTATGGCGGCCATTTGGCTCGGTTTTGCGCGAAGGCGGTGGTCGGCCATGCCCCCAGTCAGACTGAAGACTGATTCCACCATGTAGAGCCGGTTCATGGCATCAGCCGCGACGTCTTGATGGTAGGTTTCGCCACCACCCTGCCTCTTTCTGGAGAAATCTGACGCACTACCCACAGGGTCAACTCCCAGGAAATCGCAATCGAGGGAGAGAATGCGCTCAGCCTTCGAGAAATCTACAACGGTCTGGCTACCCTCGCCAAAGACTTCGTTCTGCACCCTGCGATGAGCTTCGCCACAGAGAGCCTCATAACCATAGAACTTCGACCCTGGGTAGGCCTGCACGATCTCGTCGCGGAGGCGATTTCGAGTTGGGCTGTCATCCTCGCCTACCACCACTGCCAACTTGGCCCCTTCCCGAGCGAGAGATCCCAGGACCCCCTCAAAATCTCGCTGCGATGCCTTCTTGCCGTCGCGCAGAAAATTCCTCGATCGCTTCGGATCATACAGGTTGAGGACCGAGGCCTGAGTCAACGCGTCAGCCCCGCATCCGTCGTTGTGGTCACCATTGGGCGCCAGGGTTGTAGGCCTCCCCTCATAGGTCGTTACGACCAATGGCACCGATCCTTCCGCACGGGGCCGGGTTGAGGCGTAGTATAACGGCTTCCCAGGAATCACCCACTCTGGAGCTTTCTTGTAGGGAACAATGTAGGATTCAGGCCGGCGGCAGGAAACGAGAGTGAGGCCGCTTAGCGCCGACGAGGCTCCCATGAGCTTCATAAAGCTCCGGCGCGTCGCTTTCTGATCTTCCGGGCTGAGATGCCCGGAGCCCTCAGGAAATTCACGCTCGACGTGTGCCCTGAAAGAAGGGGTGCGCTCCAATTCTCCCACACTACGCCAAGATGCTACACCCGAATCATCGGCCGGCACTTCAGGGTGGTGGAAAACTCGCTTACTCATGTTTCAACGGTGGCAGGTCCAACAGCTCTCCTTGGCCTTGATGTTCCAATGCTCCTTAAGGTAAAGCCCGAGATCCTTCTGGCTCTTTAGTTGTTTCCCCGTCTCTGGATGAACCATTTTGTTCTCTGCCAGCCAATCCTCTGCGTCGTAATCAAGGTTATATACCTCCTCGAGGGGGCGAAGGTGCTTTTCCGGGTTCCGGTGACAATCAAGACACCAGCCCATGGAGTGCGCCTCAGCCTGATAGACCACTTTCATCTCATTCACCTTGCCGTGACAAGATTCACAGGAGACTCCCCGGTTGACGTGAGCCGAGTGATTAAAGAACACGTAGTCCGGACTCTGATGGATCCGAACCCACTTGATCGGTTCTCCATCGTACTGCTCGTAGTCCTTGTCGAATGCCCGTCGCAGAGGCTGCAGCTTATCGCTGTCCTTCCGGACGTGCTGGTGACAGTTCCAGCAAGTGCTCGCCGAGGGAACGTTTGCATGCCCTGAGTGTTCGACAAAGCTATGGCAATATCGACAATCCATGCCCAGCTGGTTCACGTGCAGTGCGTGGTCATACGGGATAGGCTGCGAAGGCATGTATCCTACCCGTTGCGCTTTGGGCGTGGCATAGTAGGTAAACCCTACAACCACACTCGCACCTGCAAATCCTAGGCACACCGCTATTTTTAGCGGCAAAATGTTCGTCCAACGCGGGAAGAAATTGGCCATGGGCTTAACTGCCCAAATCTAAGGCCTTGTGAAATTTTTCACAAGGCCTTTGTGAAATTTTTCACAAGCCCGGATTGAGAAATCCAATGCGGTTACCAGAACAGGGGCAAAGCCTTAACTAGAGGGGCCATTTCCTTGGAAAATCAGGCTCCACCACCCTTTTTACAAAGCACTCGAAATGAAGCTTCCGCAAGGCTCTGCGAAGCCGAACGAAGCCGAACGAA
>DIHT01000015.1 GCA_002420305.1 Akkermansiaceae bacterium UBA5689 | reverse complement strand
ATCTTCTGAGTCCACGGCAGGAGATCGGAGATCCAGGCGCCTGCTGGTCCGCATTGCCTGATCGGGGCTACAGGTTTGGCGACAGGAAAATTCTTCATGCCGGCGGTCATGCCGGTGACACGCTGCTCACCTTTGACCTCCGGGGGCAGGTGCTTTCCGTGGTTCTTGATGAGGAAAGGGGATCCGTCAAAGAGGTCAATGTGAGAGGGACCGCCTGACTGAAACATGTAAATAACATGCTTGGCTTTCGGTGCCAGCTGGAAGGCAGGGTGGGGAGATATGCTAGTGTCTCCCTTCGCCATCATAGCGGTTAGTGCTGCCGCCCCAAAACTGTTTCCCGCGGTGCCGAGAAAGGCGCGACGGTTCAGTATGGTGGGTAGGTCGGTCATGATATCATCGCCTGGTTACGGATTCCGAAAGATTCAAAAGCAGGCCGCAGATGTTTGTCCAGGCAGCATGTTCCGCTGCTGGAAGAGCGGGATCAGGAACAGATTCTCCTACCGCAATAAGGCTCTGTGCGCCCGATATATCGTTATGATAGCGAGCTCTCTCGCGGGCGATGGCAATTTTAAGTAACTCCAGCTCTTCTTGGCCTGGTAGCCGTGAGGTTACGTGTTCGAAAGCCTGCAGCAGCCGCTCCTGGTCGGAGCCCTCCTTGGAGAGAAGGTGCTGAGCGAGAACTCTTGAGGCCTCAACGTATTGAGGGTCATTCATGAGAATAAAGGCCTGCAGGGGAGTGTTGGTCACTCCGCGTTCAGTCACACAGGCTTCTCGGTTGGGTGCATCAAAAGCTGCCATTCCAGGCGGAGGCAGGGTTCGCTTCCAGTAAGTATAAATCGAACGCCGATAGAGGTTTTCCCCATGGTCCTGAACGTAGGTCTGCGAGGTAGCAGGAGTTGATCCATAATGACTTATCTGCCTCCAGAGATCTCCGGGGTGATAGGGTTTTACGCTGGGGCCACCGATTCGCCTGACAAGAAGTCCAGAGGTTGCGAGGGCGTGATCCCGGATCATCTCGGCTGACAGGCGGAAGCGGGGGCCCCGGGCAAGGAATTCGTTCAGGGGATCACGTTCGAGGAGCTCAGGGGTGGTGTTCGAGCTCTGTCGGTAGGTACGAGAGGTGACAATTCTTCGGATCAGGTCTTTTACGTTCCATCCGGAACTTTGAAATTTGAGCGCCATCCAATCAAGAAGTTCCGGATGCGATGGCCATTCTCCTTGGGTCCCAAAGTCGGCACTGGTTTTCACAATTCCGCGCCCGAAGAGCATTTGCCAGAAACGGTTGACTGCAACCCGGCTGGTGAGTGGATGATCAGACCGCACCAGCCAGCGGGCCAGATCCAACCTGTTGAGATCTCGATCAGCTGGAACCTCAAGAGTGGGAAGGAATGCAGGAACGCCTGGTTTGACTGCCTGACGCTTGTCCGCATAAAATCCCCGCTCGAGAACATGAGTCACCCGTGGTTTTTGAGAGGTGTTCATCACCATAATTCGGTGATTTGCAGTCAGAGATTCAAGTCGTTTTTTAAGATTGGAAACGTGGTGCCGTGCGGGAGATTTTGCGCTGCTGTGAGCATTGAAGTAATCACGGATGAATTCAATCTGGCCGCTCGTTCTGTCCTCTGGTGCAAGTGTGATAGCCTCCCTGAGGGCTTCAGGTAGCATGGAGGTGTCATCTGCGCCCTTGATCAGAGCGAGGCGGAACTTTTTGGGAGAGGCTCCCTCCCCGAAATTAAATACGAGCTCAGTGGTAAGGTAGGGTTGATTGACCGTATCGACAGGCTCTTGGAAGGTGATGGTCAGGTGCTGCTGCTTATCAACATCGGAAAGGGCCGGGGCCCAACCGGTGCGGCGACTTGTGTCATGCACGAACTCGGGACGAAAGCCGGGTTTGAACGATGACGCAGTGACGTGCTCGTAGGGAGTTGCAGTATTGAGATCTATATTTTTGGCAGGAAAGGGATTGAAGCATGGAGTGATAGTGCTCATCACGAACCCCCCGGGCATTGATTTGCCCCCGAAGCCAATCTTGCCTTTATTCGCGGGTTCAAACATCACCCGTAATCCGGTAACGACTCCTGCTCCCTCCGGAATCCGACAGCAAACGTTGTAGGCCGAGAAGTCTCCCCCCGCAGCCTCAACAGATTCATCGTTCTTCACTTGAATCCGGTTGGGGTCTCCATTGGGAAGGGTGGCGGTCAGATGATCGAGAGGGATCAGCTGAAAGCCCCTGCCAATGTGCTTTAGTTCGTGCAACGCGCCGTCTTCCCACTTGGCCTGCAAGGTTGGTTCAGGAGAGGCGAGTTCACGTTCTGCCCGTTCAAGTTCCTTTTTGATCGACGCTACTTCTAGATCAGTGGCAAGGGGTGTTCTGGTCTGAATAAATGGGCGTGGATTCACTCCGCTGTCTCCGTCATGGCCACGGTCGTCAAGAGTGTTGAAAAAGGCGAAGAGCTTGTAGTATTCGACCTGCTTCAGGGGGTCGTATTTATGGTCGTGGCATTGACCACATCCTGTAGTGAGGCCCATGATGGACTCTCCAGTTGTTTTCACCCGGTCGACCACGTAGTTGACCAGATTTTCTTCCCCAATAGTTCCGCCTTCGTGGGTGACGGAGTGATGCCGATTGTAGGCTGTTGCGATGAGCTGACTGTTGGAGGGTTTTTCGAGAAGGTCGCCAGCCAATTGTTCGGTTAGAAACTGATCGTATGGCATGTTCTCGTTGAATGCCTTGATGACCCAGTCCCGCCAGAGCCACGCATCGCGCCCGCCGTCGATCGAGTAGCCGTTTGTATCAGCATAGCGGGAAGCATCCAGCCATGGCAGAGCGAGTTGCTCTCCAAAGTGGGGAGAGTTAAGCAGCCGTGTGACAAGGCTTTCATAGGCATTAGCTTTTCTGTCCGAGAGGAAATTCGCGATTTGTTGTTTCGAAGGAGGGAGCCCGGTCAGATCGAGATGAAGACGCCGGGCGAGGGTGCGCCGGTCAGCCTCGGGGCTGAATGTTAAGCTCTCTTTGGTGAGGCGGGATGCGACGAATCGGTCGATGGGGTTTTCTTCCTTTCCTGCGGGAAGAGTCGGTAGCGAGGGAGTGATAAATGACCAGTGGCCCTCGTATCTGGCTCCTTGTCTTATCCACTCCTCAATAAGGGTTTTCTCTTCCGTGCTGAGCTCCTTATGGGAATCAGGTGGAGGCATGATCTCGTCAGGGTCGTCGCTAACGAGACGTTCCCAGAGCGGGGATTCCTCAGGTTTGCCTGCTTGTATCACAGGTTCCTTACTCGTCCCCCCGGTGAGAAAACCGTCTGCAGTGTCGAGGCGGAGCTTTGCTTTGCGCTCTTGCTCATCAGGTCCATGGCAGGCAAAGCAATTTCGCGCCAATATCGGTTGGATATCGCGATTGAAGCGGACTTCTGATGATTCGCCCTGACTTGTCAGGGTTAACAGCAGAAAGATGGGCAGGCGCTCCCAATTCATAAATTTTCTCCCGGATGCAAACATGAGAGGGCAGGGGTGACAAGCCGGGGACTTGAAGAGATTCTGTTCAAAAAGGAGGAACTAGTGGACGGGGGGTGGCATCTTCGATTTCCGCTTGGCACCTTCTCACCCTTTTGAAATGCTGTGATGGATGCACCTCAAGTGCAAATGCCCGCATTGCGGAACGAAAATTCGTTATCTGGTCGAGCTCTCCAGTGGGTTTTCCCATTGTCCACGGTGCAAGACGCAGTTCCAGTTGCCTGATGCGCCCCCGGGCATCCCGAGGATGGCGGGTCGAAGCCCTTTGGAGGAGCGTTCAGGCAGGGCTCGAGTGGGGAGAGCTGGAGTTGGGCTGGGTCGGATGGGCGCTCTGAGCCTTGCCTTCACTGATCCGATGAATTCGCAGCCCGCTGCGATGAAGTCGATGGGGAAGGAGACGATGTTGACTTGGGGTTTTCTGATGTGGATAGCATTTCCGATCGCGGGATGGCTGGCGTTCTGGAGAGGAACGAATGTCCTCAGCGGGCATCTCTTTGGTAGTATTCTTGAGGTTACAGGAAGCTCGAGGCCTGATGCACAAGGAAGCACAAAAGTCGCCGATCACATTGCTGTAGCGGCAGAGCTTCTGGTTTTTGCGCTCCTTCTTCTTGGAGTCCTGAGTACCCTTAACATCCTCCATGGCCGACGGGTGGCCGTTCGTGGAATCCTTTTTACTACAGCTCTGGCACTCCTTCCATTTGTAGGACTCTCGTTCTATTTCTCTGTTCTCTCCTTTGTAGATCTCAAGTCTCCAGAGGTAGATGAAGCACTTGGGCATCTCACAATGTTCCTCACGCTATTCTCCCTGAGCAGTTTTTTTCTCCTTCTCCTTTCCTCGATCACACGAGTGATAGGATTTTCACGGAAGGCGGGCTTCTGGCTGGTTCCCGGTAGCCTCATGGTAATTTTCGTGCTCTTCACATGGATCACCAAATTAACCAGTGAAATCAGTCAGAAGGGAGGCAAGAAGGGAGCTATGATGCCATTACATATGGAGGTTGCCGGGAACGGCTTCAGCTGCCTTCGGGCACCTGAATTCGTCAAAACTTGCCAAATCCTTCAGGGAACTAATCCGATCCGGCGATCCTGACCTCCTTTGACTGTAGGTAGCTGAATTCGCAGTTTGACCGGGAGGCGCTTTTCCTGTGGCTTGGTAGGAACTCACGCAGCTCCATCATAATCATGAACATTACTCGCTTTATCCCAGCCGCCGGACTTGCCTCTGCGGTGCTATTCCTAGGACTTTCCAAAGCCTCTGCTGAGGTGTCTGTTTCCAAGATTTTTGGAGATCACATGGTTCTCCAGCAGGAGGCGCCTATTAGAATCTGGGGTGCAGCGAATCCTGGTGAACAGGTTATCGTGGGTGTTGCAGGAGGAGGAAACGCGCTCGTCAAAGCAGACGATTCCGGACAGTGGAAGGTTGAGCTTCCAGCGATGAAAGCTGATGGGAAAGCTCACACCATTACGGTGCAGGGTTCCAAGGAAGCCGACAAGGTCACCTTGAAAGATGTCCTGATCGGTGAGGTCTGGCTCTGCTCTGGTCAATCCAACATGGAGTGGAGCGTTCGTCAGTCAATGAATGCTGACCGGGAAATTTCGGGAGCTAAGCATCCTCAGATCCGTCTCTTCAACGTTCCGGGGCATGTTCGCAATGCTGAACCAATGGATGATCCAAGAGGTCAGTGGCAAATCTGCTCGCCCCAGACGATTTCTGGATTCACCGCGGTGGGCTACAGCTTTGGAAGAGAACTACAGAAGAGCCTTAAGGTTCCCATTGGGCTGGTGGGGACAAACTGGGGAGGAACCCGGATTGAGCCATGGACACCACCAGTTGGCTTCAAATCAGTTCCAAATTTGAAAGATTATGTGGAAAATCTGGATGCGATTGAGGCAGC
>DIHT01000050.1:13046-13750 GCA_002420305.1 Akkermansiaceae bacterium UBA5689 | reverse complement strand
GTCCTGCAGGGTGACGTGAAGGATGTTGTTCTTCTCGACGTGACCCCTCTTACACTCGCGATCGAGACCGAAGGAAGTCGGGCAACTCCCATGATAGAGCGGAATACGACGATTCCGGTGAAAAAGTCGCAGGTGTTTTCAACCGCTGCGGACAATCAGCCGGAAGTAACGATCCGAGTCTGCCAAGGAGAGCGTCCTCTTTTTGCTGACAACAAGATACTCGGGACCTTCAATCTGGAGGGAATTGAATCGGCTCCCCGGGGCATGCCGCAGATTGAGGTGACCTTTGACATCGATTCCAATGGAATTCTTCATGTCACCGCAACGGACAAGAAAAACAACAACGAGAAGAAGATCTCGATTGAAGGTTCCAGTGGTTTGAGTGAGGAAGAGATTGAGAAGGCAAAGCAGGAAGCTGAAGCTCACTCGGAGGAGGACAAGAAGAGAGCGGAGGAGGTCGACGAGAAGAACAAGGCGGAGAATCTTGTTTATCAGGTCGAAAAGCAGATCGAGGAGCTGGGAGACAAGGTTCCTGCAGAGTTAAAGACCAGCCTGGAGGGTAAGACCGAGGCGGTGAGCTCCGCGCTGAAAGCTGATGATATCGATGCCGTGCGTGCAGCGACAGCAGATCTCGAAAAAACCATGGGTGAGCTCATGGCTGCCGCCCAGCAGGCCGCCGGCGCAGGAGAAATGGATCCGGCAGC
>DIHT01000050.1:629-12728 GCA_002420305.1 Akkermansiaceae bacterium UBA5689 | reverse complement strand
GCAGCTGCTGCCGCAGCAGGCGGTCAGGGAGTTCCGGAAGACGCTCCCGATGAACCCAGAGAAGCAAAAGGCAAGGTCGTTGATGCGGAAGTCGTTGACGCCGAGAAGTAATCTGTCAGTTTCCCGCCCCGCTCTTCTCCGGAAGGCGGAGCGGCTACTCAACCAAACCAAAATAAAACAAACCAACACCACAACGGAATCATGGCTAGTATTAAACCACTCGGTCAGCGCGTGCTCGTAAAACGGCTCGACGCTGAAGAAGTCAGTGCCGGCGGCATTGTGCTTCCCGACACTGCCCAGGAGAAGCCGCAGGAAGCTGAAGTCGTCGCACTCGGCACTGGCGGAAAAGATGAAAACGGAAACGATATCCAATTCTCGGTCGAGGCGGGCAACAAAGTCCTCATCTCGAAATACGGGGGAACGGATGTCAAAGTAGACGGAGCAGATCTCCTCATCATCAACGAGGGAGACATCCTCGGGGTGATCGCGGACTAACTCCTACTCTCGGAATCGCGCCCCAGCAGGGAGGGTTTCCGAGGCTCAATACACTCAATAGAAAACTGAAAGAAAAACAATGTCTGCCAAGCAACTGAAGTTTGACGAATCTGCCCGCCATGCGCTCCTGCGCGGGGTAGAGAAACTGGCCGCGGCGGTGAAAGCCACTCTTGGACCAGCTGGACGTAACGTGATCCTCGATAAGAAATTCGGGTCTCCCACTATCACCAAGGACGGTGTATCGGTGGCCAAGGAGATCGATCTTGAGGACCCTTACGAAAACATGGGAGCCCAGCTCATCCGTGAGGTCTCAAGCAAGACCTCCGATGTCGCAGGGGACGGAACCACTACCGCAACCGTGCTGGCCGAGGCCGTCTACAAGGAAGGTCTGCGCAACGTAACTGCCGGGGCCAACCCCATCAGTCTGCAGCGGGGAATCATGAAGGCTTCCGAGGCTATCGTGAGTCGTCTGGCTGAAATTTCGCAAGAGGTTTCTGACAGCGACCAGATCGCACAGGTCGCTACTGTTTCTGCCAACTGGGACCGCGAAATCGGCAATATCATTGCCGAGGCCATGGACAAGGTCGGTAAGGATGGGACCATTACAGTGGAAGAAGCAAAGGGTATCGAGACTACTCTGGACGTGGTCGAGGGGATGCAGTTCGACAAGGGCTATCTCTCTCCTTACTTCGTGACGGACTCCGAGAGCATGGAGGTCAATCTGGATAGCGCGTATATTCTTATCCACGAGAAGAAGATCTCCAGTTTGAAGGACATGCTTCCGCTTCTGGAGAAGGTAGCCAAGACCGGCCGACCGCTCCTGATCATTGCGGAGGATGTAGAGGGCGAAGCCCTTGCAACCCTCGTGGTCAACAAGCTCCGTGGAACCCTGAATATCGCAGCGGTGAAAGCCCCTGGATTCGGTGACCGGCGCAAGGCCATGATGGAAGATATTGCGATCCTCACCGGTGGCCAGTGCATCACTGAGGATCTCGGAATCAAGCTCGAGAGTATTGAACTCGACCAGCTCGGTGAGGCCAAGACCATCAAGATCGGCAAGGAAGACACCACCATCGTCGAAGGTGGAGGTGGCAGCGAAGCCGTCCACGGGCGGGTTGGCCAAATCCGCAGGCAGATCGATGAGACGACCTCTGACTACGATCGTGAGAAGCTCCAGGAGCGTCTCGCGAAGCTCGCAGGCGGAGTGGCTGTTATCAATGTTGGTGCAGCAACCGAGACTGAGATGAAAGAAAAGAAGGCCCGCGTGGAAGACGCTCTTCACGCCACCCGCGCAGCGGTGGAAGAAGGGATCGTGCCCGGGGGAGGAACTGCTCTTATTCGTGCGCAGGACGTCCTTGACGGGGTGGAACTCGAAGGCGACGAAGCCACTGGAGTGGAACTCGTTCGCAGTGCGGTAGAGGCACCTCTCCGGCAGCTGGCTGCCAACGCCGGTCGGGAAGGCGCTCTCATCGTCGAGCACGTTAAGAACTCGGAAGGAAGCACAGGTTACGATGTGGCCAAGGATGAATACGTTGACCTGATTGGTCAGGGTGTGGTTGATCCTACCAAGGTAACGCGAAGTGCGCTTCAGAATGCGGCATCCATTGCCGGACTACTTCTGACTACTGAGTGTGTTATCACTGATATTCCTGAGGACGAAGCTCCTGAGCCGCACGGTCACGATCATGGTGGCGGCGGTGGAATGGGATTCTAAGCCCGACCTCGAACCAGATAATCAAGGTCGTAAGACCACAAAAAGCCGGGCGGGAAACCGCCCGGCTTTTTCATTGGGCAAAAGGCAAAGACCGGGAGACCCAATGCCCTTTTCCTGTTCGCTGTCGACCAGCGTGATACTACCCTGCCGGGCAGAGATACAATTCTCGCATGAGACAAAAAAGCTGGCAGAAGCCAGCTTTTCCATAAGGGGTGTGGAACCAGCCTTGCTTAGTTCTTACCGCGCCAGGAATACACGTTATCCCTGTTCTTGGTTGCTCTTGCCTGACCAGTTGTGTATTGTCCGTCTTTTCCGGTGCTCCACGCGATGACTCGGCGTCCGAAGAGCGGCTTAGCCCCGTCAAACGGATCTACAATTTCATCATCGAGATCAGTGTCCATGACCACGAAGTAGTGGCGATTGGTCGCGGCGGTCCCTGTCTTTTTCCACGCGTCGAATAGCTGTACGGATCGCTCGGTGTAGAAGAGGCCGCCGTAGGCACCGTTCAGAGTTTTACCCTTGGCTTCTTTTCCCTGAAAGTAGCGGACCTCCTTAGGATTATTTTCAACATCGAATCCAACGAGCTGATCCATCAGTTCCGCGGTCGTCGGTGCTCCCGGAGCAGCCCCGGCCTCGGGCGCATCAGGCAGGTAGTTGTAGTCATCATAGAAGGTCTGGACTGCCTGCACGAGACTGGTGCAGTCGTTGGTGGCAACGGTTTTCTTGGCGGTGTTCATTACGGCTCCACCGGCGCTAAAGCCGAGCGCGGCTAGGATCGCGATGATGGCGATCACGACGAGGAGCTCTATGAGGGTAAATCCGTGGTTTCGGGGGGGCGTGGCAATGATCTTCATAGCTGTAGGGATTTGGGGAGTGTAACTCCCGCAGAAAGGTGCAGGGAGAGTCCGCCTTTGGCAATCCCCCGATTTAGGAAATTACAATGTCAATACCGAGATGTCGAGAGTAGAGTGGTCCCACAGCTAAAGTTTCTCGATCCGCAGGGCGCCATGGTCGTGTGAGACTGAGACATTGGGAAATTCATGTGCCAGCGGATGCAGGTTCAGAGCGGCACCGGGTGCCATGCTCAATTCTCCCTCTGCAGACTTTGTGGTTATTGCGTATTGTTGAGCCGAAAAGCGCCCGGACTCTTCCGGATTGCCGTCGGGGCGGCAAAGATCCAGAATCCCTCTATGGAAGAGGGGGGGAATCTGAGGCAAGGGATTCTAGAGCGGATGCGCCTTCCGGGCTACCGACCACTGAATAAAGGAGAGCTTGCCCGCGAGCTCGCACTAAAAGCTGACCAGCGCACCGACTTGCGGGCTGAGCTGGCAGCGCTCGAGCGGGAAGGGCTGGTCGTCCGCGGCAAGAAGGCACGCTATCGTCTTCGGGAGCAGGAGAGAAATCTTCTTTCCGGGATCCTCCGGTTTCAGCCCAGGGGCGCAGCGTGGTTTTATCCAGACCCGCAAGATCCAGCTAACTTAGCCAGCGGCATCGATCTCGAGCGCTTCAAGCGTATTTACGTGGGTGCTCAGAAGACTTCGGTGGCTCTCGATGGTGATCACGTTGCTCTCCGTATTGAGCGGCTTGGTCCGCCGGTCTGGTGGAAGCACGCCCGGCACAAAAAGAAGTCTCTCGATGCCCCCGGGGCAGAGGATCAGGCGAGTGGAAGAGTCGAACGAATTCTCGAACGTCGGAGTGGAGTGGTAGTTGGGACATTGATCGAGCGAGGGGGGTTCATCTACGTGAATCCTGACGACCAAACGTTACCTTCAACGATTGAGCTGGAGAATTCTGCGGGGGGCGAATCGGGCCAGAAGGTGGCTGTACGCCTGCTGGAGTGGCATAGTCGGCAGGTAGCGCCGAGGGGCGAGATTCTTGAGGTGCTTGGCTGGCCTGACGAAGTCGGAGTCGATATCCGGGGGATTATTCTCAGGCATGGATTACGAGAAGAATTTCCCGGCGAAGTCCTCCGGGAAGCAGAGCAGATTTCCTTGGCTGCGGATGATGAGGCCTCGCGGGGACGGGTGGATTGGAGAGAGAAAGTGGTGATCACGATCGATCCGGCGGATGCGCGTGATTTTGATGATGCGATCTCGGTGCGGAGGCTTGCTGATGGATGGGAGCTGGCTGTTCACATTGCCGATGTTTCGCATTATGTGAAACCGGATACGGCGATTGATCATGAGGCCCGGAAGCGAGGGAATTCAACGTATCTCGTAGATCGGGTGCTTCCCATGCTGCCCGAGCAATTAAGTAACGGTATTTGCTCACTGGTCCCCGGGGAGGATCGCCTGACCCGTTGCGCGGTGATGCATTTTGACCGGAAGGGAACGATGATTCGGTCTCGTTTTGAGCAGGCCATTATTCGATCACATTGCAGACTGACCTACGACGACGCGCAGACTGTCCTTGATGCGGGAGGTGAGGAGACCGGAGTGGTCCTGAATGAGATAGAAGCCCTTCTCAAAGAATGTTGGGAGCTGGCCGAGGTCCTGCGGCGGCGCAGGTTCTCGGAAGGGGCCTTGGATCTCGATTTCCCGGAGGTCCGGATGGAACTGGACGAGCTTGGGCGCGCAACGGGCTATCGGCGGAATGAATACAACGAAAGCCACCAGCTGATTGAGGAGTTTATGCTGGTAGCCAATGAGGCAGTTGCGAGGGCGGTGAAAAATGCGATGCGCCCTGCCATCTATCGAGTGCATGACGATCCAGACCATGACAAGATTCATGAGTTTGCAGAGTTGGCCAGAATGCATGGCTATGAGCCAGGAGACCTCCTGAACAAGAAGCATATTCAGAAGCTGCTTTCTGAATGTCGGGGGCATCCGGAGGAACACGCCATCAAGCTTGGATTGCTCAAGAGCCTTAAGCGGGCGAGCTACCGGGACGAGCCTCTGGGCCATTATGGCCTCTCGAAGGTTGATTACTGCCATTTCACAAGCCCTATCCGTCGTTATGCCGATCTGATTGTCCATCGTGCTATTGACTCTCTTCTTTTGAACCCCCCGGAAGAAGAATCTGCGAGCAGAATGACCCGCGGACAGTGTGCCGAAATAGCAGGTCACATTTCGACCTCAGAGAGAACAAGTGCGAGCGCAGAAGTGGAGTCTCACCGCCTCAAGATGCTCGAGTGGTTAACGCTCAGTATACGCTCCACCGATCCGCCTGTCTTCGAGGCGGTTATTACTGATGTTCGCCAGATAGGATTGATGGTCGAAGCCCTTGATATTCTACAGAGAGGATTAATCAGAAGGGATCATTTTCCGGCAGGGAGCTGGCGTCTTGAGCGCCACCGAATGCGATATGCTACCACGACGGGTGCGGAGCTCTGCCTGGGTGAGCTCGTCCGGGTTCGAGTAGCTCACGTTAATATTGAGCGGCAGCAGGTTGATTTCTGCCTTGTGGAGGACTGACAGGAGAGAGGTGTGGAGATGCCTTTCTGGTAGTTGGGAGTAAACATGGGATATGCTCTGCGCCACGATCCGGCAGACGCGTCGAAGCGATGAATACGCAGGAGTTGATGGGCAAGGCAGGCGCGTCAGAGCGGAATTTGGAGAGGGATTCTTTTTGAAAGGCATGCTCCTTCTGTTTCGAGAGGTTTTTGTCCTCTTCGGGTGATATTTCGAACGAACCAGTCACCGGGCCCAAAAGTTCTTTTCCTGTCTGTGGGAAGACGCCATATCTCTTCCGTCATGAAACAGACAATGCTGCTTGGAGCAGCTCTCCTACTTCCGCTCACGTTATCTGCTCACCCGCACAAGGGGAGCGCACCGCAGGGGGAGGTGCTGACTGTCGCGGTTGCCACCGGATCCGGTAAACATATTTACAAGAATGTTCCATGGTGGGGTATGGCAGAAAGTCGGGGGGTCGGGAGCACCAATGGAGGGGTCGCCATCGACAAGACCGGAAAAATCTATTTCAGCACGGATACGGTGAAGGGGATTTTGATTTACGATGAGAAGGGAAAGCAGATTGGGCAGATGGGCCCTGGAAATATCCATGATCTCTTCATCAGGGAAGAAGCAGGCCAAGAATACATCTGGGCCTCTCACACGGCTGGAAAGCGGTTGGTGAAAATGACCCTCAAGGGTAAAGAGGTTTTCCAGATTCCCAACGAAAAGACTGCGGAAGTGAAAGGAGGCTGGGGGGGAGTAACCGCAGCGGATATTGCTCCTGATGGATCAATTTTTGTGGCTCTTGGTTATGGCTCGAACTTCATCCACAAATTTGATGGAGAAGGAAAATGGATCAAGACCTTTGCTGGTCGGGGGAAGGGTGTCGGGCAGTGTAATACGGCGCACGGCATGGCTGTTGATCACCGCTTCGACCCTCCTCGTATTCTGGTAGCAGACCGGGAGAATGGTCGCCTGACTCACTGGGATCTGAATGGGGAGTGGATTGGAGTAGCCGCAACGGGGTTGAGGAGGCCAACAGATCTTGCTTTCCGAGGAGATGCCGTAGCTGTAACAGAACTGGCTGGGGGCGTGAAGATTCTTGATAAGAAGGGAGAAGTGATCGCGTTGCTTGGGGAGAATCCAAATTCCGGACAGCGGGGAAAAAACGGCGTTGCTCTTAATCAAGCTCAGCCGGGGCATTTCACCGCTCCCCATGGGCTGGCATATGACCCCTCAGGCAACTTATATGTTCAGGACTGGAATCGGTTTGGACGGATTACAAAGTTGGTGAAAGTGAACACATCGGAGCAATGAGTAGTATTCCCTTAGAAGATAATTTCGATGACGTTCTTGGAAAGGCGCTGCGGGGAACTGGTATTCCGGATGGTGTCCTCGAGTTCCTGACCGGTGTTCCGGAAGAGACAATTGGGAAACTTAAGGAGGGGCATTATGAGGAAGACGCTCTCCGACAGGTGGCTTCACCTCTGGGTCTTGATGCAGACGCTCTTGTGGAGCGCGCAAAAAATTCATGGCGCCCTGAACCGGTTCAGATTGACGGACTGCGTCAGTTCAACACGGTTTTCGATGATATGACCGTCAACAACTACCTTGTCTGGGATCCAGCCTCAAAAGAAGCAGCGCTTTTTGATACCGGTACTGATGCGAGTAAGGCCATTGCAACAGCAGTGGAGCTTGGTCTTGAGCTGGGGCAACTTTTTCTTACCCACACGCACTTGGATCACATCATCGACCGGGCTGCGGTAGAGGCCCATAACGAAGATTTGCGAACCTACGTCAATGCATTGGAGCCAGCGGAGAGAGCGACCCGTTTCCAGCCAGGGGATTGTTTTACGGTGGGAGCACTGAAAATTAGTACGCGACTAACCAAGGGACACTCGCCGGGCGGTATAACTTACGTGATTGAGGGGCTTGAGCGCCCGGTCGCGATAGCTGGTGACGCTCTTTTCGCACAATCCATGGGTGGGGGAATGATTTCCTACCAGGACGCATTGGCCACGAATAGATCGGAGCTGTTTACTTTGGCGGACCATACGGTCATCTGCCCGGGGCATGGCCCAATGACCAGCGTGGGAGAAGAAAAAGCCCACAATCCATTTTACCCAGAATTCAAGTAACGTATCAAAGAACATATCCAATGAGCCAAAAAGTAGCATTTGTCGGAGTGGGACGCATGGGAGCCAATATGGCTCGCCACCTGCAACTTGACTGTGGTCACGATGTGACCGCGGTCTACGACATCAACAAGGAAATCTCTGCCGCACTGGCGGAGGAATTATCGGCAGAGAACTGCAGCACGCTGGCAGGAGTTACCGCCGCCGCCGATGTCATCATCACCGTAATAACGAATGATGATGCGATGCGGGCAATTTACTTTTCTGAGGGAGACAATCTTCTACAGGAAGCGAGTGGTAAGACCTTTATCAATTGCGCAACTCTGTCGCCCGCGGCACATCAGGAGGCCTACGAAGCCGGGAAACAAGCGGGGGCCTCTGTTCTTGAGGGAGCCATGGCGTCGAGTATCAGTCACGCCAGAGAAGGGAATCTCTACCTCATGATTGGTGGGGATGAGGAGGTTTTTGATTCCAACAGGGCACTGCTGGATGATCTGTCCCTCAATCTCCGATATTGTGGCGCGGCAGGGCAGGCAGCAAAGGTTAAGGCTCTTGTGAACATGGTGATGAACATCAACACGGCTGGCTTGGCGGAAGGACTCGGTCTTGCCTCAGCACTCGGATTAGATTTGCCCATGATGTGCGAGATATTCTCCCAGACGGGGGCCAACTCACGGGTTCTGGAGACAGACTCCGAGGACATGATTGACCGGGATCATGAGTGCTGGTTCTCAGCAGAGCATGCCGCGAAGGATTCGGGCATTGCCCAATCGCTTGCTGCGGATGCCGGGCTGAGCTTGCCAGTCAATGATGCGACCAAGCGGCAGTATGAGAAGATGACAGCCGAAGGGCTGGGTGACCTCGATAAATCCGGTATCGCTGAACTGACGTTTCCCGGGCGTCACGGAGGTTAGAACTTTCAGTCTGGCATTAGCTTGCCAAGAAAAGAGCCCCGCCATAAGCGGGGCTCTTTGTGATTATCTTAAGAAGAATCTAAAGGACTTAACCGGCGATCTCTGAGCCGTGAAAGTCATTCCAGTCCTCGAGGTTGTTGAGATTCACAGCATCGAGAATTCCCGCGTCGGCCGCGAGGCCCACTGCGCTGAGAATGCCGTTGCGAGTGTCGTCATCATGGTTGTAGCCATTGACTGCTGCGTTGTGAGCGGCAACCTTGTCGGCGTCGAAATTTCCGTTGGCCTGACACCATGCCTCGCATGCGACGTAGTTTGGCTTTTCAGCTGAGACGTAGTCGAGGAAGGCTTGACGCTCGATTCCGAGGGCGTCGAGTGTCATCTGGTCAAAGCCGGCACCCGCTGCGGGATAATCGGAATGAAGCTTGCCTGCGGCATCAAGCGAAGCTTTCTGCCAGAGGCGCGGAAGATGCTGAACACCGAGAGGTCCTGCGGTGCCTGAACTGATAGTTGGGATAATGCTCATAGTTTTGTTGTACGTTGGACGATCCCACGCATAGCGCCCGTTACGCTTTCTTGGCAATAGCAATCGGAGCAGAGCAGAGAATTTTCGAGGGAAACAGCTGTGATTAGCCCGCCAAGGGGTTTCCGTTTCAGACAGAGGTGGTGATATCTGGGCAACGATCTTCTTCGTCGCCCGCTTCGCTGGTCCGTTCTATCGATGGATCAGCGGGCTGTTTCTGGCTGGCTTTGAGGACAGTTTTTGGGCCGAACTGGCTGATTGACAGCTCAGAAACGGTTGCTAAGGTGCGCGCCCGCGAGCACCGGCCTGCGCAATTCTGTCCCACCGGCAATCGCCTACGTAACGATATCAAATCACTTCTCAAGATGGCAACCAAACGTAAGACAGCCCGCAAAAAGGCTCCTGCTCGTCGCAAAGCTACCACTCGTAAGAAGAACCAGAATGTCTATTACTTCGGCGCAGGAAAGTGCGACGGAGATGGATCGATGAAAGCTCTCCTTGGGGGTAAAGGTGCAAACCTCGCCGAAATGAGCAGTATCGGAGTTCCCGTTCCTGCTGGTTTCACCATCACGACGGAAGTTTGCACCTACTACTACGATAACGGTAAGAAGTATCCCAAGACTCTGGATGCCGAAATCGAGGCGAATATTGCCAAGGTCGAAAAGGCCATGGGGAAGAAATTTGGGGATCTCGAGAATCCGCTTCTCCTCTCCGTTCGCTCCGGGGCGCGTGAGTCGATGCCCGGCATGATGGACACCATCCTCAATCTCGGGATTAACGACGAAGTCGTTGAAGCACTTGCCAAGAAGACCGGCAATGCAAAGTTCGCCTGGGACTCCTACCGCCGTTTCCTTCAAATGTATGGAAGCGTTGTAATGGAAGTAGAAGCCGAAGCCAATGAGCACCACGACCCCTACGAGGTTATCCTCGATAAAGCGAAGGCGAAGGCAAAGGTGAAGGACGATTCTGGTCTCAAGGAAAAGGATCTTCGTGAAGTAGTCGCTGCTTTTAAGGCGCTTATTAAGAAACGGTCAGGTAAGAATTTCCCCGAAGATCCACGCGAGCAGCTCAAGGGAGCCGTCAACGCCGTATTCAACTCCTGGCAAAACGATCGAGCGATCGTTTATCGCCAGAAATATGGAATTCCCGCTGCCTGGGGAACCGCTGTCAACGTCCAGGCCATGGTCTTTGGTAACACAGGTAAGAGCTCTGGGACCGGCGTTGCGTTCACTCGTGATCCAGCTACCGGCGAAAATGTGTTCTATGGTGAGTATCTCATTGATGCACAGGGTGAGGACGTCGTTGCCGGTGTGCGTACTCCGAAGCCCATCGCCAAGATGGCCAAAGATCTTCCTAAATCTCATAAAGAACTCCTCGTAACCCGTAAGAAGCTTGAGAAGCACTTCCGCGATGTGCAGGACGTTGAGTTCACCATTGAGGAAGGAAAACTGTGGATGCTTCAGACCCGCAACGGAAAGCGCACTGGCTTCGCTGCCGTCAACATTGCTCTTGATATGGTCAAGGAGCGCCTCATCAAGAAGGAAGAAGCCATTCTCCGGATTCCAGCTGATGATCTTGGCCACCTCCTTGCTCCAATCTTCGACTCTAAGGCTGAAAAGGCTGCCAAGAAAGTTGGCAATGGCCTTCCCGCCGGGCCTGGTGCTGCTTCCGGAAAGATCTATTTTTCTGCTGAAGACTCAGTGAAGGCAGCGGCTAAAGGTCAGAACGTAATCCTTGTCCGCCAAGCTACCTCTCCGGAGGATTTGCGTGGAATGATTGCCGCTGACGGAATTCTTACCACCGAGGGTGGTGCCTCCTCACATGCTGCTCTCGTTGCCCGCCAGATGGGGAAGGTCTGTGTTTGTGGTGCCCACGGCATGACGATCGACTACTCCAAGAAGACCCTCTCCGGAAACGGTGTGACTCTGAAGGAAGGCGATGAGCTTTCGCTGAACGGATTCGTTGGGAATGTCTACAAGGGCGGTATTAAGTCTTCTCCCTCTCAGGTCATCCAGGGTCTCATCGAGAACAAGGCTGCCGCCAAGCGTTCCGATACCTACAAGAAGTTCATGGAGCTCATGAGCTGGACCGATAAGCTTCGTAAGCTGGGTGTCCGCACCAACTCGGACACTCCAGAGCAGGTGCAGCAAGCTATCAAGTTTGGTGCTGAAGGCATTGGCCTTACCCGCGCCGAGCACATGTTCTTTGAGGGCAACCGGATCGATGCCGTTCGTGAGATGATCCTCGCTGATGACGACGCTGGCCGCGCCAAGGCCCTCAAAAAGATCAAGGTCTTCATGAAGAAAGACTTTATCGGCATCTTCAAGTCACTCGAAGGTCGTCCAGCCACCATTCGTCTTCTGGACCCACCTCTTCACGAATTCATCGGCACCATGGACGCCGCTCAGAAGAAGGATCTTTCCAAGAAGATCGGTATGAGCGCTCCTGCGATCACCAAGCGGATCCACGCTCTTCACGAGGAGAATCCAATGCTCGGTCACCGTGGTTGCCGTCTCGGCATCAGCTATCCGGCTGTCACCGCGATGCAGGTTGAGGCTATCCTCGAGGCGGCTCACGAGGTGCAAAAGAAGGGGACGAAGGTTCTCCCTGAGATCATGGTTCCACTTGTTGCCTATGCGCGTGAGCTTGAACTTCAGAAGAACGTCATCGACACCACCGCTGCGGAAGTTCGTAAGAAGCTTGGGCTCAAGAAAAGTCAGCTGAAATACACCGTTGGAACCATGATTGAGATTCCTCGTGCGGCCATCACCGCTGATGAAGTGGCCAAGCATGCTGAATTCTTCTCCTTTGGAACCAACGATCTCACGCAGACTGGACTTGGTCTTTCCCGTGACGACTCCTCCAGCTTCCTCCCAACTTACCAGGATGCAGAAGTTCTCAACAACAACCCATTCGCTGGTCTTGACCA
>DIHT01000050.1:0-247 GCA_002420305.1 Akkermansiaceae bacterium UBA5689 | reverse complement strand
AAGATCGGCATCTGCGGTGAGCACGGTGGAGATCCTGATTCGGTGAAGTTCTTTCACCGCACCGGACTCAACTATGTGTCCTGTTCCCCATTCCGTATCCCGGTTGCCCGCCTTGCCCTTGCGCAAGCCGCCCTCGAGGAACAGGGGATGGCTCGTGGTGAAGTGAGCTAAATGCGTCCAAAAGAAAAAACTTCAAAACACCGTTCGTGAAAGCGAGCGGGTTTTTTTCGACGTGCCTCGTTCCTTC
>DIHT01000142.1:534-2537 GCA_002420305.1 Akkermansiaceae bacterium UBA5689 | reverse complement strand
GCAGGGGAGTTGCCCGAAATGGCAGGAGGAGTGCCAGTCGCCGTTCCGGTGACCACACCGGTAGTGGAATGGAAGCAAAAGTTCATTGTTCCCACTGGTGAGATTAAGCCAGGGATCCGTTCTCCGCAGATACTGGTAGCGGAGGTTCAGAAGCTTGATGCCAAACTTGGGTTGGTGAACTGGATTGTCGTGGGCGCTTATCTTGCGGGAATGGTAGGCGTTGGTTATTGGTTCATGAGGCGAGAGGCTTCGGCGACGACTGAGGCCTACTTCCGTGGTGGGCAAAAGATTCCCTTCCTTGTGGCAGGCTTGTCGATCTTCGCGACGGTGCTCAGTTCGATCACCTTTATGAGTATTCCGGCGCGGGCTTATGGCACGGATATTACCTGGTATGTCGGTCAGCTCGCCATGCTGATTCTGATCCCGGTAGTTATTCTGTTCTACCTGCCTTTCTTTAGAAAACTCGATCTTACCAGTGCCTACCTCTATCTGGAGCGGCGGTTCAATCTGGGGGTGCGTCTCTTTGGGAGTTTCTCTTTCATGGTTGCGCACGTCGGTCGTATTGCGATCGTGCTGTATCTTCCCGCGGTGGCGCTAGCAGCAGTTTCCAATATCAATATTTATGCCGCCATTATCATTATCGGGATCCTTTGTGTGATCTACACCGTGATGGGAGGGATTGAGGCAGTGGTGTGGACGGACGCGATACAGGCGGTGGTCCTGCTGGGCGGTGCGATCCTCTGCTTTATTCTTGTTGTTGTCCGCCTCGATGGGGGATTCGATGAGTTGTTCTCGATCGCTCATGCGGATTCCAAGCTCTTACAGAATCTGACCTTCGATTGGAATATCAAGGATGGGACAACAGCAGGGATCATCATATTCCTCGCCTTTGGTTTTAATTCTCTGAACCAGTATACATCCGGGCAGGACGTCGTGCAGCGCTATGTGACAACCAAGGATATTGGTGGGGCCCGCAAGTCGCTCTGGACTACGATGTGGATGTCGGTCTGCTTTTCTATTGTCTTTTTTCTGCTCGGGACTGCGCTGTATGCCTTCTACAAGACACAGCCGGAACTACTGAATCCAGCAATGGCAAAGCCAGATGGAATCCTCCCGTTCTTCATCATGCAGCAGCTCCCGGTAGGAGTGGCCGGACTCATTATCGCAGCAGTCTTCGCTGCTTCCCAGTCCTCGATCTCCAGTTCGCTGAACAGTATTGCCACAGCGTGGACCAAGGATGTGGATAGTCGCCTGCTTCGGCCGAAGGCTACGGATAAGGATTACCTTAATGCCGCGAAGTGGGTTGTTGTCGTCGTTGGAATCCTAGGCATTGGTGGGGCGGCGCTCGTGGCACTCGCGAATATCGAAAATGCCTTTAAGGCGTTCATGTCAATTATCGGTTTGGCCAGCGGGTCCCTAGGCGGGTTGTTTGCGCTGGGAATCTTCACCAAGCGCGGGAATGGAAAGGGAGCGATGGTGGGGGCAGTGGTTGGAATAGCCACCGTAGCCATCATCAAGTTTGGAGGATTCCCTGTTACTGGAATCCTGAATGGCTTTATCGGGTTCACCTCTTGTCTGGTGGTGGGCTATCTCGTCAGTCTTGCGACGGGAGGAGGCACTGAGCAGGGCGAGGAGTTGTCCGTCCATGGAAAGTCCCAAACTTAGATTGCGGAGAGCTTTACTGGCGACTCAGGATTTGAGGGATTGATGAAGGGCTATAAAAAGGAGGAGCTTGGCGAGCTCGCTTTGTTTTACCGGGCGGGCCTGCTGGATAACACCTTGCCGTTCTGGTTGCCGCGCGTTCTCGATGAGGAGCATGGAGGCTATCTGACTATGCGGGAACGCGATGGCGCCCTGCTCGATGACGATAAGCCGGTCTGGTTTCAAGGGCGTTTCTCCTGGCTGCTGTCTACGCTGCATCGTACAGTGGAGCCGCGACTGGAATGGCTCGAGGCAGCACGAAGCGGTGTCGAGTTCCTGCGGGATCATTGTTTTGACGAGGA
>DIHT01000142.1:0-195 GCA_002420305.1 Akkermansiaceae bacterium UBA5689 | reverse complement strand
CGGATGTTTTTCCTGGTTAACCGGGAGGGAAAGCCACTCCGTAAAAGGCGTTACTTTTTTTCCGAGGCCTTCGCGGTGATGGCTCTCGCCTCCTATGGAGCGGCCGCGGGTTGCGAAGAGTCGGCAGAGCAGGCGCGGCAGTTGTTTCGCCTGTGTCTGGAGTATATCGAGGGTCGTCTGCCAACCGGGGAGGCA
>DIHT01000062.1 GCA_002420305.1 Akkermansiaceae bacterium UBA5689 | reverse complement strand
GCTTGCGGCTGGTGGGATAAAGAGTTACTGGATTTGACACCGTACCCGCTGGCCGTTTGTTAACGGAAATTTCGGTGGTGATCTGATCCGCCAGTGTTTCCAGTTTCTCCACAACGTCGGGGTTCTCCTCCGCGAGGTCGGTCATTTCTCCTATTTCGGCTTCTAGATTATAGAGGCGCCTCCCCTTGGCCAGGTCCGGATCCCGCTGGCGAATTCCCATACCGAGAGATTGAGCCGTGAGTGCTAGCTTCCATGGACCCTGCCGGATCGCCTGCAATCTCGAGCCTTGAAAATAATGCCAGGTATCCCGTGGGGAGGCCTCGGTTTTGCCGAGCATCCATGCCGAGAGGTCCATGCCATCAATCTTAATGTCTTTTTTAACCTCGCCGCCAGCCAGGGAAACAAAAGTGGGGAGCACATCAGTAGTACCAGCGATGCCGGCAGATTCAGTGCCGGGAGCAATGGTTCCGGGCCACCAGATGATGGTGGGTTCCCGCACACCTCCCTCTAGGGTGCACCCTTTGCTGCCACGCAAGGGGCCGGATACCCCGCCGGCCTTACCCTTGGAAGCCCATGGGCCGTTATCACTGGTAAAGAGAACAAGGGTGTTTTTTGCGACCTTCAGCCGTTCCAAGGTGCTGAGCACTTGCCCGACACTCCAGTCGACTTCCTCCACCCAGTCGCCGTAGGTGCCATTTCTGGATTTCCCGGAAAAATCAGGATGGGGATAGAGCGGCACATGCATGGCAGTGTGGGGGAGGTAGAGGAAAAAGTTCCTGCCCTGCTTGTGACTGGCCTCCATGAATTTCACGGCCTCCTCAGTGTATTCGCGGGTGACGCGTCGCTGGCCTTCATCCTCGAGGAGTTCCGCGACCTTTTCGTCCCGCATCAAAGGATGAACGTGCTTGCCATTCGCGGTGGCGGTGCGGCCCATGTCATTGGAGTAGGGGATACCAAAGTAGCCGTCGAAGCCGTGGCGCGTGGGTAAGAATTCCCGTTGATCTCCAAGATGCCACTTACCCACACACATGGTGGCGTAGCCGAGTTCCTTGAGGTAGTCGGCTACGGTGTGCTCTTCCGGGTTGAGCCCGTTGCGGCCAGCCGGAAAAAAGACGCCGGGCACGCCCACCCGGGGCGCGTAACATCCGGTCATTAATTGCGCGCGCGAGGCCGAGCACACCGGGGCGGCGTAGAAACTGGTGAGCTTGCGCCCTTCCCGGGCCATGCGGTCGAGGTTTGGTGTGCGGTTGAGCTTGGAGCCGAAGGGGCCAATGTCGCCATAGCCCATGTCGTCGATGAAGATGAGGACAAGGTTGGGGGTTTCCTGCGCGGAGAGGCAAAAGGGGAATAGTGCGAGGAAGGGAATAAAAAAGTGCTTCATGCGCTGGATAAGTCTGACGATCGGATTTCTGGAGCGATGAGTTCAGAGAGGTCGATCGTTTTCGTTTCCGTGATGCTCACTCCCAGACGACGTGAAACGATTCCGAGAGAGCGGTCTGCGTCATCGGTTAGGAGAATGGAGAGAGAGCCTTCCCGGGCGGGTTCGTTGCGGGCATTGCGCTGATCCAGATTTTTAGCAAGGGCAAGGGCGGTGGCGGTGGGGGTATCTGCTACAGGTTTTCCAAAGACTCTGGAAATCTGTTCCGCCAGCAGGGGATAGTGGGTGCAACCTAGAATGAGGGAGTCGCATTCGCTAAGACGGGAGGGGCGGACGTAGTGCTGCAGCACCTCAAGTGTGAAAGGCTCATCCATGCAGTCCTCCTCGATCAGAGGAACCAGGAGGGGAGTAGCAACCGATATTACCTCGGTACAGGGCTGGATTTGCTGGATGGCATTCTGGTAGGCACCACTCGTAATGGTAGCGCGGGTGGCGATGACCCCGATGGGACCGGACTCGTTGAGTTCCACCGCAGCCTCGGCACCGGGCACGATCACTCCGGAGACTGGGAGAGAGGTCTGGGCCGCCACGACCTCCAGGGCAACTGCGGAAGCTGTGTTACAGGCGATAAGAATCTCCTTCACGCCGGTGTCCTCAAGGTAAGTCGCGATCTGGGTCGCGTAGTCGATGACCGTGCCGGGACTCCGAGAGCCGTAGGGCACCCGGGCGGTATCGCCAACATAGACAAGATCTTCGTTGGGGAGGTGCTTCTGGATGGCGTTGACGACGGTGAGCCCGCCGATGCCGGAGTCAAATACGCCGATGGGAAGGGAGTTCATGAGAGAGATTGTAGGGGCTACCTAGTCTTCCTGATGCGAGCGTTACGTATCAGGACGGGAGAGCCTCTGCGGCTCAGGTTCTGGAAGCCGATCTGGCCCTTGCGAGGACGATCCCTGAGAGCCGGAGCATCCTTGCCATTGTGCCTCTTGATAACGGAATCCTCCTTTGAAAGGTCATGATCGAGGATCACCGTCCCATTGAGCACAACTTTGACTTGCGGCCCCTTGAGGGTGATCTCGTAGCGGTTCCACTTTTCCGGCTCGTAGACCTGCTTGCGGGGTGCGAGGGCGCGGTAGAGTCCTCCGGTTAGTTCGGACTCCGCTGCCTTGGTGTTGTAGCGATAATCTGCCATCTGGAGCTCCAGACCGTCGAAGGCTGGGTCTCCAGAGGCCGGGGAGCGAAGGGCGCAACCACTGTTACCTTGGGGCCCGAGCTTGAACTCGAACTGCAATTCGAGGTCGGAGTACTCCACCTCACTGATCAACCAGGACCCCCGGGCTCCGCCTCCGTTCAGGACTCCTTTTTCTACCACCCACTGGGCGCCTTCTGGGCCGGGCTTGGAGACATCAGACCAAGCTCGCACCACCCAGCCCTTGGGAATGCCGTCCTGGGGGAAGAGGGCCTTGAACTCACTGGCTTGTGCGAGGGGAAGAACCGTGAGAACGAGCGAGAGGAGGGCCAGAACGTTCCTGATCATGGAGACATCCTGCCCCAGCCCGGGCGGCAAGCCGAAGGCAAAAGAGCATTTGGACGCTCTTTTCGTCAGCTGGTCAGCCGTGCAAACTTGAAACTCGCCCCGAGAGAGCAGATGGCCTAGGAAGAGAGGGCCATGAGACCTTTCCTGTTGCTTGCCCTCGTAGGGGCTCTCATTCCGGCCCTCCCTGCGGCTGATCTGGTGTGGCCCGGGCTTCTGGGTCCCCAGCGTGATGGCTGGGTAGAGCATTTCAAGATTCCGGCCCGTTGGCCGAAACAATTAAAGAAGGAGTGGAGCGTAGAGGTTGGAGCAGGCTACGGCACTCCCCTGGTCGAGGGGCAGCGGGTCTACCAACATGCCCGCCAGGGAGAAGAAGAGGTGGTCTGGTGTGTTGATCTGGCGAGTGGAAAACAGATCTGGCGCAAAAGTTATAAGACCCCCTTCAAGATCGGAGGGGGAGGAGAGCGTCATGGGAAAGGGCCGAAGTCCTGCCCGGTGATGGCTGATGGCCGCCTCTTTACCCTGAGTATTACCGGGATGATCCACGCCTGGGACGTGGAAAGTGGCAGCCTGCTCTGGCGCAAGGATTACCGGGGAAAGTGGGAGAAGGGAAACCAGCCCAACTGGGGCGTCTCCACCTCGCCCATCGTGGATGGGGACCGTCTCATCGTGCACCTTGGAAATGATGGGGTGGGTGCGCTCTTGGCCTTTGACGTGAAATCGGGTCAGGAAGTGTGGAAGCAGGGGGAGCATGGCACCTCGTATTCCTCACCGCTTCTTGTGGAGATCGCGGGAGTGCGACAGGTGGTGCAGTGGAACCACGAGACCCTTGCGGGAGTGGAAAGCAGGACTGGTAAGTTGCTCTGGGAGTATCCCGCCCCCCACCGGAGTCATAACCAGAACATGCCTACGCCGGTCTTCCACAAGGGACGGATCCTGCTTGGGGGAGAGAACCGGGGCATCAAGTGCCTGGAGCCGCTCCTGAAGGGCGGCAAGTGGTCGGTGAACCGCCTCTGGCACCAGCGCAAGGTGGCACTCGACATGAGCACGGCCGTCATCAACGGGGATCACCTCTATGGAATGTCGCATTTCAAGATGGGGCAGATTTTCTGTCTCGATCCCCGGGATGGGACGATCCGCTGGCTCAGCGAAGGGAGGATTGGGCAGAACGTGGCCTTTCTCGCCCTCGATGGTCATGTGGCGGCCCTCCGGGCCAATGGGGAGCTTCGCATCATTGCGGCTGACCCGGCGGGTTACCGGTCCCGGGCGGCCTACCAGGTAGCCCCTGACCAGACCTGGGCTCCTCCGGTCCTTCTCGACAGCAAGATTCTTATCAAGGACCTCAATCGCCTCACTCTCTGGTCCGTTGGATCCTGAGAGCGTAGGCCCTCAACTACAGGGGGCAGGTAGCTCAATGAGGGGATGCCAGGGAATCGCTTCGAAGGTTTGCGGAGCGGGCTTTCCCTGTCCGGCCAGAGACAGGGCCAGGGTGATCAGAATAAGGCCGGGGAAGAGAGAGGATTTCGCTCCCTGTCATCGGATCGGGTGGCAGTTTCTGCTTTCGGGGCCCACTGATTTGTTGCTAGCTCGAAGGATCATGAAAGCAGTTCTTCTCGCCCTTGCCGCCACCCTGATCCCCGGGACCTGTGTCCTGGCCGACCACCACGAGTTCAAGACTATCTATGACGGGAAGGACCTCTCCAATATTAAGACGGAAGGAAACTGGAAGATCCAGGAGGATGGGTCCCTCTACCTCGATCCTCGGCCGGGCGAGCGGGGCTGGACGCGTTACGGGTCCTACCTCTGGCTCAAGGAGGACTACAAGGATTTCACGGTTGATTTTGAGTATAAGCATCCCAAGGGAGGAAACTCGGGGCTCTACTTCCGGATCTACGACGAGTCGGATGCCACAGCCCACGGGTTTGAGGTTCAGATCCTCGACTGTTTCGGAAAGAAGAAGCTCGGGCCGCACGACCTGGGTGGTGTGATTCAGACCGCGGGGCCGCTTGTCAATGCCGCCAAGAAGCCGGGCGAATGGAACCGGATGGTGGTGACGCTCAAGGACAACAAGCTTACCGTGGTTCTCAACGGGAAGAAGGTTCAGGATGAACTGGATCTTGTGGGCAAGAAGCGTCCCAACAAGAAGCTGGCGGAGAAGGGAAAGATTGCGATTCAAGATCACGGACAACCGTTCTGGGTACGCAATATCAAGGTCAAGGCGCACTAAGCACGAGGCTCGATACCGCGGTCATGCAGGAGAAACCTCCTGTGAGGACTTATTCTACTGCCCTCTCTTCTTAGCGTCAGGCAGGTCGCTAGCGCCCCGGAATCCATACATGGGCAGGAGGCGGTAGTAGACCTCCAGACTGAGGACCGAAAGGGTGGTGGAGACCACACGGCCACCAGCATTGGCATGCCGGCCGCCCGGATCCCAGCTCCCCCGGTTGTTGCCGATCTTGTTCTGGATCCGGGGAAAGGTATCCTTGAGGTTGTCGTTCCACTCCTTCCAGACAGGCCCCTGATGCTGGTAGAGAGCCAAGGTGGCATAGTAGACGTAATAGTAATCCGGGTTGTTGTTGAACTTGTGACGGCCGAGGTATTCAGCGCCCTCAGCCATACGGGGTTCTGTGGGAGGAACTAGGTCGAGCTGCCGGCAGAACATCCCGCTGGCGGTCATGGCTGGGTTGGGCGCCCCTCCCGTGTAGGCGTAGAGACCGCCATGCGTTCCGGAGGACACTGAGGCCATGTATTTCTGGGCCCGTATGAAGGATTCGTCGGAAACCTCCAGACCTGCGAGGCGCGCACTGTGCAGCGCCATATACTGCCAGGCGGTCACAGAAAGGTCAGAGTCGTCACTAGGCTTGCCCCGTGCATTGGCAGGATTGTAGCGCCACCCACCTTTGCTGGGACTCTGGGAGGCGACGATGAGCGCGATAGCCCTCTCGGCGGGCTCCTTTAGCTTTGGATCCTTGGTAAACCCGTAGGCTTCACAAAGGGCGATGGCCGCGATCCCATGACAATACATCCGCCCTCCTCCCCTTAGATCTCCATCCTCCTTCTGCTGCTTGAGAAGCCACTCGAGGGCCCGCTTGACGTTGGCCTGATACTTTCCTCCCTTGTTGTGTGTTTCTCCCCAGCCGTAAAAACAGAGGAGAGCCAGTCCCGCCCCCGCGGTATCGAAGTCTCCATTGGCGCCATGTTTGCGCATGTCCCAGCGGCCATCTCCCTCCTGATTGCGGGCAAGCCATTCCAGAGCGGAGCCAATGGCGCGCTCGGTGGCATCCGATCCTCCCAGTTGTTCGATGGTCTCAGGCGATGGTCTCCCACGGCGCTTGGTCATGAGCTTGGTGATAGCCCGGGCATCAAGATCGTTCTTGGGGGTTGCCAGCTTTTCAGGGATGAGAGGATCATTGGTCTGATCATCTCCGGGGAGGTTGAGCAGGTTGGTAATCGCGTCGCCGGCTCCATTGAGTTCGGGAGGGGCGCCGAGGGCCTCAAGGCCACGATGTGGATTGACGGTGTCGCCATCGGTGTCGGCTGTCTCTGGCGCAGCATCAGTTTGTGAGACATCCTTTACTTCGGACTCGTTGTCGACCGCGGTGTCTGCGATGGCGCGCTCCCTTGCTTGCTCGGGTTGCACCTGATCCAGCGACTCGGTGGGCTTGAATTCTGCATCCGTGGGGTCCGCGGGCTTTTCGGCAAGCTGCTGGTCGGTGACCTGCTCCTCTTCAAGGGTTGGGTCCTCAGGCTCGGGCAGGAAGGTCTCGGGCAGAGCGGTTAAAACGGTGAGTTCCTTGGTGGGCTGAGTCTGTTCCTGTTCGGATTCGGATTCGTTGAGTTTAGAAGGGCGGATACTGGGAACCAGAGAGGAACGGGAGGTCTGGGTTATAACAGGAACGACCTTGGTGTTTTCCCGTGGCTTAAAGACGGGAATCTTAAAGTCGCTTTCGAACTTCTCCGTCATCACGAGTTCCTTGGTCTCCGCGATCTCGGCCTGCTCGGGTTCGCTTTCAAGAGCAATTTCCTCCTCCATGAGCGCCTCGATGCTCACTGTGATTTCGGGTGACTGAGGTTCCTCGCCTCCAACCTCTTTTGCGATCAGCCACGCCATGAGAAGTAGGAGGATGACGAGATGGACTGCGGCCGATCCAGCCAGGCACTTGTGGAAAAGGTTGGTGAGGTCCTGCCAGCTTTCCAGAAGGTAGAGAAGAGCGGCAAGAGCGAGGAGGCCAAGGAGGATCCACACCCCAATGCCCTTCAGGAGGTCCTTGAAGGATTCCCACCGGTCAAGATTGGTGTAGCCAACCACCTCCCGGGTGGTGGAGCGGTAGAGCTTGAATCCCTCGTTCCCGGATTGAGCTTCGGGCTTGGTGCTGAAAAGAAGATCGAACCCTTCCATGCGGACCGCCGGATCGGTCACATTTCCTTCATTCAGATACAGATCGACCCGTTCCGGGGGAAGAGCCTCTCCGTCGATGACACGGCTAAAGTAGACTCCAAACCCGGTTTCATTATTACGGTCACGGTCCGAGGCGAGGAAGACATGATCTCCGCGCCGGGTAAGGGCGGTCTGAATGTCCTCGGCACTGGAGTTGAGATGGTCATCCGCCTCTGCGTTGCTGAACAGTGGAAGGGGTGGAAGAGACCAGTTCGGTAAGGGATTTTCCGGTTGTACAGAAGCCCTCTCGTTGTCGACTCCGGGGGCCTGCTCGCCATCAGGTTCCGAAACCACGAGAGGTGCTTCCTCTATGCCCTGCGACACGAAAATATCATTTCCACCAGCACGGTTGGAGGAAAAGTAGAGTCGCTTGCCGTCAGCGGTGGGAGCGGGCCCAGTTTCCCGGGCAGGGGAGTTGATCGTGGTTCCGAGGGCCTCCACCCCGGTCCATCCCCGGCCATCCCAGCGGGCCACATAAATATCATCACCTCCTTGGCCACCCGCGCGATCAGAGCTAAAATAGAGATATCTTCCGTCGTAGGAGAAGGCGGGCCCTCGCTCGTTGGATTCCGTGTTGAGAGAGGCCAGACCAGCAGGACGAGTCCAGATTCTCCCGTTCCAGGTCGACTGGTAGAGGTCGGCCTGGCGGGTCTCGAGATCGGTCCGGACCAGAATCATGCTGATGCCATCGGGTGAGAAGGCGGCCTCGAGGCGGCCGGAAGCCTGGTTGATGGGGTCTGGCTCTTGAGTGGACCCTTCTTCCTCGAAGAGGCTCTGTCTGGGATCCTGCCAGAGGATGTATCGCTCCTTACCGTCCTGAACTTCCACCCGGGTTCCCTGGTCGTCGGTGAAGTAAGACCAGATCTCCTTACGTAGTTTTCCGTGGAGCAGGAGTCCGACCCCGAGCATGACGGCAAGAGCGGCAAAGGGCAGGAGCCAACGCGCAATGGAAGGCGGCTTGCTAACCGGGAGTTCTATGGGTTTCTGTTGATCTGGTTCGGACATGGCCATCTGCCTGGGTTAGGGCTAGGAGGCTGGATCAGCAGGTGCGTCGTCGGGCAGGGATACGGAAGGCGAGTGCTTGCTCGCCGAAAGAGCTCGCTTGGTGAGCCAGACGAAGCCTGTCAGAGAGGCGAGGAGGAGGAGAATCCAGATGAGATTGCCCATGATCCAGTTCAGGTCGGGCATCTTGGTGAGGTCGAATCGGCGTACCACGCGCTTACTCCGAGTGCTGTAGAGAGCATTTCCGTTGTCGGCACGATCAGAATTGAAGAGGAGGTGGAACCCGGCATTGCGAACGGCAGGGTTTGTTTCATTACCACTCCCGTTGACTTCAGGCCCAAGATTACTGGGCTGGCCATACTTGTTGGCCTCTGTTTGCCCAAGGCGGGATCGCCAGAGATCTGATTCTCCCTCTCCGCCGCCTCGTTCCGAGGAGAAGTAGAGAAAGTCCCCATGGTCGGTCAGGACAGGACCCGTATCGTTGGCCGGAGAACTGATATCCTCGAGGAACCTCGCATGACGGAACAGAGGGGTATCGGCAAGTTCAGCGAGGTCCCTGCTGGTGCCGGTGGGGCCATCGGCATCGGGTTCCCAACCCAGTCCGTAGAGCGGGCTATAGCGATAATGTGCTTCCAGGCACAAGGTGACCAAGGCCGTTACGATGACCTTTCCCATTTGTCCTCCGTGTCCACCGCCCGTATTCCAGGACCCATCGGTATTCTGGGAGTTCACAAAGCCCGGGTGCATTTTCTCCATCCACTTCCGCCACGCCGGGCCCTGATGCTGGTAGGAGGCTACGCTGCCGTAGTAGGCGTGATAAATATCTTCCAGTTTGAAGCCCTGCCTGTCCACGATCGCGGAAGATTCGTAGGCTTTAGCAGTGTTGGAGGAGCGCCCTAGGAGTTGGGAGCAGAAGAACCCTGCAGCATTCAGTGCCGCAGTCCCTCCACTCGCCCCGGTATAGCCGTAAGCACCCTTGTTTTTGCCGTGACTGACACTGTCGAGAAACTTCGTTGCACCCTCCATGGTCTCATCCGGGACGATGAGGCCGGACATCTCTGCACTGGCAAGAGCCATGATGAACCAGCCGGTTACCGAAAGGTCCCCGGCCTGATCGGGCCCATATCGCCATCCACCACCCTCGTGTTGAGTCTCGCTGATAAAGTCGATAGCGGCCTGAGCCTTGGGACGCAGGGCCGTATCCTTGGTCACGCCATAAGCTTCGATTACGGCAAGAGATGCGATCCCGTGGTCATACATGGCATTGTTCCGTGGTTTGGCGCCCCGGAGGTCTCCGGTTGCCCCGTTCTGCTGCCCGACCAGCCACTCGATTCCCCGTTTCACGGTGTCCTGATATTTACATTCCTCATCGTGAACTTCTCCCCGACCGTAAAAGGCGAGCAGAGCGAAGGCAGTAGCCGCCTGGTCGTGGCCTCCCTGACCACCAGATTTACTAATATTCCAGCGGCCGTCTTCTTCCTGGGTGCCCGCGAGGAAGGCAAGGCCCTTGTCTACGGCGCTCTCAGTCTGCACGCTTCCGCCGAGCTTGGACATGATCTCGGGATCCGCGAGCGCACTTTCCCGCAGCGAGTAGAGCATGCTTAACTGGCGCTCTACGATAAGGTCGAAGGTAGTCTCTCCGGCCTTGTCTGCGGAATAGAGGTCAAAGGTGCCCTTTCGATCCTCGACGTTCTCAAGCATGGCGGCCACTTTTTCGGAGGTATCGGTGGCGCGGCGAGGTTGATTGGAAGCGAAGTAAAGAACGAGGTTGTCGGGTGCGATATCAGGATCGATTTCATCAAAGGGGGTGTTCACCCGCGGTGTAAGGGGGAGCGGCCATGCGTATTCGGCGCCATCCCACTTTGAGACCCAGATATCGAATCCTCCCTGTCCGCCGGGGCGGTCGCTGCTGAAATAGAGCAGTTCCCCATCGCCGCTCAGGGAGGGCGATATCTCATGGAAGGCGCTATTAAGAGCCCGCATGGGTCGGGGATTCTTCCAGTCGTTGCCGTCCCATTCTCGCAAAAAGAGGTTGGCGTTTCCATCCTCTTTCCCGGAGCTGTAGATCATGCGAGCCCCATTCGAGGAGATGACGGGAGTGCCGATGTCCTCTTCGGGGCCCAATCCGCTTCTGGCATGCTCGGCCTTCTCCCAGAGGACATATCCAGGGGTGACATCGCGGGCAACCTGATTAAAGGCAACCTGATCGGTATAGGTATACCAGCGGTCGGGCCGGAGATAGAAGAGAGACCACAGGAGAAATCCAGAAACGAGGACCGCTGCCAACCAGAAATAGAGACGAAAGCGCTGCTTACGGGAGACCCCGAGAATCATCCGGTCAGGGTTCGTATCGTCTCTGGTATCCCCAGGCAGGTAAGTCGCCTGTCTTCTGCCTGCTGATGGGGGAATAGGTTGCTGCTCGCTCATGATCCGGACTGGTTACTTCTCAGTACGTACCGCAATATTAGCCTCCGGAACTCCGACAAAACGACAGATAGACATCACGTTAGCGAGGTAGAGGTGCTTGGATTCCTTGTCGCAACGAACGAGAACCTTGATCTCAGGTTTTTTTTCACGCTCCTCCTGCATCCACTCGGTTAGCTTTTCCTCCGTTACCGCCTGGCCCATTACGACGTAGGCTCCGTTATCCCGGATATTCACCTTGATCAGGTTTCCTGCCGTCTGAGTGAGGGACTGGTTACGGGATTCCACAGGAAGCTTGACGAGGTGGTCGACCTCTTCTTCCTTGAAGGTGGTGGTGACCAGAAAGAAAATGATAAGGATGAACATGACGTCGATCATGCTCGAGATATTGATGATCTCGCCCTGCTCGTTGTCCCTGCTTCGAATTCTCATGGATTCAGTTAGTTAGTTTTCGGGCCCTATGCAGTTACGGAACCGCCAGGAGCACTGTTCTTTCT
>DIHT01000116.1 GCA_002420305.1 Akkermansiaceae bacterium UBA5689 | reverse complement strand
ATCTCCCCTTTACAGGACAAAGAAAGGGACCTTAGGTATGCGCCCTCAGCGGAGAGGTGGCTGAGTCCGATTTAAGGCACACGACTCGAAATCGTGCGTAGGGTTAAACCTACCGTGGGTTCGAATCCCACCCTCTCCGCCACCTGTGCTTCACCGAGAGGAGAATCAGAGGAAGAGTAAGGTTCCCATTGCCTCCGGGCGCATTGCCAAGCCTCGCGCGGCATCTTGATGCTGAATTGTCCTTATTTAGCGCTCTATTGATAAAAAGGAGGGACGGCTCCCACCCACTGAGCCTGTATGAGCGTTAAGGTATTAATCTTGCGCTAAAGAAAGAACAACGCGCCACAAGACGGCACTTGTCTTCCCTTATAGCCTCCCCTCGATGAAAAGCACTTTCTGCAAACGTTCGCTTCTTCCTGTCCTCGCCGGGGCGCTGGCAGCGCTTCCTGCGGCTAGCTCGGCCGTAACAATCGATATTTCCAGTGCCTTCGGCACGGTGGCCCCCGACACACGTGGAGGGCCCAATTCAACGACCGCGCAGTGGGATACCTGGGCCGAACCCGGAGGTGCTTCCGGCGTGATTACGAATCGCGCCGCGGAGGTTGGATCCGGAGTCTGGACCACGAACAACGGCGAAGATCATATCAGCAGTTCTCTGAACTTCTACTCTGGCGGTGGATCGGTTGATGAGACGATCACATTTGGAACCAACGGAGCTGCTGGATCCGGGTTCACCACCATCATTCTCCAAGGACAAACTCTATTTGGGGGTTTTGGGGCGCCCCTTAACTTCAGCCCGATCGCCGGTGTTACACCAGGAGTGGTGCAGGGTCTGAATGCAGCTGGAGGGGCTCAGTTTTTAGCGCGCTACGAAATCACGGGGAACGCTGAAGAGTATTCGGTGGATATGACGACCGGACCGTTTTCTCGTATATCTTTGGGAAACTTCGAGGTCGATACATACTGGTCGGAGACGGGCTTTTCCTCGGACACTGCGGTTGTTCCTGAGCCAACTAGTGGTCTGCTCGCTCTGAGCGCAGCCGGGCTGTTCATTCTGCGCCGGCGTCGCAAGTAGAAAGCCCGTTGGGACGGGTGGATGATCAGTGCCGCCCCTATTCCCTTTTAACAGAGCGGCTCTGGCATTCGTCAGAGCCGCTTTTGTTTCTTCAACGGAAGGTTACAATCTCTTAGAAAACTTCTCTCTTGGGGCGCCATCGAGCATTCACGATTCTGGAACTGCTGATTGTAATCAGTATTCTGGCGGTTTTATCCGGGTTGATTTTCATCGGAGTGTCCCGGGCATTCAAAGCTGCCGGGAAGGCGCAGGATATTTCTCTCGCTCGGGATCTGACCACTGGATTTCAGGCGACCGCAGCCGATGGCAATGGACGATATCTCCCGGGCTATGATCGCCGAGTTGACGAAGTTACTCTGAAAAATGGCCGTGTGGTTGCTGGGCCGACAGCGAATCGGTATCCTTTTCGCCTCGCCCGCGAAATGGGAGTCACGATACATGAGGTGGCTTTAGTGGGAAAAGTCAGGAAGCAGATTGACTCATCAAATGATTATCTCGTCAGCCTCTATCCCGCTTTTGGAATCAATCATTACTTTGTCGGGGGGGATGTCCAGGCGGATGGAAGTGTCTCGCATAATACAGAGTGCGTCACGAGAACCGAGCAAGCGTCAGAATCGATTATCGTTTTTGCAACCGCGGCGTCCTTCCGGGATAACGGCGAAACCATCCACGGTTATAACACTCTGACACCGCCCTTTCTCACCACGCGGATGTGGTCGCCTGACAGCTGGCAGCTCGGAGCTGATCCCAATGACTACGGGCATCTAGATGCGCGGCACGGCAGTAAAGTCGTCGCCTCTTTTCTTGATGGGAGCATCCGCTCTCTCAATGTGGAAGAGATGCGCGATATGCGGCTTTGGAGTATGAAGGCTGCGATGAATAACGATTCAGATTACAAGATTCGTCGCTCGAGGGGTGGGCGGCTCTAACTCCCGATAATTATGATTAAACAATATCGCTGGGTGCCCATGGCAGCCCTTCTAATGATCGCTTCCGGCGCCTGCGGGGAGCTTCTCTACACGAATTACCTGCTGCCATCCTTCGCGGATAATCCGGATACTGAGTATTCCGGGTGGGATATCTTTTACGCGGCGAATACGAGTCCGAATTATCCGGATTTTGCTGCTCCAAATGGCATCTATGATTCAGCATCGGTACTTGGGTTTACGCCGCCTCCCGGATCGAGCCCGCTTGATCCCTCTGCTTTCTGGCATGCACAGAATCCGACGATCACTCAGACAGTCCCGGGAATTGCCTTTATCATTGCCCCGACCATTACGGGGAACATTTACAGTTTTCGAGGGCCCACATCTTTTGTTTTAGAAGATGAAACTCCATTTCCAGTCGGGACTGTAGTCTTCCAATTTCAGACAGCGGGTAATCTGGTAGATTTCAGCAGCATTGCACTCGCTTACGATGATGGTGAAACAGAAGTCATTCTGGATGCCGACGAGTATATTCGGGAATATGAGAGTGATACCTCAGGATTTGGAGGCTCAGGTAATAGAAATGCTCTCCAGTGGGACCTCAGAGGGAGGAACGTAAGTTCCTACCGGATCATATGGAGAGCGAGCGGATCCAGCATGAGCCTCCAGGAGGTGTCGTTGGATACGTCAGCTGATTATGCCTTGGTAGTCCCCGAGGCGCGGACCTGGGAGGGTATTGGAAGTGCGAACTGGAGTGACGCTACGAACTGGGCGGAGGGGTCTCCATCGCAGGACTTTGGTAATGTTCGTTTTGCGAATGATGGAGACGTGATAATCGCAATGTCCTCCAGTCAGACTGTGGGAGAATGCGTGTTTGACACGTCCAGCGATGTCACGATTGAGAATACCTCAACGTTCGTTTCGAATACGGGACTTTTCACGCGACCAAGCTCAACCGGAACCTATACCATCAAGGGTGAATTCGAGATGTGCGCCTACAATCTGTTTGAGATTGAAGGAGGGGAGGTGGTTATCGAGGGAGCCATTTCAGGTGCTTCTGGGCTCCGTAAGGAAGGAGAAGGTGTCATGATCCTGAGAGGGGATAATTCCTTTGGTTCTGTGAGTGGTGGCATTGGTTGCACTGGGGGGGAGCTTCGAATTGAAGGGGTCAATCAGTTCACGAGTAGCGCGTCGGTCCTGCGAGGAGATCTGGTGCTGGCAGGCCCGGCCCCTGTGGACTCTCCGGGAACCTTGGGGAACGCCAGTTCCGATGTGGCAGTGGGGGCGGACAGCGGAGTTTTTGGGGGGATTACGACTCCCGCTCGTCTCATCATCGAGGGGGATCATGAGGTTGCGCGTGGTATCGCTTTTGCGGCGGGAATCTTCGATAAGCGCTTGGGCGCTCGCGGGACAGGTGCGGAAGCTGCCGAGTTTAGTGGAGCGGTGACATTACGCCCAGATTCTACAGAGACTAAGCTCTTTGCGGAGGGGGTTTCGGACCTCGTCAACTTTTCAGGGAATATCTCGGGTGGGGATGCGTCTCTCACGATGGAGATTAATCCAGAAGGAGCGGAGGGGACTGTGCGATTTTCCGGAGCTGACAAAACCTATGAGAATACGACTTTTGTGCGTGGGGGAGTTCTTGAGCTCGCGCTTGGGACAAGGATCAGCGGGGAGGTTATCCTGGAGTCGGATACGGCAGGGCGAGCGGTTGCGAGAGGGTCAGGAATTTTCGCTGGTGGTATAGAGGTTGCTGAAGGAGGGGTGATTGCCCCCGGGATAGGTGCAGGAACGCTGGTGAGTAGTAGTCAGAACTGGGACGCAGGCGGAGCGTGTGAGATAGAGATTATGGATTCAGGGGCGGTGCCGGGAATTGGCTGGGATCTTATCTCGATAGACGGAGTGCTTGGGCTCTCTGCGACTCCAGAGATCCCTTTTGTAATTAACATTCGTTCGCTGACAGCGTCCGGAGAGAGCGGTCCGCTGGCAGGGTTTTCTCCAACGCAGGAATACTCGTGGAAGATTGTGGAGACAACGGATGGAGTGAATGGATTTACAGGGGATGAATTTGTAATCCAGAGGGATGGCTTTAATGGTGGCTCGGAGGGGGTATTCGAAGTAACCCTCGAAGAGGGTGGCAATGCTATTCACCTTACCTACACCCCTGGAACTGGAGGTTCCACGGTTCAGACTTGGCTGGCAGAAAATTTTAATCCTGAGGAATTGAGCGAGGCCTCAATTTCAGGGTGGGATGCTGATGTGGACTCAGATGGTCTTTCGACATTGTTGGAATACGCACTGGGAGGGGACCCGAAGAATCGGGATGCAGATCTAGCTCCGGTGCTGGCAATCGGTTCACTAGCGGAAAATGCCGATGGTCCGCGCCTTTCCATGACCTTTAAAAGGCTGATGAACCGAGCGGATATTGACTACCGTGTTCAGGCTGCAGATTCTCTGGAAGGAGACTGGGTAGTTATTGGGGAGATCCTAGGAGGGGGAGCTCCTGTCGGATTGAATGGAGGAGCTGTCTCGAGTGAGACGGCCAATGGTGCTACCCAGGAAGTGACATTCGCCGACTCAGTCCGAGTGGGAGAAGCTGTAAAACGCTTCATACGCCTCCAGGTGACGAGGCATCCCTAATACAGAGTAGCGAATGAATTCTCTCCTCGCTGCAAGGAAAGGGAGCCCTACAAATTGCTGCCTCAAAGGACTTTGAAGCAGCCTGCTCTGCCGATAGCAGAGATAAAATGCAGGGTGGCTTATTCTCAGAACGAGTAGGACAGAGCTACTCGGTAAAGCCCTCAACGAGGTTCCTCACTGCGTCCTTCTCGAGAGGTTCTCCCTTCTGGACCTTCTGTGCCATGGAGAAGGTCGAGCGGACCAAGGAGCTTCCCTCGACTTCCTTCTTGTATGAGATGGTTTCACCTTCCCGCAGGACTTGGCGCCATTCTGTCCTGACCTCCTGCCAGAAATCCTTGGTGGCCTCCCAGTATTTCTCGGCCTTGCTGAAGTCCTCCTGATCGTAGCGGCGGTAGATATT
>DIHT01000082.1 GCA_002420305.1 Akkermansiaceae bacterium UBA5689 | reverse complement strand
GTCCAGAGATCTGTTTTAGGTTCGTCCAAAATCTTGGCGTATTCCACAAGGGCAGTTGCAGGATCGCCGCCGTTCTCGGTAGCGAAAGCAAACCCAAATCGCGCATTGCGGGTCCAACGGCTCTCGGGAAATTTGTCAAGAAAGGTCTGGTAGGAGGTTGCTGCATCGCTGTGTTGACCAGTAAGAGCCTGTGTCTCAGCAAGACGCATCGTGATAGATTCAACGAGAGATTGAGGGCTGCCCTCGATCCCGACTGCCTGTGTGAATTGTGCCTGCGCTTTTTCGACTTGCTGCAACTGAAGTTGCGACTCACCAGCCTGAAAGTGCATCGAGGCCAGAAAACGAGACTCAGGATAATCCTCAAGGAGGGTAATAAAGTGCGCGGCTGCGGACGAGTAATCCCCCTTTTTAAAGTGGGCGCTGGCAAGTTGATACCGTAACTCTTCACGGAGGAATTTCTCCTCCACCGTCTCGAGCGTAGCCGAGAGATCAGCAATGATCTTGTCCTGAGCGCCCTTGTCCAGGTTGAGTTCGGCGAGTTCACCCTGTACCTTCGGAGCCAAGCTGCTGTCGGAGTGATCCTTGAGTAGAATCTGGTATAGTTTTACGGCTTCCTCCTGCCGCTTGTCGCCCCGCTCGCACCAAGCCCACTCATATAGTGCATGATCTACGAAATCTGATTCAGCGAATTCCTCGCTGATACGCTGAAACTGCTTGGCTGCCTCGGCGTAAAGCTTCTGTCGGGCGAGTGAGAGGCCGAGATGGTAGACTACCCGAGCGAGCTTTGGATGCTTAGTATAGTCCGTGAGGACCGCTTGGAACTGGGTGGAGGCCTCCTCGAGGCTGCCCGCGTTGAACAGGGCGATCCCATGTTGCAGGGCCGCGTCGGGTGCGAGGGGATGGTTGGCTTGGGCGTCAACCACCGCCTTAAAGCTCGCTGCAGCTGCAGGGTGTTTGCCCTCAAGGGCTTCGACCCAACCAAGGTAGTAATTCACCCGTGGACGTTGTTTTCCAGCGGACTCGTTGAAGAGTTTGTTATCGGAGGTGTCCAGCTCACGAAATTGTTCAAGGGCCTTGCGTGCCAGAGCCAGATCGTCGATTTCGTAGGCAAGCCGGCCCTGTTCTGCGAGGGCCAGAGGTAACTGGCTGGTTGTATCCGGGTAGTTGTTAATGACGATGCTGAGCTGAGCGAGAGCAGCTGCCTTCATGTCGCCCCGGTCGTGGCAAACGGCCAGCTGTATGAGAGCAATGTCGACGTTTGCTCCCGTCTTTACGGTAGTTTCTTCGTCGGATGTAGTCACCCTCTTGGAGAGAAATTTTGAGAGTGGTTCAACGGCCTGCTCCCATTTCTCCTGCCGGAACAGGGAATCTCCAATCATGAATGGCAGTTGGTCATACAGGGAATCTTTCGGGTCGGCGGCCACAATGGCGGCTGAGGTTTCGATACATTCAGCCCAGCGCCCCTCCGCATGGTGAATTTGAGCCTGCCTGAAGGTCGCAGCCAAGCGGTTGGGGTGTTCAGCATGAGCATCCAGAAATGCAGCGTAGCTCTTGGATGCTTCATCGCGCCTATCAAGGAGAAAAAGATTCTCTGCCTTCATGAAACGCGCTTCCGCAACCAGTCGGTGCTCTGAATGTTCGGCCAGGAACTTGTTGTTTGAAGCGAGGCTTTCCTCGTTCTTGCCGAGCTTTTGCTGGCAGACTGAAATCTGGCTTAGGACTTCGCCTTGCTGGCCAAAATCTTTCTCGGCCCTCAGAAGGGTCAGAGAATCAAGGGCTTCTTCCCAATCAGGCTCGGTCCGGGCCATGAGGGAGTTGGCATAATCAAATCGTAAATCATTGATAATGGGAGACTCGGAGTGCGCCTTGGTTGCGGCGCCAAGAATCGCAGATGCGCGGTCGTAGTCGGCGGGGTCAGCCCGGGTGTATACTCGGGCATACCAGAGGGAACTACGGGCAGCGACCTTTCCTTCGCCTGCGATCAAGGAGACAAGCTGCTCACCTGCCGTCTCGAGGTCTCCCTGCTCCAGATGAGTCCGAGCGAGATAGAGTTGCGCTTCGTCGGCATACGGGCCTTTAGAATCAGCAGTGAGATAGGCGGATAGATCGTCTGCTGATTTCTCATATTGTTTGAGGACGAATCTTGTGAGCCCCAGTCGATAGCGACATTCAATGGCATCTTTACCCTTCAGACCGGGGAGGGCTTTCTCAAAAGCCTGCATGGCTTCCTCTGATTTCTTCAGTTGGTTGTAGCAATCTCCCGAGAGGTAGAGGCCCCGAGTCGTCCAAACGGGGTCTGCGTCCAAAGATTGAATCTTTGAGAGTGATTCGATCGCCCGCTCAGGTGCTTTGAGCTGATAGTGCGCGTATCCCTGCTGGTAGTGACCACGAGCTGCACGGGCTTTATCGGGATTTGCGGCAAGAAGCTTGGTGGTCCACTCGACTACTTGATCCCAAGCTCCGGCGCTGAAGCTTACATCGGATATCGAGGCAAGAGCAGCGTTAAGATAGGCGGGTGTCTTGAGGCTGCTAATTTCAGCAACGTAGAGGGCCTTGGATTGTTCCTTCTGATTGGTGATAAGAAGGCACTGCCCTTGCATCATCACAAGGCGTTCCCTGCTGATTGTGGGGTCGAGTGCCTCCTTGGCGAGAAGGGTCGCAAGAGGGGCGCTGGCTTCCTTGTATTGTTTCGAGGCGTAGTGACTCAAGGCCAGGCCGCGTCTGGCAAGGTCCCCCTTGGGGTGTTCCGGGTGAGCTTTTAGAAATGCTTGGTACTGTTGAATGGCAACCGGATAGAGCTTGCGATTGTAGGCCCCGTTCGCGACGAAATACTGTTCAAGCGTTGGGTCTGTCTTGGTCTGCGCTTCTGCCGCCGCAGGGTCTGTTTCTTTCTCTTTCTGCGCGTAGCCGGCGAGCGACAACAAAAGAGGGAGTATGGAGGAGGTAACGAGAAGACGGAAGGGCAGGGAAGATCTCACAGGTTAAGCGCGGCGTTAGATTCTTTAGGAATACTGAAATATGTGCGGTTTACGTTCAATATTAAGCGCACGAATAACAAATAGGTCACATCGTCTCAGACGGCAAGACTGACTGCCGCTCATGGGCGCTCAGCGAGGTTGGATCCCTTATGATTCCTCAACGAGGTGAGGCGGTAGAACTCCGTGGCCGAATACATTTCATCATAAAACATTGATAATCAATTAATCCATTCCTTTTGGATCGATTTTGCTCGCATGCGACGAAGGTGAGGAGAAAATGCACCTCAGCCAGAAATTTGTTCATATGAACATAATCATCGTCGGAGCCGGAGAGATTGGCCGGCACTTGGCCATAGAGCTTTCGCAGGGTCTTGCTCTTCTCGGGACCCAAGGCGAAAAGCTCCGTGAGTCCTACAGTGTCACAGTGATTGACTCGGATCCGCAGTTGGTAGCGGAGATGGAACGAGTTATCGACGCGAAGGTGATTTGTGCTGACGGCGGCACCGTTGAAGCCCTCGGCCGGGCCAACATCGCGAAGTGTGACCTCTTCCTCGCTCTCACCAGCAAGAATACGGTGAATCTTGTCAGTGCCTCTATCGCCAAGGCTCATGGCGTGAATCTCGTGATGTGCCGAATCCATCCGGAGTTGCAACGTGACCTTCCGATGTTTGACCTCGCAGGTCACTTTGGGATCGATGATTTGTTCAGCTCCGAGCGGCTTACTGCGATCGATCTCGCAAAGTTTATCCGGAATCCAGACTCGTTGTGGGTGGAGGAGCTTGCCGGTGGCAAGATCGAGGTTCAGCAAGTGAGGGTTGGAGCGAAGAGTGACGCGGTCGGTAAAAGTCTGAATAATCTCAAGTTCCCAGCAAGAACCAGAGTGGCGGCGATCACGCGAAAGGAAGAAGGCTTTGTGCCAGACAGCGAGGCGGTAATCGAGGAGGGAGATGAAGTTACCATCGCAGGGGAAAGTGCGCGGCTTCGAGATCTTGCGGAAATTCTCCAGAAGGGCGGCAAAAAAGCCGAGACGATGCGGGTCGTCATCTTCGGTGGAGGGGAATATGGGTTCGCGTTGGCTCAGATGTTGCAGAGCTGGGAACACTGCCGGGTTCGAATCTTCGAAAAAGATGGTAAGATCTGTAAGCGCCTTACCGAACGCCTTGGAAAAACCACGGTGATTAATGCTGATGCCACTGAGCTTGCCGCGCTGGAGGAGGAGCAGGTAGGGCAAGCAGATTTCTTTGTAGCCGCCAGCTCGAGTGACGAAGATAACGTGATGACCTGTCTACAGGCGAATAACCTAGGCGCCAAGAAGTGCCTGACGATTATTCATCGTGCTGACTACGCCCGGGCGATAAGCTCAGGGGGACGGCAGTTCGGCGTGGTAGCGGCGGTCAGCCCCCGGGAGGCTACGAGACGCTACATTGAGCGGCACCTGACGGAGGAAAAATACTACGTCGTGCGAAAGTTGATGGCTGGGAAGTTGATCGGAACCGATGTGGGGAGAAAGGCAAAGGTGGTGGGATCAACTGTTCGTGACATTTCGTGGCCGGCCGGGTCAGTACTAGTAGGGCTTATTCGAGAAGGGAAAGCCATTGTTCCCGGACCCGACGACCTCTTAGAGGCTGGAGATCATATCTACGCGATGGTTTCGCTGAAGGCTCTCAAGAAATTGCTCAAGCTATTGCACTGAGCAGATCTTCTGGAATTGAGACGGAATACTTGAATGTTGGACGAATTAAAGCCTGCTGAGCTCTGGAAAGAAGCTTCCAGTCTGTTGCCAAATGGCATGGTTGAGCCTTCTACGCTGCTGAACTTTTTTGAAGCTACGTCGAGGAAGAGCGTTTGGCTGAATCCGCAGATCTCGGGGGAATTTCGTGGAGACAAAGTATGAATTTCCGGGTGATGGCGAGGGTTCTTGGAGTGCTCTTCACTTTGGAGAGCGTGGCCATGCTTGTTTGTGGGCTCTTTGCCTATCTTGACCCTCACGATGTTGGGAGCCGGGGGCTGATGCCCTTATTGGTTGCGGCAGGTGTCAGTTTTCTACTGGGGATAATCCTTATTGTGTCCGGAGGTAAGCTGTCGAACAGAATCCCGCGCCGGGAGGGGATCTTAATTGTTGGACTTGGTTGGGTTTTCAGTGCGGTTCTTGGAGCTATCCCTTTTGTGATTGGAGAACCCAACCTCTCTCCTGCAGCAGCTCTCTTCGAGTCGGTGTCAGGGTTTACGACGACGGGGGCTACCGTGATATCTGATCTAACCGAATGGCCCCGGGCGATTTTGCTCTGGCGCTCTGTCATGCAGTGGCTTGGAGGGTTGGGAATTCTTGTGCTTTTCGTCGCGCTCCTCTCGGGAAGTGGAGGCGCCAAGTTTCTGTTCAGGAACGAGTCCTCCTTCCAGTCAGAGCAGGCCACTACGGCAAGGATTCATGACACCGCGCTCAATTTCCTGATAGTATATGTTGCTCTCACCGTAGTTTGTCTTCTCGGTCTGAAGGGGCTTGGGCTCGGCTGGTTCGATGCTGTCGCGCACTCGTTTACGACAGTGGCAACCGGGGGATTCAGCCCGCACAACGAGAGCATTGCCTATTTTTCCAATTTTGCGAACGGGTTGCTGATTGAGATCTGGATGGCAATCTTCATGTTTCTTGGGAGCACGAGTTTTCTGATCTATGTCGTAATTAAGTCGGGGCGGTGGAAAGAGTTACGGCGACTGGAGGAAGTGCGGTGGTATTTCCTGCTTGTTGTGATGGGAATTCTGGCAGCCTGGGCCGTGGGAACGATGGGCGGCGGGATGGGTGCCCTGGAGGCTCTGCGAGGTGCCGTTTTCACTATTGTTTCAATCGCTTCCACGACGGGATACGTGACGGCAAATTATGAGCAGTGGCCCGTGGCAACCTATTTCATCATCCTCGCCCTGATGCTGGTTGGTGGGTGTGCAGGATCCACCTCGGGGGGCTTGAAGGTTAGTCGACTGATTCTTCTCATTCGGGCTGCCTGGCAGGAAGTCGTGAAGGCGTTTCGCCCCAATCAGATCATGGGGATGAAGGTGAATGGGAACCAGATCGATGACGTGGCTCGTGCTCAGACCGTTCTATTTATTGCGATCTTTGCTCTGATGTCTCTTGGCTCAATGGTGGTGGTGGCGGTAATCGAGACTTCTCAGGGGATCGATTTCGGCACGACGGTATCTGCGGTGCTAGCCACCTTTGGAAATATCGGCCCGGGCTACGGTGATGTTGGCCCCACGGATAACTACGGGCACTTTCAGCCATCCACGCAGTTGTTTCTTTCGCTCCTTATGATCATGGGCCGATTGGAGCTCTATGCGATCCTCGTGTTTTTTGTTCCAGCAGTCTGGAAAAAGTATTAGATCGAAATGCTGCAGATCACGGAAGAGACGTCGCGGTCAGGTGAATGCTTTTCCTACGGGTGCAGGGTGAGTCTGTGAGGATCGTAGTGATCGCTCGGGTGAAATAGCCATCCGGGATTCGTTTTCAGGAGTTCATAGTTCTTTAAGCGAAATTCCGGTAGAAATTGGTTGCTATTAGGCTCGTAGACCGTTTCTCCCGTATAGCTTCCCCAGATGCGATACTCGTAATTGTGGTCATAGGCGTAGCGGGCATCGCTGGGACCGTCCTGAGGAAGGTTGTCCGGAGCCCGCATCAGGCTCTGGTTGAAAACGGTGAGCTTAGCCTTTGACCATGGTTCCCCCGGTTTACGCAGATAGCCCCACCACCATGTCCGGTTCACGTGATATCGTCGTCCGATGTAAAAATTTCCTGTTGTCTCCGAATTAATCGTTTCCCTGCGCTCCTCCTGCTCGGGTCCTCCCATGTTGGCTGGGCCATAGTTTGGCCGCAGGGTTCCACAGGAATTCAGAATGAGTCCGGCGGCGAGGATGGAGATAAAGCGGCACAAGCGCATGCGGTAGAATGTCCTGCCGGGCATCATGTAGGTCAAGTTGGATCCTGTTTCTGAAGGGAAAACCCTTGCTTGCCCTGCCTATTGGCGTTAACCGGCTCTCGGAGATGGTCAACGCCACTTCGTCATCATGAATATTGTATCGCTTCTTTCGGAGCGCCGCGTCATCCCGGATATGAGCGCGGGCACACGTGATGAGGTTCTTGAGGAGATGGTTGGCCATCTTGTTGCTGCCGGAGACCTCTCCGAACCATCGCAGGGAGCAGTGGTTGAAGCTCTTGCTGCGAGGGAGGAGCGCGTCAGTACTGGTATTGGACACGGGGTGGCAATTCCCCATTGCTATTCGGACAGCTTGAATGATCCGGTTGCTCTGTTTGGTCGGTCGCGGAGCGGAATTGACTTCAATGCCTGTGACAACGCGGTGGTTCACTTCGTCATTCTTCTTGTGGTGCCCGAAAATCAGCCCAATTCCCACCTGCAGACTCTTGCTGTTATTGCGCGCTTGTTCTCCCAGCATGCCGTTAGGGAGAAAATGACAGAGGCGTCTACCGCCGGCGATTTGCTGAGGGCGCTTGAGCAGTGCGAATTAGAACTCGATTGAATTCTGTTCGCCGCCCAGACAACTAAAATGTTAGTCTTCTTACGTTAAAGCAAAGCTCGATTACAGCGTGCATTAAACATAGCGAATTCCAGATGACACTTTTAAGGGTTCTTCAAGAGCGGCTGAGAGCTGCATGTGTAGATTGCGGTATTGACGAAGCAGACGCAGGGAGAGCGAGTCTCAGTCATGCTGCTGACTTACGTTTTGGCGACTACCAGTCAAATGTCGCCATGGTTCTCTCCAAGAGTGCAAAGCGTAGCCCGAGAGATCTCGCAGAGGCTCTGAAGGCCTCTATCGAAGTTGACGATATTGGAGAGGTGGAAATTGCGGGGCCCGGTTTTCTTAATTTTCGGGTAAGCGCTCCTGCTTATGCGGAACAGCTCAGCGGGCTGCTGGATGACGATCGACTCGGGGTGGAACCTGTGGAGAGTCCACGCCGGGTTGTGATTGATTTCAGTGCGCCGAACGTGGCCAAGCCCATGCATGTCGGGCACCTCCGCTCAACCTTTATTGGAGACAGCTTGGCCCGCATTGGGCGTTTTTTGGGCCATGATGTTATCAGTGACAACCACATCGGGGACTGGGGGACGCAGTTTGGGATGGTGATCTGGGCGTGGAAGCGGTCGCTTGATCGGAAGTCTCTTGGAGACAATCCGCTCAACGAGCTCCTCAGACTTTACCGGGCTGCCAGTGAGAGATGTGGTGAAGATGATGCGGTAAGGGAAGAATGCAGGAAGGAGTTGGTTGCCCTTCAGCAGGGGGACGAGGAGAACCTTTCGATATGGCGAGAGTGCGTGAGTCTTTCACGGGAGGGGCTCGAGGTTATCTACGATCGACTGGGAGTGTCTTTTGATCACTGGCTGGGAGAGAGCTCCTACAACGACCGCCTCTCCGATGTAGTTGATGACCTCGTGGAGGAGGGATTAGCACGTGAGAGTGACGGAGCGATGTGCGTGTTCTCGGCAGGGTTAGAGGATCCCGGAGTTGACCCGTTCAAGATTCAGAAGGATGGAGATTGGGAGGATAAGCCCATGATTGTGAGAAAGAGCGATGGAGGTTTTAATTATGCCACTACTGATATTGCGACAGTTGATTTTCGGCTGGAGGAGCTTAAGGCAGATGCGGCCTGGTATGTCGTAGATCACCGACAGGGGGATCATTTCAGGCAGCTCTTCGCCGTTGCGGCGCGACGCGGATGCCGAATGGGCCTCGAGCATGTCTCGTTCGGAACGATTCTGGGGAAGGATGGTAAACCGCTGAAGACCCGCTCTGGGGATCTGCCTCTCCTGAGCGACCTGCTTGACGATGCAGTCGAAGCGGCAAGGAAAAGTTCGGAGGGGCGCTCTCGGGTCGAAAAGCAGGAGGAACGGGATGCTCTCGCTGAGTTAATAGGAATCAGCGCGATCAAGTTTATGGAGCTCTCCCACCATCGGACTTCTGATTATATTTTTGATCTCGATAAAATGGTGTCCATGGAGGGAGACACGGCCCCGTATCTGCAATACAGCTATGTGAGATGCCGTTCTATTTTCGCGAAGTTGGGAGGGGATTATGTTCCTGACGGCGCTGCTCTCGAGCTTTCCGAGGAGAGAGAGCTGCATCTTGCAAGAATGCTGGTGCGCTTTGGCGAAATGGTTCCCGTCGTGCTAGAGGGATTTCGACCAAATCTTCTTGCAGGATATCTCCTTGAGCTCGCTCGCGCCTACCATTCGTTCTTTCAGTCGTGCCCTGTTCTGAAATCGGAGGGGGTCATCAAGGATACGCGTCTCGCCCTCTGCGAATTAACTGCCCGTGTTCTCCGTCAGGGGCTCCAGTTGCTCGGCATTGAAGTTCCTGAGAGAATGTGACAGGTGGTAGGAAAGATGAACGAAAGGGATGCGATTGTTGTGAAAGTGGGTACCGGTGTTCTCACTCGGCAGGATGGGACATTGGATAGCGCTTCGCTCGCTCGCCTGGTCAATGCACTCGCGGACCTGCCCGACCAAGGTAAGCGTGTGATCTTGGTCTCGTCCGGGGCAGTAGGAGCTGGTATTTCCGCCCTGGGCCTCAAGGAGTATCCGGATGATGTATCTGCACGGCAAGCAGCTGCCGCGGTGGGGCAGACCCGGCTCATGCATGCCTACGAAACTCTTTTTCGAAGTTTTGACCTTAGCGTGGCACAGATTCTTCTCACTGCTGCTGATCTTGAAAACGATGATCGCCGTAGCCGGGTCAGCGCTCTTCTGGAGCGTCTTGTTGATGAGCAGGGTATCGTGCCGGTGATCAACCAGAACGATTCGGTCGCGGTGGAAGAATTAAGTGTCGGAGATAATGATATGTTATCCGCGCGGGTTGCGGGCCTTGTTTCGGCACGGATGCTGATACTGTTGACGACTGTCGATGGGTTGTATCCGCCAGATTCAGAGAGTATTGTGGAAGAGGTCGCCTCTGTCAGCGAGGTCATGTCCTATGCCAAGGAGGAAAAGGGAAGGTTTGCGATTGGAGGAATGGAATCCAAACTCAGGGCGGTGAAATTTGCAGTTGAGCAGGGAGTGGAGACTGTCGTTGCAAATGGGCGCCGTCCGGATCGACTTGCCAAGATTTTGGAGGGCGGTGGCCTTGGAACAAGGTTCCCGGTTGGCGAGTAAGATTTTTGAATCTATAGAATAGCTCTCATGAGTGGAACTGAAAGTCTGAGCCCTGAAGCTATCCACGATGAGATTTATGCGATGGGCAAAAGAGCCAGAGCCGCTGGACACGCTCTGGCTAATCTGGATGCCAATCAGAAGAATGCTATTTTAAGGGCGATGGCGGCTGAATTGCGGTCTCAGGCGACTGGGATTCTATCCGAAAACGCAAAGGATCTGGAGGAGGGTCGGAAAAACGGACTCAGTAGCGCGATGCTGGATCGACTGCGGCTGAATGAATCTCGTCTGGAGGCTATGGCTGACGGGGTCGAGCAGGTAGCTCAGCTCTCTGATCCGGTCGGCGATATTCTTGATGAAAAGGAACGGCCGAACGGGATGAAAATCCAGCAGGTAAGGGTTCCTATTGGCGTGATAGGGATCATTTTTGAGAGTCGTCCCAACGTGACCAGTGACGCTGCGGTTCTCTGTCTCAAGTCCGGAAATGCGACTATTTTGCGAGGCGGATCTGAAGCGATTCACTCTAACCGGGCGATCTGTAACGCGTTGCAAGCCGGAGGCGAGGCCGAAGGGCTTCCCCCATTTTCTATTCAACTGGTTCCGTTCACTGACAGGGAAAGCGTGAAGGAGATGGCCTCCATGGATCGTTACCTCGACCTGATTATTCCACGGGGAGGTAAGGGTTTGATCGAAACGGTGGTATCTCTTGCGCGAATGCCGGTCATTAAGCATTACGATGGCATCTGCCATGTATTTGTCGATGAAGCGGCAGACTTGGAGATGGCTCGCCTGATCACGGTCGATGCAAAGACACAAAATCCCGGGGTCTGTAATGCTCTGGAAACCCTCCTCGTGCATGAGGCAGTAGCAGAGAAACTACTTCCTGAGGTCGCCAGCTCTCTAGCCTGTCGGGGGGTTGAATTAAGAGCATGCCAGCGAGCAGAGGAGATTCTGGGCGAAGTGGTGGGACCAGCAACCGAAGAGGATTGGCGAGCCGAGTATCTCGATCTGATTCTCTCCATCAAGGTGGTTGCTTCGAAAGAGGAGGCAATCGAGCATATCAACCTATATGGCTCTCATCATACGGACTGTATTGTCACAAGGGACCGGGAGAGTGCAGAGAAGTTTCTGAGGGAGGTCGACTCAGCGTGTACGTTTCACAATCTGTCCACCCGCTTCAGTGATGGGGAGGAGTTTGGATTTGGAGCAGAAATTGGGATATCCACCGACAAGATTCATGCGAGAGGTCCGATGGCTCTCCGCGAATTGACGTCCTACCAATATCGGGTCCGAGGAGATGGGCAGCTGAAAGAGTCCCCTGAGTGAGGCAGTGAGCCCCGGCTCAGGTCCTGACAAGCTTGGCGGGTAGGTTCTGTGAAAGGCCCTTACTTTGAAGTAACAGGTTTCTTTTTGGGGGACATTCCATCGCTCCACATATCACCCCACAATCCCTTGGAAGACCACTCCTTGCCGGGATACTTGCTTGTATGCTTGCTAGCCATACCAAAGTAAAAAGCCATCAGGACGAGAAAAAGGAGCCCGATCGTAATCGCAAAATTCGAGCCGCTGGATGTTTGAGTGCTGGCAAGTGGCGCCGGAACACCGGGGCGAACGGGAGGAGTGGCAGAGGGCGCGGGACGTTTACGGGGTTCGCTAGTCTCCTTGTTTTTTGGGAGAGGAGCTCGCTGCTTGGGGACGTGGTCCTCGTCCGCCAGTGCATCCTTCTCTTTGTCGGTCAGTTCGAACTCCAGGGCAGCGTCCCCAACGAGGACGTCGAGGTCGTTTTCGAGGTCGATAATCTCCATCCTTTCATCATCCAGCTTGATTCCGTTAGTCGAATCCTTGTCCTCAAGAATATAGCCTCCCTCAATACGCTTCATCTCACAGTGGTGGGAAGAAACGGATGGGCAATCGATTACGATATCATTATCTGTCGAGCGCCCCATGCGGACAACTTTCCGGTCTAGAGCGAATCGGTAGGGTTGGGCATTCTTGCCTTGGACGTTGATGCAGACTCGGGGCATGATTTCGTAACGGGAAGGTTTTCAGCAATGGTGGGCTTTCAGCCCGGTTGACAGCTGCGCCGTCTCGGGTTAGTTCCCGCCAACCAGAGTTCTATCATGAGTAAGAAGGACAGTGAAACCAAAGAATTTCACGCAGAAGTTCGCCAGCTTCTGGATATCGTTATCCATTCCCTTTACACCGACAGGGAAATATTCATCAGGGAGTTAATTTCCAACGCCTCCGATGCCTTGGAAAAGCTGAGGATGACCCAACTAACTGAGAATAAGATATTTGAGGGAGATCTTCCGCTTGAGGTAAACGTCACCACTGACGAGGCTGCGAGGACGATTACAATTGCGGATTACGGGATTGGTATGACCCGCGATGAGCTTTCTAAGAATTTGGGCACAATTGCCCACTCTGGGACCAAGGCGTTTCTTGAGAAAACGAAGGATGGAGCCAAGCCAGACGTGATTGGTCAGTTTGGAGTAGGGTTTTACAGCGCTTATATGGTTGCTGATAAAGTGGAGGTGTTTACCCATTCGTGGCAGGAGGATGAAGAACATCTGCGCTGGGAGAGCGATGGAGCCAGTGGTTATACCATTGATGAAGTAGAAGGGCAAAGGAGGGGTTCCCGGATCGTGGTGCACCTGAAAGAGGAGCATGAGGAGTTTGCGAAGACCCAGAGAGTCAGGGGAATCGTGGAGCGCTATTCAAACTTTGTCGGCTTCCCGGTGAATTTGAATGGGGAGCGTGTCAACACTGTCGAAGCCTTGTGGTTGCGTTCCAAAAAAGAGGTCACCGAGGAGCAATATAAGGAGTTCTACCAATTTACGGCACACGCGATGGACAATCCTCGCTACACCATGCATTTTTCCGCGGACGCTCCGCTCGCAATCAATGCGCTTCTTTTTGTTCCTGAGGAGAATGCGGAGCGCATGGGCCTGGGAGCGCAACCTCCCGGGGTTGCTCTCTACTGCCGCAAGGTCTTGATAGATGCGCAACCCGAGGGTCTGCTGCCAGAATGGTTGCGATTCCTGAGAGGAGTGGTCGATAGCGAGGATCTGCCACTGAATATTTCAAGGGAATCCATGCAGGATACTGCTTTGGTTCGGAAGCTCAATGAGGTGATCACAAAGCGATTCATCAAATTCCTCGTTAAGCAGGCGGAAGATTCCCCCGGAGACTACAGGCAATTTTACGAGAGGTTTAACCGCTTTCTCAAGGAGGGCATTGTTGCATCCCCGGCACATCAGGAGCTGCTTGCAGGGCTCCTGCGATTTGAATCCTCCATGACGGATTCGGGAGAGGTCACCTCTCTCGATGGTTATCTGGATCGAATGAAGGAGGGTCAGGAAGAGGTTTATTTTCTGGTTGGGCCCAGCCGCGAGGTGCTTGAGAAGGGCCCATATTTTGAGGGATTCCGAGACAGGGGCCTGGAAGTGGCATTCTTTACTGAAGCGGTTGATGACTATGTCCTCGAAGGTCTCAGGGAATATAAGGGAAAGAAGCTGGTAGCAGCTAATCGGTCCGGGATTGAATTGGAGGACCTGCCTCAGGAGGGCGGGGAGGACTCATTGAATGAGGAGGAGACTGAAGGATTGATCTCGTGGTTGAATTCAGCGCTCGAAGGCCGTGTCGCGCGGGTTGATGCTGGAAAAAGATTAGTCAACCATCCCATGGTGGCATTGCTTCCTGAGGATGCTCCGAATGCGCAGATGCGGGCAATGATGGAGGCGATGGGGCAGGAGGCTCCTGAATCGAAGGCCAAGCTTGAGGTGAATCCTCGTCATCCACTTATTCGTCAGCTCGCTTCCATGCATGAGAACCAAGGAGAGCTGGCGTCAAAAGTTGCCGACCAACTGACGAGCCATGCGTTACTTGCAGCAGGCATGGAGGTCAACACTGCAGAGATAGCGGAGGGAATGGCAGAATTGCTTGGAGAACTGCTCGAATAATCGAGCCGCTCGCTCTGCTATTCGGCGCTATCAGGATAACTGCCCAGTAACTTGACGAGGGAGCAATGTTTTTCAAGTTCTACGAGGGCAGAAGACACCTGTTCTGTCTCGCAATGCCCGGCGAGATCCACATAGAAGATGTATTCCCAGTCTTTCTGCTTGGAGGGCCTTGACTCGATCTTGGACATGTTGATCTCAAAGGAATCGAAGGCCTTCAGGGCAGCAACAAGCGATCCCGGGCGGTCATTAACCGAGAAGAGAATAGAGGTGCGGTCACGGCCTGTGGGGGGACATGTTTTTTCCCCGATAACGAGAAAGCGGGTTGTGTTGGTCGCTCGATCCTGAATCGACTCTTCCAGAACCTCGAGACCAGCTAGCTCGGCAGCCAGCTTTCCGCCCAGTGCCGCGGCTCCCTCAGGGGCTTTTTCTCTCGCGAGGTGGGCAGCCTTGGTTGTTGATGAAACTTCCACCAAGTCAGCATTCGGGAGATGACGCAGGATCCAGTTCTTGCATTGGCCAAAAACCTGAGGATGAGAGTATAGAGTTGTGATGCTCTCGCGTGGAATCGCTGCGAGAAGATTGTTTTCGATCCGAAGGAGAATTTGGGCGCAGATCCTCAGGGGGGAGTCGACAAAAAGGTCAAGCGTATGGGAAACTGCACCTTCGGTGGAATTCTCGATTGGAACGACACCATAATCGGCTCGCCGCCGGGCTACATCATCAAATACCTCTGCAAAGCTTGAGTGCGAGTTGTAGTTGACCGAGTGCCCGAACTTCTTGATCGCAGCCTGATGAGTCCATGTACCTTCCGGTCCAAGGTAGGCAATTTTGAGGTCCTCTTCGAGGGCGAGCGCGGCCGACATGATTTCCCGATAAATCGCCCGGATCGACTTCTCCGGGAGAATTCCCTGGTTCATTTGGACCAGCTTCCTCAGAAGTGCATCTTCCCTGTCAGGCGCGTAAATCTGGAGGCCTTCGCGCTTCTTGATCAGGCCAACCTCATGTACGAGATCCGCCCGCTGCGAAAGAAGTTCAAGCAGCTGCTGATCGATTGCATCGATTTTATTTCGGATTTCGTCGAGAGACACTTTTGGTAGCTGGAACGGATAGGTGTGAAACTCTAGCCTGAAAAGAGCTAGCTGCCGAGTTCTCCTTTCTCTGAGGGGACGTTTTCCTCAGAGGGCTCAGCGAGTATAAGTTGTTTTTCTCCTTCTGAAGGTTCGCCTGTCTCTGTTCCTTCCGAGGGTTCCTCAGCGGGCGGAGGCTCCGGCAGCTCGACTGCGCGGAGTTCCTCGGAATTGGGAAGTTCGTCGATAGATTTAATCCCAAAATGCTCAAAGAAGAAATCCGTTGTGCCGTAGAGGAGAGGCCGACCGGGTAAGTCTGCTCTCCCAGCGATTTTAATAAGCTCCCGATCAAGTAATTTTTGAAGAATACTATCAGAGGAAACGCCTCTCACATGCTCAATGGAAGCCTTGGTGACTGGCTGGCGGTAGGCCACAATGGCCAGAGTTTCCATTGCAGGTGGGCTGAGGCGTCGGGGCTTTAATCCAGGAAAAAGCTGGCGGACGAATCCTCCATATTCAGGTCGGGTAAAAATTTTCCATCCCTTTGACCTTTCCGTTACTGAGAAGGAGCGCTTGCCACGGTCATACTTACGGTTGAGAGCGTGAATAGCTTCAATTACCGCCTCCTCATTGATGTCAGAGCGCTCCTTGAAGGTTTGGGCGAGGGCGCTCTCTGCCTCGCTAGGTTGTTCCTCGTCAGCCATTCCATCCTCAAGCTCGGCTAGTCGATTTCGGATCAAACGAGCAATTTCCGAGGAGCTTAGGGGGTCTTCGGAGGCGATGAGGACTGATTCAATGACCGCGGGGAGATCCATAGCGCGGTGGAACCCTAGGAGGCCAGAGGTCAAATTCAAGCGCAGGACGATCGGGAGAATGTGAATATCAAGGGAGAAGAGAGGCACTTTCCTCTTGCAGCGTATGTGGAAAGCCAGTAGGCAATCCCGCCCTCGCTTTGAAGTTCGTTCCTCTGGCGGGTTACAACAGCGCAATTCCCGTAATTAGATTACCTCATGGCCGCGAAAAAGAAGGCTGCAAAGAAAGCTCCCGCGAAAAAGAAGGCTGCAAAGAAAGCTCC
>DIHT01000030.1 GCA_002420305.1 Akkermansiaceae bacterium UBA5689 | reverse complement strand
CGAAACGCGCAAGGTCGACATGTTACTTCCTTCATCAATGATTGAAGATGAATTCCTTAGAGTTGAGAATGGCCCAGAAAATATCCTCCAAAACTTCCTCTTGGGGACTATCTCCTTCAAGAGATTCCAGAAGTTTGGTCTTCTCGGTATCTGTAGGAGCGCGGCTTAGGCAACGGAAGTAGAGGGATTCGATGACGGCGCCGGGGTCCTTCAGTTCCTTAAGCAATTTCCGAACTACCCCACCATTGCGGATGCGATTGTGAACTGCATCGCCGTTGAGCAGGTGAAGCGCCTGAGATAGATTGGGTTCCATCTTCACCTCGCACGAACAGACGGTCTGGCGGGTGGCCCGTCCAAAAGTGGTGAGAAAGTAAGTGGAGGTGTTGCCATCTGCGATTTGGACGGCCCGCGCACCGAGTGGCAGTCCCTGAAACTTATTTGGGGTTTCGGTTACCTGCGCCAGAGTGTCGAGCAGTACTTCTGCTCGCAGCCGTCGGATCAGAGAGTGGGAAAAGTTGGTGAGATCCTGTTCATTTGTCTCGTTTGTCCGGCTGGATAATTGATAGGTGTGTGAATTACAGATATCGCGGACAAGCTTCTTGAAGTCGTAGTTGTATTCGACAAATTTGGCAGACAGTGCATCGAGCAGTTCCGGGTTGCTGGCAGGATTTGACACTCGCACATCGTCAACGGGGTCTGTGATTCCAACCCCGAAAAAGTGGGACCAGACGATGTTGACGACATTTTTGGCGAACCAGGGATTTTCCTTGGAAGTCAGCCACCCTGCCACAGCTTCCCGACGGGTGAGGCCCTTAAGCTCTGCTGGTTCATCCGCTCCCAGGAATCTGGGGATTGCGTTGGCTTTGGTCACGGGGTGAACAATTTGTCCGCCGCCGTCATAGATGATCTGCTCGTGAGGATCCTCAGCAGGCTTTTTGCGAACCTGAGCGAACAGGGCGGCAAAGCCGAAATAATCGTCCATCGTCCAACGATCGAATGGGTGGTTATGACACTGCGCGCACTGAATGCGGGTGCCCATGAAAACCTGGGCCACATTCTCCGTGCGTTTCATTATATCATTTTCCAGTTTGAAGTAGTTCGTGGCAGGATTTTTGAAGGTGCCGCCTCTGGCCGCCAGCAGGTCAAATATGATTTCGTTAAAGGGTTCGTTATTCGCGACCTTATCGCGGAGCCATTCGTACCAGAGCAAGGCCGACTTATAGCTAACCTGGTTCGCATTGTTTCCGGTGGAGCGAATCTGAAGCAGTTCGGCCCACTTCATGACCCACATTTCGGTGAATTCCTTCCGTTCAAGAAGCTTGCTGATGAGGGCCTCACGTTTGCCAGGGCTCGTGCCTTCAACAAATTGGTTTCTTTCTTGCTCGGTTGGAAGGACTCCTACGATGTCGAGGAAGACCCTTCGCACGAATACTTCATCATTACATGGTTCCGAGGGGTAGATTCTCAGCTTGTGCAGCTTGGTGTGGACATGAGTGTCGATGTAGTTGGATTCCTGAAGCGTGGGTTTCTCGTATTCGAGGTCCTCCGGAACAACAATCGTCTGTGTTCCTTCGGTAAAGGTGTGGAAGCGTGCCAGAAGGAATGCTTCGCCACGATTCTTAGTAGTAGCCCCGCCAGAGGTTTCCACGATGCTGACACTATTGTCATTTGATGAGCTGAAGCTGGAAAGGCTGGTGACATCGCGATCTGTCCCGTCGGAATATCGGGCGCGCACCGTCAGCGGAACCTCCGTGCCCGTGCCCTTGAGGACATACTGTTTTGGTTCAACGTCGATGCCGACGGGGGAGGCTATGTCCTCTTTGTCATAAGGCGCGCCTGCCTCGATCCATGCAATCAGAGTCTTCGCATTTGCGGAATCGCGAGTGAAAAGCTTGCCTCCGGTGTGAGGCACTTCGCCGATCGCCTTAGTGACTAGCAGCGACTCCTCCGGCAGGGCGAGATTGACACGTCGTCCAGAGAGTTGACGGGTAATGCGCTGATGGTCTCCCTTGGGGTCGTAGCCGAAAAGGGAGAGCATGAAGCCGTCTTGTCCTCGCGCAGATCCATGACAGGATCCTGTGTTGCACCCGGCTGAGGTAAGAACCGGCATAACGTCGAGCTGGAAGCTGATTGGCCTCGGCAGGGAGGCGTCCTTCACCTTGATCGGAATGGTTGCAGAATGATGTTCGAGGGAAATATTGAGAGTTGTTTCCCCGTCCGACAGCGGTGTCAGAAGGTTTTTCTCCAGGTTTGCTATCGAGGGGTTCTGGAGAGAAAGTCGGGATGATCCGGTGACGTCGCGAGAGGTGGCGTCCTCGTACATGCCGATGATGACCACGCGGTGAAAATCTGCGGCGGTCTCAAGAGAGACAGCCTTGGGATAAACCTCAAGGCCGATGAGGCCGGTGCCCAGAGGTTCAGTGTTCTGCTTCGACGTGTCCTTTAAGGGGTCGCGAACCACTGTCTCCGCGCTTGCCATGAAGGTGAGCAGGAAAACGCATAGAGATTGCGCGATATGTCGTAAACCGAGCTTCATGTTGGGCCTGTTAATTTGAATTCTTGCTCTGCTGGCGGAGCTGCTCCAGACGTGAAAGCCGTTTCTTGGCAGGCTTCGCCGCAGGAAATTTTTCTGGTTCCTTCTTTGCTGCGACCGGCTTCTTTGGTGCCGGAGGCGGGGGATCAATCCGAAGAACTCCTCCACCCATGGCGGTGCCGCTAATAGGGTGCCCATTCTGAGTGATGACTACGCTGCAGAAAATGTTTGAGGTCTTACCTTTCTTGGCCTCCTCGCTCACTGTAAGGGGAAAGGTCACCTCCTTGGTGTCCTTCGTTATCGTCAGGGTCTCGGTGGTGACCCCATGGGGAAGTCCATTCAAATTGATTCGCGCATCTCCTTCGAATGACTTCTGAACAGATATGCTGCAGATGAGACCGGTGTCCTGTCCAAGCTCTGTTGCTGCAAGTTCAATTTTCCCGCCGACAAAGGGGTCAGCAATTTCGATGGGTTGCAGCTTGGAAGAAACGATCAGCGGCCCCTTGCTGCAAGAGGCCTCCCCGGTGACAAAAATTCGCCATTTGGCAATGGAGGCACTGCCGTTGGCGTTGATTCCCATGGAGACTTCATTTTTGCCCTTTGGGATCGTCACGCTGGAGGGAGCGCTGACGCCTGGTGGCCGCCAGGGAAGGGTGACCTTGATTTCCTCCTCAAAGCCGGGTTGGCGTTTGGCCTCAACCTTCAAGGTCATTACTCCGTTTTTCACGAGAGGAACCGGCGGGACCGAGAGGCTTAACTCGAAAGGTGCTTCTTCAATAACCGCGATAGAGACCCTCTCATCATGATAGCTGTGGAATGTCCCAGCATTGTTGATCTCAATATGGTGAATGCTTTCCTCGAAAGGGCCGGTCAATCCGCTCTT
>DIHT01000100.1:4851-9053 GCA_002420305.1 Akkermansiaceae bacterium UBA5689 | reverse complement strand
CGAACTTATCAACTCATGATGTCAAAGTGACTGATTTCGCTCGTCTCCGGAAACCGGATGCACTTCGTTGAATATCATCCTCTTTGTGGCGGGGTCTGTTAGGGGCCTAGAACCTGCTTTCCGTCACTCAGCCTCCTAACCCTCTTATTCAAAAAGGCTTATGGAAGGCTTTTTGTGTCCGCTTTTGTTCGATGTCCTTGATTCGGCTACGGTCAACTATTGGAGTCAAAGCCAAGCATGTAATAATTTTCACGGTGGGGAGCCAATACAGTTTGCCCAGCGATCGGGCTCGTAGCTCCAACAAACCTGAGTCGGATCCTTCCAGAATAGTCATTCCGAAGGCTAATTTTTGTCAAATAGGGACCTACCCATCTCCCAGCCCTTGCTTTTGTCACCGACTCATGTGTTGTAGGCCACATTCATATCAGGGCTTTTGAAAAAGTTCCTGCTTGCTTTCATTTGGCCCTGTCTCACCACCCTCCGATGATCTACCCCGGATTACTTTTTCTCGTTATCGCGCTGTTGCTCCTGCCACTCAACCTCTTTGCTCAGGTGCACTATTTCGAAAATGGACGTCCTTGGACTCAGAAAGCGGAATCAGGTCCAGACGCGGAAGTTAAAGGGTGGTTCTATAATCTTGGGATTACGGGGATGCGGGCTGAACTCATCGCCGACAAACCGAACTTCCTGCTCGTCCGTCATGTCTTTGAAGAAAGCCCGGCTTCAGGCAAGGTAAAGGTCGGAGACCTCATCGTTGGTGCCAATGGCCGCAGATTCAAAACTCCCCATAAAAATGGCTACGGCATGGAAGTGTTTGGACCAGACGGACCGGTTCTTGACTTCGCCATGGCTCTCGAGGAGAGCCAGACGAAGAATCGGAATGGTCGCCTGGATCTCAATCTCCTCCGGCATGACAAGATATTGGAGGCAGCTCTTGATGTTGGGACCGAATACGGAACCTACGGTCCTGAATTTCCTTCCAAGTGCTCCAAGTCAATTCAGATTCTGGAGCAACTTCTCACTTATCTCGAAAAGACTCAACGCCGGGATGGCTCTTGGGGTAGTCCCCCGCACGACACCTTTGCTCCCCTGGCCCTCCTCGCTAGCGGCAAACCGAGACACCTGAATCTCGTCAGGAACAACGTAAAGTTTCATGCGAGCACAACGAAAGCTAAGGATCGCAGCTGGCTTGTAAATTGGCGATACATGGCCGCTGCAATCGTCATGAGTGAATTCTATCTTGCGACCGGTGAAAAATGGGTCATTCCGGAACTCAAGGAGGTTTACGATTTTCTGATTTCAAGTCAGTATGTGGACATGGCTCAAATTGACGAGAAGTCACGCAAAACTCACCCCGGGGCTGTTCCTAAGGATAGCATTGGAGCCCATGGTGGCTGGGGCCATAATCCCGGATTCGAAGGTTACGGTCCGATCAGTATGCTTACCGGCCAGGGTGCGCTTGCGTTCGCCCTGATGAAACACTGCGGTATCGAGGTGGATCGTGAACGGCACGACAAGGCCTATGACTTTCTCGTTCGGTCGTCTGGACGCAACGGCTACGTCTGGTATGCAGACCAGGCAGCGAGTCAGAGCAATTGGGCAGACATGGGCCGGACGGGTGCGGCAGGCATCGCAAATGCAGTAAGTCCCTACCATGACGACCAGTACATGGAGCGCGCCCTGGCTCACGCGAAAGTGATCGGAAGGCACCCTGAAAGTTTTCCGGACACCCATGGATCTCCAGTGATGGGCATGGCGTATGCCGCGACTGCTGCTCATCTCGATCCTACGAGCTTTAGGCGCTTGATGGATAAAAATAAATGGTGGTTTATCCTGTCACAATGTTCGGATGGCACCTTCTATTATCAGCCTAATCGCGATAACGCGGGATATGGATCTGATTCCCGCCTCTCGGCTTCAGCAGTGACCGCCTTTATCTTGTCCCTTGAGAAAAGGACGCTTCATATCTCAGGGAAGACGCGTAAACCGATGCAGGATTAATAGCGTATCGCGCTTCTACGTCCGGAGTAAGCTGCCTTGGGGCGAGGGTTCTGACCGAATGAGTGATCGATGAACGATTTGCTCACGAGCGGCGAACCTTACCTCATGTCTCTGGGAAAAACTAAAGGTGATAGCGACGCGATTCCCCGACCCCCTTCTTTGAATTTTACTTGAAACCCAGTGGTTCTCTGTTTGCCCTTTGAATCGGAATACCAAATTTTACAATGGTCACCTCTACGAATAAGCTTAATGGAATTTCCCTACTGCAAGGCTCTAAGAATGCCCGAATGTCCACGAGATGGTTCCAGATTGGTTGATCGCGGCGAGGCCGCTGCAAATCCTTTGGATAGTAATAGGTATGACTTTCAAGAATGCTCAGGTCGCAGGGGTATTTGGATCTTTCGGCACGTAATCGAGCAGATCTTTTTGATTACACCTCACGACCTGCCTCTGAGATCTCCACCTTGCAGGGGCGTATGAGCAGCGCACGCCGGCGTACTTCCAAACTAACGTTAAGGGAAGCTTGTGGTGTCCGCCCGACGGCCAACGGCTTTTTGTCACCAGACCTAAAGGGGTAGACTTGGATCTGTGTGGTAACTGCTGTGGTATGTGGCTCGATAAACCTGAACTGACAAAGATCAACTCGAGGTCAACCACATCCAGCTTTGCTCTGTTCGACAGCCTGGATTTATTAGACCTAACTTTCAGCATATTTTGACAGAATCCCTGCGTATCGGGTCGTTTCGGACGGCCCTCATGGCAGCAACATGGCAGCTCAGGCCTACTCGGCTCGGTGATAACCTTGGCTAATTGGGTGGTATCATTCAAAGTCCATGGCGGGATTTGCGGCATGGGCACGGACCTCCCCGACATCATGCCCTACGGATCTCCGGTTGCCTGGTCAGGCTGTGAATCGGATATCTCGCGTTGGATTGTGGTCGTCAGAGGAGCCTACTTTCTAACTCCGGTGACCTTCGTCTGAGCGCTTTCGGGGTGGGCAGTCAATTCTGAGGACTACTGGTCCTTGGGTCTTCCAAAGGTGAAGCTGTAGTGAAAAACCGCTACAAGTGATCCAGTGATTGGCGCAGCAAGATAAATCCAAACGGTGCGAAAAGAATCTCCAGGATTAAAGGTAAGATCAGCGATGGCAGAGCCAAGTGCGACCGCAGGGTTGAAGGCAGCGCCAGAAATCGATCCAACGCAGAAAGCACCGGTTGCTACTGTAAGCCCGATCGCCAGTCCGAAGTAGGAGTTTCCCTCTACCGCGGGATTGGTTGCGACGTTGAGAATGACGAAAACGAGAAGATAAGTGAATAGGAATTCCGCAAGTAGGATCTGAGGTAGAGCTGGACCTTCTGGCGGCTTTACTTCGAAGTCGCTTCCACCCAAGACCGCGATCACTGCCACTCCGGCGATCGCGCCCACAATTTGCGCGGCCCAATAGGGCCATAACCGAGACAGGCTCAATTCCCGTCTTAGAACCATGGCCAGTGAGACAGCTGGATTATAGTGTGCCCCCGAGATAGGCCCTCCGGCATAGATCAGGATTGCCAGTCCAACCCCTATTGCCAGAGGGTCTCCACTAAGACCAATGATAACGACCAATAGCAAGGTCCCGACACATTCGTTAAGCGTCTGCTTCATTTTCTTGGATTACCATGATAGCGACATTTGGCGGCAGTAGCGCAGCCACTAGTAAGTATCGCTTCTGGTGTGTGACCATATCTCCTAGAAATCTCCCAGCAACACTTCGTCGGACCAGTTATTCACAATCACAAGAGTTTTATGAATCAAAACCTCGGCTCGCTTGTATCCTTAGCTTTTCGGAGCCTCGAGCATCTGCCGCGGGTATCGTGCCCTGAGAGCGTCCTCGGCATGTAGTCATCACCACATGACTTGTTGCCGTAATAGGGTTAAGGATTCTTTGTTGACGCCAAGCCGCGACTTTTCTTTAACCGGTCGAAGCACCCACAAGCAGAAGACCAATTGTGAAAAGATTGACGTTGGCTCGGACCAAGATGCCCCAATCACTTGGCCCAGATTCATGACGCCTGTCTGGAAGTTCCAACTCGTTGTGGCGAGATTGTCATAAGAAGTGCGTGAGCCGACCGCTGAATCCCCTACCCTGAACCGTGTGCAGGAGGCGGGGTAAGGGGTGCGTTGGTGACGAGGCCTACACGCTTCACCATACACGGTTCATG
>DIHT01000100.1:3883-4516 GCA_002420305.1 Akkermansiaceae bacterium UBA5689 | reverse complement strand
TGCAGGGTCGAGGGTGCAGGATATCTTGCGCATCAAAATTAGTAGATCATATACAGCTGCGAGTTCCTATACGACCTCCCGCGCCCCATCCTCGCCTTGAATCTTTTGCCTCTTGAAACGCTTTTGCCTTTCCTCGCACATAGAACTACGTGACAAGCATTGGATGAGAAAATTGATGGTTTGGATTACCGTAAACGCGAAAAAAGGTATGCGAGACAATTTAATAAAGATTCTCGACGAGCCCTTTGGTCATGCTTTCACGGTGAAGCAAAAAGGATGTGAAAGACTGGAAAGATCTATCGACCAGCAGAATCCTAATTGTCTACTTCTAACGGAACTGTGGACCTCGAGAGACGATTGGGATACGTATTTCGATCTTGGGCAAAAGGTGCGGGATCAGAATGGATTCAATAAAAGATTGGGAGAACAACTAGAACAGGACGGCATACAAATCGTCTTCTCCGATCTTGATGAAGTGCCATTTCCTGATTGAGAGAGCACAAAAGACCCTCCAAAACACCACAAAATCAATTAGGATCGGGGGTCTGACCTTAAGTGCAGTTCAACCTACTCCCTGCGCTCTGCACCCCTAACCAGTGCACCGCACCTTTGCACCGCACCGTGGTTCCTGCA
>DIHT01000100.1:0-3563 GCA_002420305.1 Akkermansiaceae bacterium UBA5689 | reverse complement strand
TTCCTGCACGGGGATGGGGGTGGGCGGTGTAAAGTGGACGCCGGCATCGTGAAGACTGCCCCCCTCACCATACGGGGTTCATGTAACAGGGATCAGGCGCAGGGTTGAGGGTGCCTAGACCCAAGCCACGCGGATCGGGCGGGATTGGTTATTTATTAGCTTCTTCCGCCGTCTCAACCACTTCGCCGTCTTTGAAGGTCATTTCGAGCTCCTTCTGGCCGTTCTCGTGCCTAGACGTCCAAGGGCCATCAAGTTTGCCGTCTTTCCAAGTTCGCACCTCCTCCTTCTGGCCGTTATCGCAGCCGTAGAGCTCGCATCCCCTCATCAAAAATGAGGGCCTTATTAGATTCGATCGGCGATATCCGGCGCGCCGGCGGGCCACCCACCAGCAACGGCGTAGATTCGGTCGGGCTGATGGACTGAGGCCTGGAGCTTAGGGCGAAGGCGTCGCGGCGAGATCGGCGGATGCGGGCGGAGAGACCTCGGCCGACGCGCCCTGCTTGCTCGGGTCCTTCGTCAGTTCGAACGTGCCGTTGTAAGTCGAGTTCTTGTAGTTGCCCAGGAACTGTTCGGAGTCCACTTCGCCCCGCCACCAATACTGACCGCCATTCTCGGGGCCGAGATCGACATCAGCTTCGAAGACGACCTTGTCACCATCGAGCTCACCGACGATATCGAAGGTGAACGAAGCGTCGCGGCCGCAAACGGCGTCGAACGTCGCCTTCCAAATCCCGGGCTCGGTCTGCAAGCACGTGATCGTGAGCGGCATGCCCTGGGGCGCCCCATCGGCAATCCAGGTTCCAGTCCATACGCCCGTGACTTCAGATTTGTTCGCGGGATCTTCGACGTAAGCTTGCTGAACGGAAGTCCCGCAGCCCGCGCCCAAGAAGGCGAGGCAAAGGCCGGCGGCGATTATGAAGGTTGTGCTCATATACATGCTCCCCAATCTCGGGCGTCGAGAGGTTTCCGAAGTGGAACCCGGAATCTAGCGGTAGGCTCGGCTGAGAGCGCCGCCGTGTCAAGGGCCTTCGGGCAGCGGCTCCTCGCCCCGGGCGCTCTCGCGCTCCTGGGCGTACTCGAGGAAGCGGACGCAAATGTCCTTGCGCCGTGAGGGCGGATTCTCCTTCACGCATCGCTCGCAGACGCCCGTGACCTTCAGCTGCACTTCGAGCGGTAAGAAGTTGCTCTCGGCCGCGGTCGCGTTGATGAATCGCTCCAGATCGACTCCGGAGAACTCCGTCGCCGTCCCGCTATGACGGCAGACGAAGTGCCCGTGATACTGGCCCGGCAGGCAGAGCTCGTAACTCGCGCCGCGTCCGGCGAGCGCGGAATCGCGCAGAATCCGACATTCCACGAGCAGTGATCAGGGACTTTTCCTGCCGAATGCTCCACAACATTCAAACCAAACCACCGACTCCGCACCTCTTCCCCCCGCAACCTCCTTTTCACCCTCCCGCCAAAAGCAAATTCCTAGCAATCTGACATCATGATTCCTGATGGCATTACCAGTATCGAGAGTGGAACCTTCTCCTCGTGCACCGGCCTGACGAGCGTCACGATTCCTGATGGGGTGACCAGCATCGAGGCTAACGCCTTCCATGAATGCAGTAGCCTGACGAAGATCACAATCCCTGATAGCGTCACCAGCATCGAGGATCTCGCCTTTTGTGGCTGCCGCAGCCTGACGGGTGTCACGATTCCTGATAGCGTCACTAGTATCGGTGTAAATGCATTCCGTCAGTGCGGACTTACAAGCATCACCATCCCTTCAGACATGAGGGAGATCAACGCCAAGGCCTTCAAGCTCTGCACCAGCTTAACCGCTATCACGATACCCGAAGGCGTCAAAAGCATCGGCTTGGGCGCCTTCGCTCGCTGCCGCAGCCTGAGCGCAGTGACATTTCTTGGGGATGCCCCGACGGTGGCAGAAGACGCTTTCGAAGAGGCTTCGCCCACCATCTACCGCGAGGCCGAAGCCAAGGGCTGGGGCGATACGTTCGCGGGAAGACCGGTTAAGCTGATCAGTGAGAAGCCCTAATCCCCTACCCCCTAAGAATTTTCACACGGGGTGATACACAGATACCCAAGCGCACACAAAAAGTGCCACCCCCACCGGTGGGGTGTATGGGGCGCAGTGGAGATCCCTGAGCCCTGAATTCCCTACCCTGAACCGTGTGCAGGAGACGGGGTAAGGGGTGCGTTTAGGACGAAATTCGATTCCCCCTTCACCATACACGGTTCATGTAACAGGGATCAGGTGCAGGGTCGAGGGTGCCGAGACCCAATCCACGCGGATCTGGGCGGGCTTGTCGCTGCCCCTCCGCGTGTGGTAGGACAGATTCTCTCTTTTCGGCGGGATTTTGACCTATTTATTTCCGCTTTCGCTCTCGACAACAATTCCTTCCCGAACCGCAGCGCGGGTGGCGTAAAGAGCATCCTCCACGAGGGCCTTCTTTTCCTTCATTTCGGTCTCGGTAGCTGCACCAACATTGATAACAGCAACACCGCCAGCGAGCCTGACGAGACGCTCAATAAGTTTTTCACGATCGTAATCGGAGGTCGTCTCTTCGATCTGCCTGCGGATTTGACCAACTCGTCCGTGGACAGCTTCGCTGCCGCCTCCACCTTCGACGATCACGGTATCTTCCTTCCCGATCTTGATGGTCTTTGCCTCCCCCAGTTGATCGAGCTCAATTCTCTCGAGGCTCGTGACGAGATCCTCAGTGATGCACTGGCCACCGGTCAGGATAGCAATATCTTCCATCACAGCCTTGTGACAGTCACCGAACTCAGGAGCTTTCACGGCTACGATATTCGGTGTTCCATGGAGCTCATTGACAGCGAGGGCTGCAAGGGCTTCGCCTTCTACCTCCTCCGTAATGATCAGAAGAGGGCGACTGGTTTTTGCCACCTTCTCGAGCAGCGGAAGCATATCCTTCAAACTGGATATCTTCCTCTCGTGAATCAGGACACACGCGTTATCCAGATTGAACTCCATGCTCTCGGAGTAGGTCGCGAAGTAAGGAACCTGCCCGAACTGCATTCCTTCGACAAAGTCCAAGGTCGTTTCGATTCCTTTTGCCTCCTCCACTGTAATGACCCCATCCTCCCCGATACCGTCAATAGCCTTGGCGACAATATTACCGATTTCGCGGTCTCCCTTTGCTGAAACTGTGGCAACCTGCGCAGTAAGGCTTTTAAGTCCTTGTTGCCCGATTTCCTTATCAGACTTTGTCCCTCTTTTGCGAGAACCCCGCATAACAGCGAAGACCACAAGAGCGCAAATGAGGACTGCGAAGACGCTGGAAACCAGCGTTGGAAATACGCCAGTATTATCTAGTTCTAGAGAAGCACATCCCGACACAGTCATAGACGGAACAGGAGCGGCGATGAGGAGAAGATGGACCTGCTTCACGTTTTGATCATACGCCACCTTTCTCACTCATTTCCAATTTATAATGACGATGAAGTCATCGATCAGGCCAATATTTCTTGGTCCTCCTACTCCCTGCACCTTGGCCCCTGCAAACCGTCCTCCGCACCGTGGTTCCTGCACCTTGGCC